>NZ_JAMDJP010000008.1:0-191129 GCF_023475945.1 Shewanella sp. 8A
CGCCTAATTTAAAGGCTAAGGTGTAATCTCGTTGTGTGCGCTTACGGCTTGAGTTAATTGATGTTGTCATAAAGAAGTCCTCTTTATGTCAACGTATTTCAGGACGAGACACTCCATAACAATAAAGCTGGATTATCAAACACCTCGAGTTCCTCTGTGATTAGTGTTTAGCGCCGACCTGTTACTGTGCCATTTTGGTCAAACGATGAGCTAGTGCTGCGCCGCTGAATTGAGTCTACTGCTAAATATCCCTTGGCGTAATTAAGCTTTATTCATCTTAATCGTTGTGTGAATCCGCTATTTTAGTGCGCTGTTTTATTTACATTTTAATACAGCGAGGATTCAGGTTATAGCTCATATAACTCTAGGGGTAAGTCGTCTGGATCGCTAAAGAAGGTGAACTTTTTGCCTGTGTATTCGTCGATGCGGACGGGTTCGACGGCGATATCATGGGCCGTAAGATGCTCGATCGCCGTTTCAATCGATGCGACGCGAAAGGCGAGATGCCTAAGACCGCAGGCTTCGGGATAGCTAGGGCGCTTGGGAGGATTGTCGAAGGAAAACAACTCGATTTGGCTCATATCCGGCAGTTGTAAATCGAGTTTATAGGACTGGCGCGCCTCACGATAATGCTCTGCAAGCACGCTAAGGCCAAGAATCGTCACATAAAAGTGTTTGGACTTTTGATAGTCACTGCAAATAATCGCCGCATGGTGAATGCCGAGTAACATGGCTTGCCTCTGTGCTGTTTAACTGATGTTTACGCTAGTGTGTTTTAAAAAAGCCAGAGTCACAACTAAGTGTGACTCTGGCGCTAACCTAAGATTTTTATCTTACTTTGCTATCTGGCTAATGGACGAGTTCAAATATCGCAGAGGAGAGAGGTGCTAGCTGCAATTTAACTTGTCCTTCACCTTGTTCGACAACCAACTGCGCCTCATAGTCTTCCAGTAAATCCTTAAGCGGATAGGTTGCATCGGTTAACTGCCATTGCGCAATCAGAGATTGGGGCAGTTTAAGTGAAAATAACTTGGCTTGGGTTTGACTAAAGTTACTGACAATAATCAGCTTTTGGCCTTTGTTAGCGGTGGTATTGGCCTCAAAGCGGACAAAAGCGAAGGTTGCGTCATCATAACTCGTTGCGCTGCCATTGATTGTCATATTGTTGGCCTTATTGCTAGGCTTTGCGGCCGATACCGCGCTACGGTTGGCTGCATCTAGCGAGTAATATTGCCCCAAGAGCGCGGGCGCATTTTTCCCCGTGCTGAGGTTCAATAGTTTTTGATAGTAGGTGCGCAGCGCGGCTTCTGTTGTTGTCGATTGGCCGCCATCAAATTTACCTTGATTCATCCAGCGCTGATGGGCGGGGACGCCCGCATAATCAAAAATACTGGTGCGCGAAGCATGGCCAAAGCCTAGGTTTTGCGTCGCCGCTTCTCCTACTTCTTGACCAAAATAAATCAAGGTAGGTGAGGTACTTAAGGTTGCTGACACCACCATCGCGGGCAGGGCGTAGCGGGGATCGACCGCATCCGTTGAGGTGTTACCAGTTAAGGCGCCTAAGAAGGCGGCATTAGCGATGCGCTGCTCGTCGTGGTTTTCTAAAAAATGCAGCATATGCGAGTCGATATCTTGCACTTTGGCCTGATCTGCGGCGATCTGCGCGGTACTTTTTTGCCCTGCCATAATGGCTTTGAGGGTGTCGTAAAGATCGACCTTGTCGTAGAGGTAATCCATTTTGCCGAGCTGAATATAGTCGCGATACATCGCTGGGTTATAGACCTCAGCTAAGATAAAGGCTTCGGGATGGCTATGTTTTATATGACTATTTAAATAGCTCCAAAACTCGACGGGCACCATTTCGGCCATATCGTAACGAAATCCATCGACTCCCATCGCTAACCAATACTGGGCAATTTGATTGAACTTGATCCAAGAGTTAGGTAATTCACGGGTTCGTTGTTGCCAGAAATCGTAGTGCTGCTCGGCGCCGAGGGTGGCATAGCGTAGTGGCAGTGCGGGGAAATCATGGCTGCCATCGGGGCGGACACCGTAATTGATTTTAACGGTTTCATACCAGTCGTTCATATCTGGCTTGGCAAGGCGTGAGCCATTGCCCGTCGATTTGGCGGGGATCTCTTCAAATTGACCATCACTTAGGGGATGCGATTCGCCGCCTAACGGTTTGAGGCTCTCTGGTAAATCTGGCACTTGAAAGCCAGAGGATTGCTTTTTATCAGTCACATAGTAAAAGTTATTATGCTTTGCATATTCAAGGGTTTGGTTATCGTCTTCACCAAAATCGCGCACGCCCTCGGGCTTAGTGATGGAATGGTAATTACGCGCCACATGGTTAGGGACTATATCGATAATCACCTTTAAGCCTTGCTTGTGGGTGCGCTCGATAAGTGCCTGAAACTCCTGTAAACGCTTGGCGGGATCGACCGCTAAATCGGGGTTTACGTTGTAATAATCTTTAACCGCATAGGGCGAGCCGGCGCGACCTTTAACCACATCGGGATCATCGTGACTAACGCCAATCGCACTGTAATCGCCAATTAAGGCATGGTGTGGTACACCCGTATACCACACATGGGTAACGCCTAAGTCTTTGATACTTTTGAGCGCTGTGTCATCAATATCATTAAATTTACCCACACCGTTTTCGCTAATCGTGCCCCAAGGTTTATTGGTGGTGTTTTTATTGCCATAGAGTCGGGTAAAAATTTGATAAACAACGGGTTTAAACTTGTTTGCTTGCTCAGCATTATGATCGGCTGGCAGGATTTCACCTTCGTCGGCATTTAGATTGGCAGGCACAGTTTTAGCCGCCACTGCATCTAACGCCGTTACTTGAGTGCTGATTGCTGGTGTGGTCATGGTGCAAAAGGTGCTAATGCTGCTGAGTGCCAGTATGCTAAATCCCTGTTGCCAGCGATAAGCGCGACGTTTGCTGCTGTTAGATAATATAAAATTCAACCTAGGTTCCTTTACTGACTTGGCGGCCAAACTGTGGTTTGGCCGCGCTGTTAGCTAAGTTTGCTATTGAGTATGGGTTATTGATGATTGAGTTCAAGCAGCATAACGCCAGCATTGGGCAGAACAAGTGATTGATTCAGCTTGAACTTATCCTCCGAGAAGACAGAAATAGCAGAGCTCTTACCCGCCAATACCTTGTTAAATCGGCTTAAATCCAGGGTTTGCGCTTGGTCATTCTTGTTGTAAATCACCATCACTTTATCTGCATCGGCTTGGTAGCAGGCATTGCCCGCGAGGGCATGTTTTGCAGCACACCGAAATTGCACATAAATGCCGTTTTGCGGCACAAAGTGCAGTAAATCGCCCGTTTGCAGCGCGGCTGAATGCTTACGGTAATTGAGTAGGGTGCGCACAAACGCAAGTGCTTGCTGCTGTTTTGCATTTAGCCCTTTACCGCTAAAACCGTTGACTTTGCTATTGGTAAAGCCACCCGGAAAATCACTACGTACTACACCGTCGTGGCGATCTTTGGTCGGGCTGGTCATCAATACTTCGGTACCGTAAAACAGCTGTGGAATGCGTTTGGCCGTTAACACATAGGTGAGGGCCATTTGATACAGCGGCAGGTTTTCTTTAAGCAGACTATAAATCCGATTTGTGTCGTGGTTACCTTCAAAGAGGACTAACTGGCTTGGGTTTGCATACACCACATCATTCGCTAACATCTCGTAAAGCTTGATAAAACCAGTATCCCAGCCTTCTGGCTCGTTCAGGCTTTCAACCAGCTTTTCATAGAGCGGAAAATCCATCAGGCTCGGTAAATCTGAGGTATAGCCATCGGCATTGATTTTGCCTTTTTGCCAATAGGAGACGGTAATGGGATTGGCGGTCCACTCTTCACCGACAATATTAAAATGTGGGTACTCTGCCATTAATGCCTTAGTCCATTGGGTTAAAAAGGCTTTATCGGCGTAGGAGTAGGTGTCTTCACGAATGCCCGAAAGCCCCGCGTATTCCACCCACCAAATGCTGTTTTGAATAAGATAAGTGGCAAGCTTCGGGTTGCGCTGATTGAGATCGGGCATCGAATCGACAAACCAACCGTCGACAAAATCCTGTTTATCCTGCGTGTCGGCGTAGGGATCTTGCACTGTGGTGCGTCTATGGCTGGTAAAACTCGGACTGGTAAAGCTCGGGCTGGTAGAACTGGCCGCAGGGGACGTTGTGGCGTTTTTTGCATCGGGATGCTGCGGGACATTGAGCCAGTCACTGCTCGGTAAATCCTTTAGCCACCAATGATTTGAGCCAATATGGTTAAGCACTACGTCTTTAATCACCCCTAGGCCACGTTGTTTGGCCTCAGTGACTAACCTTTGGTAATCCTGATTACTGCCAAAACGCGGGTCGAGCCGATAAAGATTGGTTATGGCGTAACCATGGTAGGAGTACTGGGCTTGGTTATTTTCAAGCAGTGGGTTGATCCACAGCTGAGTGACGCCCAATTTGACTAAGTAATCTAAGTGCTGGCGAATACCTTCGATATCGCCGCCATGGCGACCATCGGAATTTTCTGGCGCCGCATGCTCAAGCATATCGGCTTGATTATCATTGCTTGGGTCGCCATTGGCGAATCGGTCAGGGGTGATCAGGTAAATCACATCTTTATTGCTAAAGCCTTGGCGCTCACTGCTGCCATCAGCCCGTGCAGCTAAAGTGTAGGGCAGTTGGAAGAGCTGCTTGTCGCCAGCGAGAATGCGGATGTCAAAGGTCTGCGGTTTGGCTTGGCGCAAATCTAAATTGATAAACAAATAATGGGGATTATCCGTCTGCTCAATCCCTTCAAACACCACATCTTGGCCAGCTATCTCAACCTTAAGCAGCGTTGCATCCGCGGGCAGTGCATCGCTGTGGAGCATCAGTTGCAACTTAGGATTATGCATGCCCGCCCACCAAGAGAGCGGCTCAAGATGCAAAGATGCTGTACTGCTGACGGGGCTATGGCTGGCCTGTGCTAGAGCATATAAGGGAGAAGAGGCGGTTAACACAAGGGCGAAGAGTAGACTGTGACGTATCATACTATGGGCCTTTTATCGGGTGAGGTTTTAAGAGTGACTTTTGAAATGAATGTCGGCGTGTCATCTCACTTTTGTTATACATAAAAAATGAAAAGCCTGCTTCAGTGTGAAGCAGGCTTTTTTTACTCTGTCTTACAGAGAGTAGGTTAAACCAAGGAAATATTGTCTACCGAAGTATTGAATCGTCCCGGTTTGATGTTCTTCACCAAAATAGGTTTTGCTTGGTTCATCAGTGAGGTTATTGATTTGGAATAGGAATTTAAGGCCATTATCCAGCGCATAAGAAGCCTGATAATCCACAACTGTTTCCGCATCGAAGAATGCCAATTGAGATTCAACAGCAACTTGTTCTGAAACATAGCCACTACGATATCTCATGCTGACTCGAGTATCGAAGCCATCCAGGGTGTAGAATAATGTGGTGTTTAACACATCTTCTGAAAGTCCTGGCAATGGAATGGTCAGGTTTGAACCACTTAAGTCGGTGGTAAATTCCACTTCACTATCGGAGTAAGAGTAGCTACCCGTGAAGCCTAAGCCATCCAATGGTGATGGTAGGAAATCAAACACTTGGGTATAGCCTAACTCGATACCACGGATATAGCCGCCTTTATCGTTGTTGATGGCTGTTTGATATTGACCTTCATTTTTTACAACTGGGAATTCAACACCATTATCGATAATGGTATCAGGTACGATAAATCCATTCGCTTCAAAATCAAACGGTTGAATAGTGAAGTTGTTGATGAAAGATTTAATATCTTTATAGAACAAGGCTACAACGACCGCACCTTCAGATTCTTCAAAGTAGTGCTCGTAGGACAAGTCATATTGATCCGCATAGAAAGGATCTAATAACGGACTGGTGTTACCCCACGCATTGTACTTTTTATATCCTGGTGTTGCTGAATCGTCGTACCAAGAACCCATACCAGACTTTAACTTATCGATAGGTGGACGTGACATTACAGATGCCGCAGCAAAACGCAGTTGATCGTTTTCTGTCAGGTGGAAGGTTAAGTTTAATGATGGCAGGTAATCAGTATAAGTTTTGCCGACCTTGTTACGGATATAATCTGTGCTCACAACACCCAGTTCATCGGTAATGGCCTCACCTAAACCATAACCTACTTGCTGTAAGCCAGTACTGCTTTGATCGGTATTAACAACACGAACACCTAGGTTACCAGTTACCTTAATATCAGCGATATCAAAGTCCAAGTTAGCTTGCACGTAGCCTGCCAATACATCTTCATTGACCGCGCCGCTTTGGATCATGGTCCAGTTATTTGACCAGTTAGCTGTTGGAGTAAAGGGTGATTGACCCGTTGCGGCTAACTGCGCATTGACCAGCTCGACAGCTTTGTTAAAGTCAATAGCGAGGAAACTTGGGTAACCTGAGAGTTCTCCTCCAAAATCAACCACTTTTGCCATATCGCCGTTGAGGCTAAGCACCGGTTGGTTGCTTGGGTTTTTACCAAATTCAAAGCCGTAGCCTGCTTGTGAGCGTTGAGCGTTAAACTCACGCTCAGCATAGCGCACACCAAAATCAACAGAAGACACAACGCCCATGTCTAAGACATAGTTAAAGTCGAGTTTGTAGGCAACCAGATCGTTTTGCTGATTATAAGGCCACATTCCCACTTCTTTTAAGCCCAAAGAGGCTGTATTGGTATAGTCGTTGGCAAAACTAATATCGGCAGGACTTAAACCATTAAGTTGGTATGTTATCGATTCTGCTGAGCGTACTTCATTACCAATGTCATCATACAACACGGCGCGGGTGCCGCCGTTAACGAATTCACCATCGGCTTTTGAATAGCTCACATCAGCTGCAACTGTCAGTGCGCCGCCGTTGTTCCATTCAACATTAAAAGAGCCAGAGGTCAGCTCTGAGTATTTGGAGTCATTATCGTTGATCACGAAAACCGCAAAGTTATCCGTGCCGTCGGTAGAGACGGTACCACCTGTCATAGAACCATTTTCGACAACGGCATCACTGATAGTGCCATTTTTCAATGATTTAACACGGAAACCACGGGCAAAGTTTTCTGAGGTAAATTTAGAGTGGAACAGATCACCTTTCAGGCTCAGATTATCGGTCGGTTGCCAATGGATAGCAGCCATATAGCCATCACGGGTATCGTCGCCGCCTTTTTGTTGTAGTTCAAAACCTTCGCTAATTGCTTCCTTGATACTGTCAGCGTTAACGTCTTTTTTATCATCATTAAAACGTAAACCAATGAACTGACTCGCAACGTAAGGCTGATACAGGTGGGCATAACCCACTGCAACCCCTAAGGTGTCTTCGAGGAATTTACCTTGATAAGCAAGGCTTAACCGATTGCCGTATTGCTCTGCATCAGAGATTTCATCAGCACGATCGTTAAAACTGCCACGGGTGTTGATATTGAATGATTGGTCTTTGTCACTTTTAAGTGGGTCGGCGGTTTTTAATTCAACTGTACCAGCAACACCGCCTTCGATCAGCGAGGCTTTTGGAGATTTATAAACAGCCGCTTGACTGATTAATTCGGATGGATATTGGTCAAACTCAATGGCACGTTTACCGCCAGTGGTGACTTGTTCATGACCATTTAGAGTAGCAAACACGAAATCGCCATCGAGACCTCGGATGTTCAGACCACTGGCTTGACCGCCAGTACGAACAGCTGTGACGCCTGGTAAACGGGTTAACGCATCGGCGATAGATTGGTCGGGCAGAGCGCCGAGATCATCGGCAGAGATAGATTCAGCGACGGTATCGCCAAAACGTTTATCATTGAGCGATTTGATTACACTGGTTCTGAAGCCTTTAACTTGGATTACTTCAATTTCTGCATCTTTTTTAGCTTTTACATCTTTATCTGTTACCGCATCTGCTGCGTAGGAGTGCATACTGGCGCCTGCAGCAACAAGTGCTAAGGTCAGCAAGCTGGGTTTAAATCGCATCATTTCTATCTTCCCCTTGAAGTCGCTTTTAACCGCTTATGTAGAGCGTTTTATCGTTATTACCGCATTGTATTTACGGCATTTTTTGGTATTTCGGCGCTTAATTGACTGCATAAGTGCTGCGTTTATGACCAAAATGTTATGCAACGGTGAAGATACTACTCCCGGTAATCTTGACGTAACAATATTGTGCATACGTATTCAATAGGCTGAAGACAGGATCAAAGTCGGATTTTGTATAAAAAATGTATTAGCTAAATCATAAATGGATATGCGTAACTCTATGTTAATAAAAATTAAATTCTTACCTGGTTGAAGCTTAGTATCTCTTGTCTCCTTTGCATACGTATGCAGATGTATTGAACCTTATTTCCTTCTTCACGTATGCTCGCTGTCACAAATACAAGCCGTAGCGCCTTTACTCCGCAGTAACATTGCTGTAACTGCCTGTTAGTGAGTTCTTGGGTTAGCTCGCTGAAGAATAAGGATAAAGGGGCATTATGAGTGAGTTAACCTGGTGGCGTGGCGCCGTAATTTATCAAGTCTATCCACGCAGCCTTTTAGATACCAATGGTGATGGCGTAGGCGATCTTCGCGGGATTATCACTAAGTTGGATTATATTGCCAGCCTGAATGTGGATGCCATTTGGATTTCACCCTTCTTTAAATCCCCTATGGCCGACTTTGGTTACGATATCAGTGATTATCGCGAAGTCGATCCCTTATTCGGTTCGATGCAGGATTTCGATGAGCTGATTGAAAAAGCCCATCAACGCGGTATTAAAGTCATTATCGACCAAGTGTTAAGCCATACCTCGGATCAACATGCGTGGTTTATCGAGAGTCGTGAGAGCCGTACCAATCCTAAGGCCGATTGGTATGTGTGGGCTGATCCGAAGGAAGATGGCACTGCACCCAATAATTGGCTAGCGATCTTTGGTGGTTGCGCTTGGGAGTGGGAACCGCGCAGGCAACAATATTATCTGCACAACTTTTTGCGCAGCCAACCCGACATAAACTTCCACAATCCTGAAGTACGTCAAGCCGTGTTAGATAATGTGGAGTTTTGGCTGAAGAAGGGGGTCGATGGTTTCCGCTTAGATGCCATTACCTTCTGTTATCACGATGAGCTGCTTCGAGATAATCCGGCAAAACCCAAGGATAAACGCCAAGGGCGGGGATTTAGTGAAGATAATCCCTATGCCTATCAGTACCATTATTACAATAACGATCGCCCACAAACGATTCAGTTTATTGAAGAATTACGCCAACTTATCAATCGTTATCCAGGCGCTGTGACCTTAGGTGAAGTTTCTGCTGAAGACTCACTCGCTGTAATGGCTGCCTATACCAAGGGCGAAGATCGGTTACACATGGCTTACAGTTTTGAGTTGCTGACCGATGACTACAGTGCCACTTATATTCGCCAAACGGTAGAAGCGCTGGAAGGCAGTATTGGCGATGGCTGGCCCTGCTGGGCAATAGGTAACCATGATGTGCAGCGGGTAGCGAGCCGTTGGGGGCGCGGTAAGCAAATACCCGATATGGTGAAAATGCTTAATGCGATGCTTTGTTCGCTGCGTGGCAGTGTCTGTAGTTATCAAGGGGAAGAGCTTGGCTTAACCGAAGCGCCAATTGAATTTCACGAGTTACAAGACCCTTTCGGCAAAACCTTCTGGCCGATGTTTAAGGGGCGAGATGGTTGCCGTACTCCCATGCCATGGGAGCAACATGCAGATTTTGCAGGCTTTAGCCAAGTAACCCCTTGGTTACCTGTGACGAGCGAGCATCGAGCTCTGGCAGTTGATGTACAAGAAGCTGACCCCGCATCTATGTTACATGGCTATCGTCAGTTCCTTGCATGGCGCAAAGGTTATCCTATTTTGATTGAAGGGGAGATTGAGTTTCTCGATGCGCCAGAGCCGTTATTGGTGTTTGTGCGTAAACTTGGGGAACAGAAGCTATTGGTTTGCTTCAACCTATTAGACACTGAGACTCAGTTGTTGCTAGCAGGGCTTAAGTTACAGCAAGAATTAACCGGACATGGTTTAAAAACCGCACACTTGCAGGGTGATAACTTGATATTTTCAGCCTATGCCAGCTTCTATGCACTATTGGTCTAGTTGGTTGTATAAGTTAGCGGTCTTCCTGCTATGACCTCAAACAAGCAGTGACAACTCGATTGTTACTGCTTGTTGTTTTACGCAAACGCCTAAGGGACATACCCTTTAGATAATAAAAACATGATTAGAGAGCACAACTATGGCGTCATCTATTAACACCAGCAGCCACACGACCAGCGTCAGCGGATCGGATAATGGCAACTACCGTTTTGCGCTAGTATCACTGACTTCACTGTTTTTTATGTGGGGATTTATCACTTGTTTAAACGATATTCTGATCCCCCACCTAAAAGCAGTTTTTTCACTCAATTACACCCAAGCGATGTTGATCCAGTTTTGTTTCTTTGGGGCTTATTTCTTGGTGTCTATTCCCGCTGGTCAACTTGTTAAACGACTTGGCTACCAAAAAGGGATTGTCACAGGCTTAGTGATTGCCAGTATCGGCTGTGGCTTGTTTTACCCTGCCGCATCCCTTGCAACCTACGGTTTATTTCTCGGCGCACTTTTTGTGCTTGCCTCAGGCATCACCATTTTACAGGTGGCAGCCAACCCCTATGTCAACGCCCTTGGTAGCGCAGAAACTGCATCGAGCCGTTTAAACCTGACACAAGCTTTTAACTCACTCGGCACCACAGTTGCGCCGTTTTTTGGCTCGATTTTGATTTTATCGGTGGCGGCAACGGCGTCTTCTGAATTAGCGCAAGCCAATGCCGAGGCGGAAGTCGTTAAACTGCCTTACTTGTTGCTTGCCGCAGCTCTTGCCGTACTTGCCATCATTTTTGCTAAGTTAGATTTGCCGGTGATCCGTGAACATACTGAAACAACTGGTGGGGTTCAAACCCATTTAGGTAAAACCAGCGCACTACAAAGCACACATTTAGTGCTGGGCGCAGTGGGGATTTTTGTCTATGTGGGCGCTGAGGTTTCTATCGGTAGCTTCTTAGTCAACTTCCTTGGTGAATCACACATAGTCGGTATGCCAGAAGAACAAGCGGCCCATTACATCGCCTATTACTGGGGCGGCGCCATGGTCGGACGTTTTATCGGCTCGGCTGTGATGCAAAAAATTCCCGCAGGCACAGTGCTTGCCTTCAATGCCTTTATGGCGGCATTGTTAGTGTTGGTGGCCATGACAACCAGTGGCAGCATTGCCATGTGGGCGATTTTGGGCGTGGGATTATTTAACTCAATCATGTTCCCGACCATTTTTAGCTTAGCACTGCGAGATTTAGGTCCCCATACTTCTCAGGGCAGCGGTATCCTCTGTTTGGCCATTGTGGGCGGTGCGATTGTGCCATTATTGCAGGGCGTGTTAGCCGATAACTTAGGCATCCAACTGGCATTTATTCTGCCTGTGGTGTGCTACGGTTTTATTCTATTCTATGGTGCTCGGGGCTCTAAAATGTAAGAGCATTTGAGTGTTTTATGAAAGCGATCCCTGTGGATCGCTTTTTTATTGGGCTTTTGCAGTGCTTAATAGCAACTGAGCATCTGTTTACTTGCGTATTCGTGCCTGACCTCCTATGATCCCTCGGTTTTATTACTCACGGTGACCTGTAAATGTTGAATTCTCCGCTTTCTGCCAGCTCGAATGAATTAGTGATCAATATCTTAGCTATGGTGCTAAGCGAAGGAAAACCCTTAGACCGGGCTTATTCTCAGCATTTTTCAGGATTAAAGTTAGTACCCGCCGAGCAGGCGCGGATCGCGACTGTAACGGGCGATATTCTACGCCGCTTAAATCTTTACTGTTTCTTAGCCGACATCAAGCCGGAAGAAATGGCGCGTTTAGGCTCAAAGCTACTTAATGTGTGGCACTTATTTCACGCGCTGGAACTGCCTAAAATGCAGTACTCACTGCCAGTGGATACTGATGATTTAGCCGCGCGTATTGAACAGGCTAAAACTAACCCCGTACTTTGGGACGGTTGCCCGGAATGGTTAGATACCATGGGACATGAGCAGTTGGGGGCTTCGTGGGAAAAAGAGCGCGCGGCCTTAAGCACGCCACCTAAACGTTTCCTGCGGGTTAATGGTTTAAAAGTCACCCGTGATGAATTAACGCAAAAATTAGCGGCCGAATTTGTCTCAACTCAAGCGGTCGAAAGCGTTGATTCTGCCCTTGAAGTGACATCGGATTCGGCACTGTTTCGTACTAATAGCTTTAAAGATGGCTTATTTGAGCAGCAAGATGCGGGCTCACAACGGGTAGCCGCTGCGCTCGATGCCAAACCGGGTATGCGAGTGATTGATGCCTGCGCTGGTGCTGGCGGAAAAACCTTGCATATTGCTGCACAAATGCAAGGTAAAGGGCGTTTGTTAGCGATGGATGTGGAGCAATGGAAACTCGACAATCTGAAAGAGCGCGCCCGTCGTAATGGTGCCCACAATATCGAAACACGGTTAATTGTCGGTTCTAAAACCATTAAACGCTTAAAACTTAGCGCAGATCGCGTCCTGCTCGATGTGCCCTGTTCTGGCCTTGGAGTATTAAAGCGTAATCCCGACGCCAAATGGCGTGATACCGCTGAACGTTTACCTGTGTTGATGGAACTGCAAAAGCATATTCTCAGCAGTTACAGTCGCATGGTGAAGGTCGGTGGCATTGTGGTGTACGCTACTTGCTCGATTTTCCCCTGCGAAAACCGCGGTCAAGTGGATGCCTTTTTAGCTGAAAATCCCAATTTCCGTTTACTCGAGGATGAAACGATCAGTCCAGCCGATACTGGTTTTGATGGTTTTTATCTCGCAAAGCTTGAACGCATTCAAGAATAAACCGCAGTATATTCGCCTAATTTCCAAGAGGGTTGACGCTTCGAGATTACATGAATGTGACCTTGCTAGGGCATGCTCGCGAAATACGCTGTGATGTATGGTTGTTCCTATAGGAGGTCGAGTGGTTTTAAAAGACTTTTAGTGTAGGGACTTGCAACCCAATTGCGGCAAAAATAATCCTTTAACGTCAATATTCCTTAGACTAAAGCAACCTTTGGTTACACATCGAAAGGTTGCTTTAGCTTGTTTATACTCCTAAAATTCACTTCTAATTTACAAAGGTTAATCACCTTAGTAATGTCGTTAACTTACACGCTAACTGACAAGGGTACTATGGACGAAGGAATGCAGGTTGTAGGTGCGGTTGGTAAGTTAAGTGCCCCGTTTAATCAAAACGTTAGCCTCGAGTGTTACAACGGTATTCTTTCAATGCTGCTCAATGGTGCGCCATTGGCAGAAATTCTCCATGCCTTAGTGTTAAAAATTGAAGATCAACGCCTTGGCACCCACGCCTCGGTCTTATTGCTCAGTGAGGACGGTAAAAGAGTGCTCATGGGGGCCGCGCCCCATTTACCTGATAGTTATAATCAAGCTATCCATGGCGTCGAAATTGGCCCTGAGGCCGGTTCCTGTGGTACCGCGGCCTATACGGGGGAAAGGGTGATTGTTGAGGATATTGAACATCATCCTTATTGGGCCTTGTATAAATCCTATGCACTTGTTCATGGATTAAGAGCTTGTTGGTCTGAACCTATTAAAGATTCTCAAGGTAAGGTGCTTGGCACCTTTGCAATGTATTACAAAGTCATTAAATCCCCAACGGCTGCGGATTTAACCTTAATCGCTGAGGCAGCAAGATTAGCGAGTTTAGCGATAGAACGTAGTCGATCGCTGGAGTTTCAGCGTCTTGCAGTGAAAATATTTGATCGTTTACCCCTAGCACTGGTGATTACTAATGAAAAGCATTCGGTACTTTATGCCAACGATGCTTTTAAACTGATGGTTTGGCCACAGCCTGACCCTATTTTAGATTTTAATCCTGAGCTGTTTTTCTCTCCCTCTGAGCCCCATGAAATTGCTTCCCTCTTTAACCATCTCTCTGAGGGGAAGATGTGGCAGGGTGAATTGGTCGGTCTGCGGAATAATGGTGAAACCTTTTATCTAGATTTAACTGTAACGGTTTTTCGTGAACCCCATAGTACAGATAATGGGTTTGCGTGGTTATTTTCTGACGTCAGTGAGCGTAAAAAAGCGGCTCAGTTAATCAAATATCAAGCGAATAATGATTCCCTGACGGGACTTGCTAACCGTAATGCCCTGTTTAGACAAATCCAAGAGCTTATTTGTGCCGATAGCCTAACGCCTGGCTTTAGCTTTATGTTGATGGATTTGGATAACTTTAAACAAGTAAACGATACCTACGGTCACGACAAAGGCGATGTCCTCTTAGTGCAGATGGTGGAGCAGGTTAAAACTTGTTTGAACGAGCAGGCGGTGTTTGCACGTTTAGGTGGTGATGAGTTCGCCATCCTACTGCCAGGGGTTGTGACTCAAAGAGAGTTGTCGCAACTCGCTGATAAGATCAATAAGCAAGTTTATCGACGTTATGAATTATCCCTCGATAAAGGCGTTTATAGCTCTGTGAGTATTGGTATTGCGCGATTCCCTGAAGATGCCCTCGATTTAGAGCAACTGTTAAACTGCGCTGACCAAGCGATGTATATCTCTAAGGCGAATGGCCGTAATAGATATCATTTTTTTACCGAACAAATGCAACAAAATGCAGAGCGTATTGCTAATTTACACACGCTACTCAAGCAAGCATTAGAGCAAAAAGCTTTCGAGTTGTACTTTCAACCGATAGTCGATGCGACAACGGGGCTCATTGTGCGTGCTGAGGTGCTACTGCGCTGGCAGCATGAAGGACAGTTTATTTCCCCCGATGAGTTTATCCCCATTGCTGAAAACAGTGGTTTAATTGTTAATATTGGCCGTTGTGTACGCCAAGCGGTGATGCAAACCATTATTGAAATGCAAGCGCTCGGTTGGCCGATGAGTTTAGCGATTAACGTGTCGACCTTTGAATTTTGGTCTCATGAGTTGCAGGATGAGTTTTGTGATTCGTTCGCCGATATTATTGAAGGTTTAGGGATAGAGGATTTTCCCTATGAGTTGATCACCTTGGAGATCACCGAATCCCTGTTAATGAAAAAACATACTCATTTAATTCAAGTGCTTAATGAGTTACGCGGTCGAGGTATTAGCATTTCCCTCGATGATTTTGGCACGGGTTATTCTTCGTTGTCTTATTTAGCGAATTTCCCTATTGATCAAATTAAGATCGACAAGAGCTTTATTGACAGGCTCGCGGAAGGTGAGCGACATCTTGCCTTGATTGAAGCGATAGTACGCTTAAGTCATGCACTTAATCTGCGAGTCACGGCGGAAGGGGTTGAAACTCAAGAACAGCTTAAGGTAATGATGGATAACCATATTCAAGAAATTCAGGGTTATCTATTTTATAAACCCATGCCCAAGGCAGCGTTTTTTGAATTACTGGCGAAACAAGCGGCCATGTCGCCGCGTTGATCATCATCACGATGTATCATCTCAAACAATAAGAGCGCCATTGGCGCTCTTATTGTGACTAAACCTTTCTCTGACTAAGGTGGTTACTTTGCCGCTAACTGGCTGTTAATCACTAAACTTAAGTATTGGGTGAAATCATGCCCATGATTTTGCAGCATCTTAGGGAACATCGAAATGGGCGTCGAACCTGGGAAGGTATTGATTTCGTTCAGCAGGATTTCATTGTCCGCGGTTAAGAAAAAGTCGATACGGGACAGGTGACGTAACTTCATGCCTTTAAAGGCTTTAATCGCATAGGCTCGGATCTGATCGCTGATTTCAGTCGGTACATTTTGCGCGACGACATCGGTTCGCGCCTTACTGTTTTTCGCGTACTTTTCATCGAAGGTGTAGAAGGTATTGCTATCGCAGATGATTTCACCGGGTAGGGTGGCGATCACTTCACCTTGATATTCGTAAACTGCGACTTCAAGTTCACGGGCTTTAATGGTTTTTTCAACAATCACGTAGGGGGCATAACCAAAGGCATCTTTGAGTACTTCGCTCACTTTGCTAGCCTCATCCACCTTATAGCAACCGACCGATGAGCCTTGAGATGCAGCCTTGACGAAAATTGACCCCCAATTTTCAAGTGCCGCTTGGGTTTGAGCAATGGCTTCATCATCGTATTGATTTAAAAAGATATAAGGTGTGTTGGGAATGCCTAAGGCGCTGAACCACATTTTGGCGGTGATCTTGTTAAAGCAGTTACTGCTCGCTTCAGATTCGCAACCAAAGTAGGGCAGTTGGATAAGATTAAAGTAAGACTGAATGTCGCCTGTCTCACCTGGGTAACCGTGAATGCAAGGGATCACATAATCAACGGGCCAAGGGGCTTTGCCCTCGTCACGAAAGCGGATCTCACGGTTATTGGTCAGCTCGCAGTTATCGCCTGCGGCGGTTTGGTATTGGCCAAATTTATCCAGTACCACACGTAGTACATTGAACTGTTCTGATTTTGCTAACGAGGTTTCAAAATAATTAGCCGACAGTAGGGAAATATCGTGTTCCGCACTTCCACCGCCGCACAGCAAAAGTAAATTGATCTTTGACATTATGATTCCTCGATTGAGCAAAATGCTGTTGAGTTGCTTCGTGCAACTACGCCACTAACATGCAACTGGGCTAAAAAATAACGACACTGTATTAGCCGCTGCCATCTTAGATTTCTTCGCCCCTAAAGCGCAAGGACTCTGGCTAAGCTGTTTGATTGAGTGATGAATTTTAGCGCAGTTTGACAGCAATAAAAAACGCGCTGTTAGCGCGTTTTAAGGACAAATTTCTAAGAAACGATATTAGAAGTTCGCGGTACGTGGTGCACGTGGGAAGGGGATCACGTCACGGATGTTCGATACGCCAGTGACGTAAGACACTAAACGCTCAAAGCCTAGACCAAAACCTGCGTGTGGCACTGTGCCATAACGACGAAGATCGCGGTACCACCAGTAATCCTCTTTGTTCAGATCCATTTCTTCTAAACGCATATCCAGCACGTCTAAACGTTCTTCACGTTGCGAACCACCGATGATTTCACCAATGCCTGGAGCCAATACGTCCATCGCGGCAACAGTTTTACCGTCTTCGTTAAGGCGCATGTAGAAGGCTTTGATATCTTTTGGATAGTTCTTCACAACCACTGGGGCTTTAAAGTGCTCTTCGGCCAGATAACGCTCGTGCTCAGAGGATAAGTCGATACCCCAAGACACTGGAAATTCGAACTCACGGCCACATTTTTGCAGAATATCTACTGCATCGGTATAGTCCACTTGGGCGAAATCGCTCGAGACGAAGGATTGCAGACGCTCAATTACGGTTTTATCCACGTGTTGGGCGAAGAATTGCAAATCGTCCATACGCTCAGCTAATACCGCGTTGAAGGCGTATTTCAGCATGCCTTCAGCGAGACTGGCGATATCGCTTAAGGTGGCGAAGGCCACTTCAGGCTCAACCATCCAGAATTCCGCTAAGTGACGGCTAGTGTTTGAGTTTTCAGCACGGAAAGTCGGGCCAAAGGTATAGATTTTTGACAGGGCGCAGGCGTAGGTTTCGCCGTTTAATTGGCCCGATACGGTTAAGAAAGCCTCTTTACCGAAGAAATCTTTGTCGTAGTCTACTTTGCCATCACTGGTGCGTGGCAGGTTTTCCATATCCAGTGTGGATACACGGAACATTTCACCCGCGCCTTCACAGTCAGATGCGGTGATCAGCGGTGTAGATACCCACACGAAGCCATTTTCGTGGTAGAAACGGTGAATGGCTTGAGATAAACAGTTACGTACGCGAGCAACGGCACCAATGATATTAGTACGTGGGCGTAAGTGCGCCAATTCACGTAAATGCTCAATAGAATGACGTTTAGCCGCCATTGGGTAAGTGTCTGGATCTTCTACCCAGCCAGTCACTTCAACTTGAGTCACTTGCAACTCATAGGCTTGGCCCGCGCCTGGCGATTCAACAATCTCACCGGTTACGATCACCGAGCAGCCAGCAGTTAGCTTTAACACTTCGTTGTCGTAATTTTCTAAGCTATTTGGCACGACACCTTGAATAGGATTGAAGCAGGAGCCGTCATAGACTGCCAAAAAAGAGATGCCAGCTTTAGAGTCACGACGAGTTCTTACCCATCCACGTACGGTGACTGTAGAACCGACTGCGTGCTCACCTTTAAATACAGAAGCGACTGATGCAATACTCATTGTTGCTTAGTTCTCCAACGAAACGTTTTATATGAAAATTTTGGAGGTTTATATTACCTTGCTGGTGGCTTTTCTCAAGCTGAAAAAGGTATCCTGAGGTGAATATTACCGCTATTAAGCAATATATACCCAATCAACCACAATCCGACATCTTTAGATTGTTTGGTTATCGTGCGTTAAACGTTTGGAGGCGATATGAGAAAAGTTAAAATATTCCAGCTCATCCTCGCGACATTATCTATTTTGGGTTGGACATTGGCGGTGTACGCGCTGATGGTGTTTGGCGAGGCTCGCCCCGAACGAGAGGTCGGGTCCTACTTGAGTCGCGGTGAAACCTTCAGGCACTATTGGGACCCAAGCGAAACCGAATTACTGCAATATATCATCTGGGGCTGTGGTGCGATCAGTCTGATAAGTCTGGCGTTTAACTACTATGTTGCCCACCACAGTAAACTGGGTTATTGGTTTAATATTCCCTTGCTGCTGTTAACGTCGTTAGTGGCGGGCTTATATGTACATTTTGTGATTTAAATTATCCAAAAGAGCAATGCGGCTTTACAGCATCTCCTCGGGCAGACTCACATGCCGACAGAGGTGATCGATGATCGCCGCTGTCGCTCCCCAGATAAAACGCTGTTGATACGGGATAAAGTGTACGCTGTAATAACGGCCTTTGCGTAAGAATGCGTTACGATGCCGATGGCTTGGTTCGATAAAAAAACTTAAAGGCACGGTAAAACAATCGGCAACCTCGCCTGGATCGAGCCTTAAGGTAAAATCTTGCTTGATGATCCCGACCACTGGGGTAATTTCAAACCCAGTAAAGGTATTGTGGGCAGGGAAAGTACCTATCACATCCACATTTTCTCGGCAAAGACCAATTTCCTCTTCGGCTTCTCGTAATGCCGCCATAATCGCACTTGGATCACTGGGTTCAATCTTTCCTCCCGGAAAACTGATTTGCCCTGGGTGCGCCCGAAGATGCATGGGTCTTTGGGTTAAAATCAGATTGAGCTCACCACGGATTTCCTGCAAGGGAATTAACACCGCCGCTTTTCGCAGTCCTTGGTGAGGGAGCGCCGCCGGATCTTGCTTAGCTAATGGGTGTAGATTGAATCTGAGTCTAAATTCCGCTTGATCCATAGGTTTCCCACTCATTCCTGTCGATTATTGAGGGCTATCTAACAAGGGTAAGATTCGACTGACTTTATCGAAGCTTTCTTGATATTCGGCATCGACATTGGAGTCGGCGACGATCCCTCCGCCAGCCCAACAATAGAGCTTGCCGCGCTCGGCAACAATAGTGCGGATGGTAATGCTCGTATCCATTTGCCCATCTTGGCTGATATAGCCTATTGAACCACAATACAGACTGCGGCGTGAGGGTTCCAGTTCTTCAATAATTTCCATGGCGCGAATTTTGGGGGCGCCGGTAATTGAACCGCCGGGAAAGGCTGCCCGCAGTAAGTCACTGGCGTGGTATTGTGGATCGAGTTTAGCGGTGACGGTACTCACTAAATGGTGCACAGCCGGAAAACTTTCTATGGCAAATAAGTGTGGTACTTGCACTGACCCAGGCGCCGCGACTTTGCCGATATCATTACGTAGCAAATCCACAATCATTACGTTTTCGGCGCGATCTTTAGGGGAGTTGGCGAGTGTTTGTGCCACCTGTTTATCCCGCTCCGGATCGGCATGACGTGGCAAGGTGCCTTTAATCGGTTTGGTTTGAATATCATCCCCGCGCAGCTGAATAAAACGCTCAGGCGAAATCGATAAAATCGCGTTGGCCTCAAGCCGCATAAAGGCAGAGAAGGGCGCCTGATTGGCACTGCGCAGTTTGCAGTAGGCGAGCCATTCATCGCCTTGATACTCAGCTTCAAATCGCTGAGTTAAATTAATTTGATAGCAATCACCGCTTTGTAGATATGCCTGTACTTGATTAAATTTTGAGGTGTACTGGGCTTTGGTGAGTTGCGCCGACCAAGGGCTTGTGAGACTAAACTCAGCCTGTTTTGTGGTGTTGGCTATTTTTGCTTCAATTATGTTCAATTGAGTATCGAGCGCGGCATCGCCTAAATAGTGCACCATAAACCAGCTTTGCTGCTGATAGTCAAAAATCAATGCCCAGTCGTAAAAGCCAATATTCATCTCGCCGAGGTGAATATCCTTAGCCGCTGTGCTGGGTAACTGTTCAATTCGGCGGCCTAAATCATAACTAAAACTGCCCATAGCGCCGCCACTAAAGGGCAAATCGCAGGCAAAGGATTGTGGGTACCAATGGCGCAGCAACTGATTAACTAGCGAAAAAGGGTCATCCTGCGGGCTGAGGTGAGTCGGTTTGGTTAATTCAGGCTGATGAACTTGAATGTCAGTCTGCTCGCCTTGGGTGATCAGGGTGGCGATGGGACCTGCGCAAATCATATCGAATTTAGCGTCCTGATGGGGCGCATTGGCGGAGTCGAGCAAGATGGCCCAAGGCTCGGCTGCAAAGTGTTTGAAGATTGCTGCAGTGCTGAATGTCCAGTCAAGTTGGCGTACTGCCAGCGGTAATGCCGCCCTATTTGCCATCAATTAACCCTATCTAAAAATGTGATGTAGCCCAAAAAGATGGGAAAGAGTATCATATTGGCCCAGAAAGAATTACACAAAAAACAAGTAAGGCCCTAAAGGCTGCTGGAGCGCACCTACTATGTCATCTCACCATGAAACGTCTGAAAATGTAGTGATTAAACAAGCCGACTTCATTGAAAGTGTGGCGGATGCCCTGCAATACATCTCCTACTATCACCCCAAAGATTTTGTCGATGCCATGAGCGAAGCTTATGAGCGTGAGCAGAGTGCGGCGGCGAAGGATGCGATTGCGCAAATTTTGATTAACTCGCGTATGTCTGCCGAAGGTAAACGCCCACTGTGTCAAGACACGGGTATCGTGACCACCTTCGTTAAGATTGGTATGGGGGTTAAGTGGGACAAAACCGATATGACCGTGCAGCAAATGGTCGATGAAGGAGTGCGTCGTGCTTATACCAACCCTGATAACCCATTGCGTGCATCGATTGTGGCTGATCCTGCGGGTAGCCGTAAAAACACCAAAGACAACACCCCATCCGTGGTGCATATCGATATGGTGCCAGGCAACCATGTTGAAGTGGCTATTGCTGCCAAAGGCGGCGGCAGTGAAAACAAAGCCAAGATGGTGATGTTAAACCCATCTGATGATATCGCTGCTTGGGTTGAAAAAACGCTGCCAACCATGGGCGCGGGCTGGTGTCCTCCAGGTATGCTCGGCATCGGTATTGGCGGCACCGCTGAAAAAGCCGCGGTGCTGGCGAAAGAAGCGCTGATGGAAAGCGTAGATATCCACGAGTTAATGGCGCGCGGTGCACAAACCAGCGAAGAAAAACTGCGTTTAGACATTTTCGAACGTGCTAATAACTTAGGTATTGGTGCGCAGGGGCTTGGCGGTTTAACCACAGTGTTAGACGTGAAAATCAAATCTGCGCCGACTCATGCAGCATCCAAACCTGTGGTGATGATCCCGAACTGCGCGGCAACGCGCCACGTTCACTTCCATTTAGATGGAACTGGTCCTGCTGATCTTACTCCACCATCACTCAGCGACTGGCCAGAAATCACCCGTGAAGTGGGCAGCGATGTGCGCCGTGTTAACTTAGACACTGTCACACAAGCGGATATCGAGCAGTGGAAGAGCGGTGAAACCATTCTGTTAAGCGGTAAAATGCTCACCGGCCGTGATGCTGCCCATAAGCGTATCCAAAGCCTGATTGAAAGCGGCGAAGGTTTACCAGAAGGCGTCGACTTTACTGGTAAGTTTATCTACTACGTGGGCCCAGTTGACCCAGTGGGTAATGAAGTTGTGGGTCCTGCTGGCCCAACAACCGCGACCCGTATGGATAAGTTCACCGATCTGATGCTAGAAAAAACGGGCCTGATGGGCATGATTGGTAAGGCTGAGCGTGGTCCTGCGACCGTTGAGTCTATCAAGAAGCACAAAGCGGTGTACCTGATGGCTGTGGGCGGTGCGGCTTACTTAGTATCGAAAGCCATTAAGAAATCCCGCGTTGTGGCTTTTGCCGATTTAGGTATGGAAGCGATTTACGAGTTTGACGTTGAAGATATGCCTGTGACTGTAGCGGTTGACTCAAACGGCGTGAATGCCCATGAAACGGGGCCAGCGGTTTGGAAAGTGAATATCGCTAACGCTAAAGCCTAAGCAAATGGCCTTCTTGCAAAAGTGTCGTTTTTTTAAGCGGGATTTGAGCAAGATAGCAAGGCGAGTGGTACTCAATCAGACTATTCTTGATTGACTGACAATTTGTCACAAAAAAATCCGCTCAAGTACGCCTTTTGGCTTGCTTGAGCGTTTTTGTTTCGTTAGTGTGGCAAACTTATCTTCATAGAGACGATTGATGTTCGTTTTGACCGTTCATTCGGTACAACTACCGAATGTGTTTAACAAAAGATGGATATAACAATGAAAATAGCTCCTCTCCTATTGGCGCTTGGCGCGGCAGGTTTGGCCTGCTCTGCCCATGCGGCCGATCCTAAGCCTTTTACTGTGCAACAGCTGGTTAAACTCAACAAATTGCATTCAGCCGTGGTATCTCACGACGGTACAAAACTGGTTTACGGCCTGAAAACCGTTAATGACAAGGGAGAGGCAAGCTCGGATTTATATCTTCTCGATCTGACGCAAGCAGACGCGAAACCGCTGCAGCTCACCTCTGCCGCCGGTACAGAGCACGATGTCAGCTTCGCAAACGATGACAAATCGATTTATTTCCTCGCCAGCCGCAGCGGGTCAAGCCAACTGTTCCAACTGCCATTAACCGGTGGTGAAGCGCAGCAAGTTTCTGATCTGCCACTGGATATCGATGGTTACAAACTGTCAAACGATGGCAAGCAAATCGTGCTTAGTATGCGCGTCTTTCCAGAGTGTAAAGACTTAGCGTGCTCAAAAGACAAATTTAAGGCCGAAGAAGAGCGTAAATCGACGGGCCGTGAATACAAGCAGTTGATGGTACGTCACTGGGATACGTGGGAAGACCATGCCCGTAACCACTTATTTGTCGGCGCCCTCAACGGTGAAAAGCTGACTAAAGTGGTTGATATCACTCAAGGCTTAGACACCGAAACGCCGCCTAAACCGTTCTCAGGCATGGAAGAAGTGACTTTCACCCCAGATGGCCAATATGTGGTGTACAGCGCTAAGGCGCCAAGTAAAGATCAAGCTTGGACCACCAATTACGATTTGTGGCAGGTGAGTGTGAATGGCGGCAAAGCCACTAACTTAACCGCCGATAACATCGCTTGGGACGCGCAGCCAACATTCTCAAGCGATGGTCGTTATATGGCGTACCTCGCGATGACTAAACCTGGCTTTGAGGCCGATCGTTACCGCATCATGTTGCGTGATACCAGCACCGGACAGTCGAAGGAAGTGGCACCGCTGTGGGATAGAAGCCCAAGCTCGCTGATGTTTGCACCGGACAACCGTACTCTGTATGTGACGGCGCAGGACATTGGCCAAGTGTCTATTTTCAAAGTGAATACTCAGTTTGGTGATGTGCAGTCTGTCTACAGCGACGGCAGCAACAGTCTGATTGCGATCGCCGACGATCAACTGATCTTCGACAGCAAAACCTTAGTTGAGCCGGGCGATCTGTACCGCATTAACACCGACGGCCAAGGCCTGAAGCGTCTGACTGAAGTCAACAAAGACAAGCTGGCCGAAATCAAATTCGGTGAATTCCAACAATTTAGCTTCAAGGGTTGGAATAACGAAGATGTTTACGGTTACTGGATCAAACCTGCTAACTACCAAGAAGGCAAAAAGTATCCTATTGCATACTTAGTCCACGGTGGTCCACAAGGTTCATTTGGTAACGCCTTCAGTGGTCGTTGGAATGCTCAGTTATGGGCAGGCGCGGGTTATGGCGTTGTGATGGTGGATTTCCACGGTTCAACCGGTTATGGCCAAGCCTTTACCGATTCTATCAGCCAAGATTGGGGCGGTAAGCCATTAGAAGACTTACAAAAAGGTCTGGCTGCGGTGAGCCAGCAACAAAAATGGCTCGATCCACAAAATGCCTGTGCCTTGGGTGGCTCTTACGGCGGCTATATGATGAACTGGATCCAAGGCAACTGGAACGATGGCTTTAAGTGCCTCGTTAACCACGCGGGTCTGTTCGATATGCGCTCCATGTACTATGTGACCGAAGAAGTATGGTTCCCAGAGCATGAGTTTGGCGGCACTTACTCAGATAACAAAGCCTTATATGAGAAGTTCAACCCAGTATACTATGTGGAAAACTGGAAGACACCAATGCTGGTTATCCATGGCGAGAAAGACTTCCGCGTGCCTTATGGCCAAGGTTTAGCCTCATTCAGCTATATGCAGCGTAAGGGCATTCCATCAGAGCTGTTAATTTTCCCTGATGAAAACCACTGGATCTTAAAGCCAGAAAACCTAGAACAATGGTACGCGAACGTGTTCCGTTGGATGGATAGCTGGACGAAAAAGTAATCGAGGATGATGGACTAAATACTCGTGTATTTGGTTCCTTTATCTTGTTGCCTAAGCCAGAACTCTGTTCTGGCTTTTTAATCATCGTATTATTTATATCCAGCTAATCACACCCTTGAACGAATGGGGTTAAATACTGGCTACTGTTATCTATCAAGGAATGAAGATGCTGATCAGAGCGGCGAGTACAACAGATATTGAGGCGATAAGCGCGTTAATTACGCAGCTTACACAGGTTTATATCGCTCCTACGTGCACAGATGATGGCGCTGAAACCTTAGTTAACGCCATATCGGTTGAGTCGGTGGCTCATTATTTTGCCTTAGGTTATCAATATCATGTTGCAATGAATGAGGCTGGCGAACTCGTCGGTGTGGTGGGGATGAAGGATAACAGTCATCTTTATCATCTATTTGTGGCGGATATTGCCAAGGGGCAAGGCCTGTCGCGTCAGCTGTGGGAGCATGCTAAAGCTGAGTGTCTCGCGAAGGGTAATCCCGGCTGTTTTACCGTTAATTCGGCGGTGAATGCGCTGCCTGTCTATCAGCGCTTTGGCTTTATTGCGCAAAGTGATATTCGTGAGCGTGGTGGGATCCGCGATATTCCGATGCAACTCGTGCTTTGAGCTATAACAATCTTTAACCATAAGACCAAAACATAAAATCAGAAGAAGAGAACCTATGGCGAATGTGAGTTTTTACCCAATCGGGACAGTCGGTGAAAAATGGGGCGATGAAGAAAAGGCCGCATGGTTTGCTAGCACGCAAATTAAACGTTCTTACCAAGACAATGTTGTCGCGCCACTAAAAGCGATGGAGTCACAACTGGCCGAATTAGGGCTGAATGTGGTGCAATATGGCGCTTTATCGATTGATCCAGCGCGTTACCCGTTATTTGCGGTCAAATCAGCAAGCTTTGATCCGAAAAAGATAACGGTATTAGTAACAGGGGGCGTACACGGCTACGAAACCAGTGGCGTGCATGGCGCCTTGGCTTTTTTGGCTAACAACGCGGCTCACTATGCTGAGCGGGTAAACTTAGTGGTGGCAGTGTGTGTAAGCCCTTGGGGTTATGAGACTATTAATCGCTGGAACCCGAAAGCTATCGATCCAAACCGCTCGTTTTATGCTAATAGCCCAGCAGAAGAGTCTGCAGCACTGATGGCACTGGTGGCAAGCGTTCCACAAGGTTTTGATGTGCATGTGGATTTACATGAAACCACCGACTCGGATGAGGATGAATTTCGTCCAGCCTTGGCCGCGCGTGACGGCAAAGACTTTATTCCCGGGACGATTCCTGATGGTTTTTATGCTGTAGGCGATACCGAAAATCCGCAGGATGCGTTCCAAAAGGCGATTATCGATGGCGTTAGCAAAGTGACTCACATCGCGCCTGCCGATGACAAGGGCGAGATTATCGGCTCAACGGTAGTGCAACACGGGGTGATCAACTACCCGTTGAAAGCGCTAGGTTTATGCAGCAGTGTGACGGGGTGTATTTATAACACCACCACGGAAGTGTATCCCGACAGCCCATCGGCCACGCCTGCTGAGTGCAATTTAGCTCAAGTTGCGGCGATTACCAGTGCCATCGACTATGTGTTAGCACTGAATTAATTGAGTTTGTTACTTATTTGATATCAAGCTCGCAAGTCAATCGTAACGTTGTGTACTGTGTCATCAATTGATTTTGCTTAAGTTAAAACGATAAAAGCCCTCAAACGAGGGTTTTTGCATTTAACGATTTTTTATTGCCTAGACTTTATATCTATTGAGCACTATTGCTCGGTAAAAGGGCGGCCATAGTAGCTATCGAGTAGTAGCTGTTTTAGCTCGCTAATTAGCGGATAGCGAGGGTTGGCACCAGTACATTGGTCATCGAAGGCATCCTCGGCAAGCATATCTACTTTGGCGAGGAAGTCGGCTTCGTTAACGCCGGCTTCTTGGATTGACGCAGGAATGCCCAGCGTCTTCTTGAGCTGCTCGATTTTCTCCAGCAATTTTTCAACTTTTTGCGCATCTGAGTTGCCACCTAGGGCTAAATGATCGGCAATGGCCGCGTAACGACACAGGGCTTTTGGTCTGTCGTATTGGCTGAATGCAGCTTGCTTAGTCGGTAAGTCCGTCGCATTAAAGCGGATAACGTTACTGATCAGCAGCGCGTTCGCCAGCCCGTGGGCTAAGTGAAACTCGGCGCCCAGCTTGTGAGCCATAGAGTGGCAGATCCCAAGGAAGGCGTTGGCAAAGGCGATACCGGCTATGGTGGCGCCATTATGCACTTTTTCACGGGCGATGGGGGATGCGGCGCCGAGCTGATAAGCATCAGGCAAATATTTGCACAGCAGGTCAAGAGCTTGCAGGGCTTGACCATCGCTGTACTCGTTCGCCATCACGCTGACATAGGCTTCGAGCGCGTGGGTGATCGCATCGATTCCGCCGAAAGCGGTTAAGGATTTCGGCATATCCATCACCAGATTTGGGTCTACAATCGCCATATTAGGGGTGAGTTGATAGTCGGCAATGGGATATTTTTTGCCGGTTTTTTCATCGGTGACCACAGCAAAAGGTGTGACCTCAGAGCCAGTGCCGGAAGTGGTCGGTATCGCCACCATAGTGGCTTTGACGCCCATTTTAGGGAATTTATAGATACGTTTACGGATATCCATAAAACGCAGCGCTAAATCGGCAAAGTCGACATCTGGATGCTCGTACATCACCCAAATAATCTTGGCTGCATCCATGGGCGAGCCACCGCCTAAGGCAATAATCACATCGGGTTTAAAGCTATTGGCCACTTTGGCACCTTGGCGCACTGTGGCTAGTGTGGGGTCGGCTTCCACTTCGTAAAAGACTTCAGTTTCAATACCTTGGGCTTTTAAAATCTTTAAGGTTTCGTCGCAATAACCTTGGTTAAACAGGAATCTGTCGGTCACTATCAGCGCGCGCTTTTTATCACTCAATTCTTCAAGCGCAATAGGTAAGCTGCCGCGGCGGAAGTAGATAGATGAAGGAAGCTTGTGCCACAGCATGTTTTCAGCCCTCTTAGCGACGGTTTTTTTATTGATTAAATGGCTTGGGCCGACGTTTTCAGAAATCGAGTTTCCACCCCAAGAGCCACAACCTAAGGTGAGTGAGGGGGCGAGTTTAAAGTTGTACAGGTCGCCAATTCCGCCTTGTGATGCTGGAGTGTTGATTAGAATTCGCGCGGTTTTCATTCTAAAACCAAAGGTTTTTACCCGCTCGGTTTGGGTATCTTGGTCGGTATATAAGCCTGATGTGTGGCCAATCCCGCCTAAGGCGACCAAAGCTTCAGCCTTATCGACGGCGTCATTAAAATCGGCTGCGCGGTACATGCCAAGTAAAGGAGATAGTTTTTCGTGGGCAAAGGCTTCTGTCTCTGTGATATCGGTGACTTCACCAATCAAGACCTTAGTGGTGTGGGGGACATCAATGCCCGCCATTTGCGCTATGGTCGCGGCGCTTTGGCCGACGATGTCGGCATTTAAGCCGCCATTTTTAAGGATGACTTGTTGCATCGCAGCGGTTTGCGCCGCATTTAAGAGATAACCACCATGGGTGGCAAAGCGCTCTTTGACTTGCTCGTAGATGCTATCGACGACAATCACCGCTTGCTCTGAGGCGCAGACGACGCCGTTATCGAAGGTTTTAGACATCAAAATCGAGCTGACCGCGCGTTTGATGTCGGCGGTTTCATCAATCACAATCGGGGTATTACCTGCGCCGACACCAATGGCAGGTTTGCCTGAAGAGTAGGCGGCTTTCACCATACCTGGGCCGCCCGTAGCGAGGATAAGATTCACTTTGGGGTGCGTCATTAACTGGTTTGAGAGCGCCACACTGGGCTCATCAATCCAGCCGATAATATCCTTGGGCGCACCGGCGGCTATGGCGGCATCTAACACCAGTTTAGCCGCTGTGGTGGTCGAGACTTTCGCCCTTGGGTGAGGGGAGAAAATAATCGCATTACGGGTTTTAAGACTGATTAATGCTTTGAAGATGGCGGTAGAGGTGGGATTGGTGGTGGGAACAATCCCACAGATAATGCCCACGGGCTCGGCGATAGTGATAGTACCGAAGGTGGGGTCCTCGGATAAAATTCCGCAGGTCTTTTCATCTTTGTACTTGTTGTAAATGTACTCGGAGGCAAAGTGGTTTTTAATCACTTTGTCTTCAATCACCCCCATTCGGGTTTCGGCGGCGGCCATTTTCGCAAGTGATATGCGTGCATCGGCGGCGGCGAGTGCGGCGGCGCGGAAAATCGCATCGACTTGGGCTTGACTGTAACTGGCATATTCGGCTTGCGCTTTGGCGACGCGCTCGACCATGAGATCCAGTTCTTGGGCATTGGTTACTGTCATGATTAAGACTCCTAAAAAGATTTAGGGAATGCACGATTCGCTAACTCTTCTTTATGGTGAAAAATTACACCTAAAGCCTAAGGTAAAGTGTGATCTTGCGGTCAATTTAGGGTTTTTATGTAATAAAAATACGTCAATTGCGATCTTATGTGTCTTTTGTGTCTAAAATAAGCCGAGTACAGTAAACAGATATTACTCAAACTTGTGATTTAACCTCAAAAATCTCATTTTTCAGTCATCTGTGCTTAAGCTACTATACTTGCCCTTAAGTTTAGTTTGATGAAATTGGCGTGACACGCTCAATAAGGATAGTCACTTGGAGTTAACACTTTACGTTAAATTTTTTCTTGGCCTGGTTGCCATTATCAACCCTATTGGTTTGTTGCCAGTGTTTGTGAGCTTAACCAGCCATCAAACTGAAGCCGAGCGTAACCATACGGGTAAAGTGGCTAACTTTGCGGTGGTGGTGATCCTGTTGGTGACCATAGTCGCGGGACAACATATTTTGAATATGTTTAGCATTTCACTTTCGGCTTTCAGGATCGCGGGTGGCACGCTGATCGCGATTATTGCGATGTCGATGTTGCAGGGTAAATTGGGCGAAGTAAAACGTAACCAAGAGGAAGACCGCGAATCTTCGGCTATGGAGTCCGTGGCGGTTGTGCCGTTAGCCTTGCCGTTAATGGCTGGTCCAGGGGCTATTAGCTCGGTGATTGTGTTTGCCGCTGAGCATAATTCATTATCCAATTTTATTGCGATGTTTATTACCGTGATTATTTTTGGTTTGGTGAGTTTCGGCCTGTTTCGAATGGCATCTATTATCTATAAAATTCTAGGTAAAACAGGAATTAACGTGATTACCCGTCTTATGGGATTATTAATGCTCTCGATTGGTATCGAAGTCATTGCCGCTGGGATTAAAGGCTTATTCCCACAACTTTTTAGCTAAAAATCGGAATGCGGGAGGCCATTTCCTCCCGCTGTTGCGGTTGCAGTTTTCATTTGTTTTTATCACACGAAATTTTCTCCCTTGGCCTTATTTATAGCCTTATCTCGAAAAGCCGTTGTAGCCTTGTATTGTCGCAACCATTTGTTTTTAAATAATTAGTATTTTCTAAATTAGCGTTATTCTATCGTTATCATTAACATCCTGTGCTATATAATAGGTTAACAATTTAGCCCTAAGTCGATTAAGGATATCCCTATGAAATGGCAATGGATTGGCAACCTCAGCTTAAAGCAAAAATTACTCATGGTTGTATTGCCCCCTTTATTTGCGTGTTTTTTATATGGCGCGCTATTTCTCATCGAAAAGTATGAATATCGTCAAGAGCTGAAAGTCGTCGTGCAGCTAAGCGAATTGGCGGTGACAAACAGTAACTTTGTCCATGAGTTGCAAAAAGAACGGGGCATGAGTGCCGGATTTATAGGCTCAGCGGGCAAGGCATTCGCAGGCAAAATACCCAGTCAAAGGCAATTGACAGATACTCAGCTCAAATATTTCCAATCTTTTATTGAAAACCACAATTTACCCGCAGTGTTTGCGCCGAAACTGCGCGATCTAAATACTCAACTCAGTAAATTAGCTTCAATTCGCTCGCAGGTTGATAACCTGTCAATCAGTGTTGCCGATGAAGTAGCCTATTATACGGCGCTCAACCGAGAGCTACTTGCGATTGTTGATGAGACTGCTAAAACGGGTGCTAATCAAGAAATTGCCATCAAAGCAGCTGCATTTAGTGCCTTCCTACAAATGAAAGAACGGGCAGGGATTGAGAGGGCAGTATTAAGTTCGACATTTGGACAAGCAGGGTTTAAGCCTAAGGTTTACGCAAAGTTTATTACCCTAGTTTCTGAGCAAAATAGCTATTTAGAGCGTTTTATTGCATTGGCAACACCTAATTTGGTTGATGCCATTAACCGCATTCAAAATTCTAATGAAGTCAAAGACGTTGAATCGCTAAGACAAATTGCATTTGACCAAGATAACCAGAAAATTCAACAACAAAATCCAGAAGACTGGTTTGCTAAATCATCAGCTCGGATTGACAGCTTGCGGGATTTTGAGCAGCAAGTTTCAGCTGATCTTTTGAATATCACCCATGAACGCCTTGCATCTGCCAATCAACAAATGTTTTTTGTGTTGGCGACGTTAAGCTTGGTGCTGATCATTGTACTTTTGCTCAGTTTATCGGTGATCCGATATTTACATACGAGTGTTCATCATCTTTATTCCACGGTTACACAAGCACGAAAACACTACGACCTCAGTGTTCGGTTAAACCACAGCAGCCAAGATGAATTTGGTGAACTTGCCTTAGCTTTCAACGAGATGATGAGTGATTTTGAAAACGTTATCTTACAAGTTCGCGCTAGTGCTAGCAAACTACAGCAGGCGGTTGAACAAATGGATGTTTGCACCCATGCTATGGAGCAAGATGTGATGGCTGGCCACAGTGAGGCTGAGCAAGTGGCATCGGCGATGACAGAAATGAGTGCAACCGTTGCCGAAATTGCGAGCAATGCAGTACAGGCATCAGAAGCATCAAATTCGGCTAACCAAGAGGCCAAAACCGGTAACCTTGAAGTTGGCAGAACCAGCAAAGCAATTAAAGCACTAGCGGATGATATTAATGGTGCTTCACAGGCCATCAATGAACTCGATAGAGAAATTCACGGTATTGTGGTGGTATTAGATGTAATTAACAGCATTGCAGAACAAACTAATCTGTTAGCACTTAACGCCGCAATTGAGGCCGCCAGAGCTGGTGAGATGGGTAGGGGTTTTGCCGTGGTAGCCGATGAGGTCAGAAGCTTAGCGCAGCGTTCGCAGACATCGACGTCTGACATCAAGAATATGACTGACAGATTAAAGTCCAGCGCTAATTTAGCGGTAAAAGCCATGGATCGCGGATTAGCACAGGCCAATACCAGCGTCCAAGAAGCGGAGCAAGCAGGCATTGAACTTAAACGTATTGTTGAACAAGTCGATATCATTAACCGCATGAATGAGCAAATTGCGACAGCCACCCATGAACAATCCGCAGTGTCTGAAGATGTAAATCGTAATGCGTTAAAGATCAGCGATATTTACTTAAACACTCAACGTATCTCCGATGAGCTAAGGGAATTGACTAAAGCATTGACCTATGACTCCGAACTCATGTCTAAAGAAGTCCATAAATTTACTGTAAAATAGTGCGTTGGTTAATTTTAGCGCCTTGAACGAGGGCGGTTTGTCTAGCAATTGTGCAACCGCCTGAAATCGATTCTTTTTTACTTGACCATACAAAGGCTTTTGCGTACAGTACCGCTCCGTTAACGATGAAAGCTTACACGTTAAGCACTATTTAACTCGATTAACCGTGTTCATTGGCACGTAAAAGTTAATGATAACAATCTGGTGAGATGTCCGAGTGGCCGAAGGAGCACGCCTGGAAAGTGTGTATACGGAAACGTATCGAGGGTTCGACTCCCTCTCTCACCGCCAAATTCAAGTTTAAAGACGTCCTAGGACGTCTTTTTTCTTACCTGTATTTTATTAAAATCAATAACTTATCATCCTATATTGTTTGATGACATCCTACTGCATCCGAAATTTTTAGTAATGCCAAAAGTAATGCCAAGAAAATTTGGTAAATTTTGGCATTACTTTTGGCTTCAAAAACACCCTTTTTTTATGCCGTTTTTTAACTTGATTTTCTCGATTTTATGGCCCAAATTTAACTTGGCAATATCCTGATTTGTCTGAACTTATTCAGTTATAAGTAATGCTTGATTTTCGAGTAAAAAATGATGCCAAAATCAAGCATTACTTTTGGGTTTAATTTGAGAGGGTAAAACGGTATGGGAAGGAGTACAAATAAGCTGACTGCAAAAGCGGTGCTCAATGCTAAAGCGGAAGCAAAGCCCTATAGATTGTCAGATGGTGGCAATCTCTATCTCTATGTGCGCACTGCAGGGAAAACTTGGGAATTTAGATACATACGTCCCTCCACCAGCAAACCCACCTATTTTGGTTTAGGCTCATATCCTGACGTATCCTTAGCTGAGGCGCGAGATAAAGCGCTAGAAGCGCGAAAAAACTTGGCCGAAGGCATCGACCCTCAATTACTTAAAGTTGAAAACAAATTAAAAGCGGCAACAGAGAACGCTCAAACTCTCAAGCATATTGCGCAAATGTGGATGGACTCTAAGCAGGGAAGCATTAAGCCTAAAACCATCGAAGGCAATTGGCGTAAGCTTGAGCTGTATGCCTTCCCTAAACTGGGGAGTATTGCGATTAGCAGACTCACGGCTCCCATAGCCATTGCCGCGCTAAAGCCCCTAGAGCAGAAGGGGCATCTTGAAACGGTTAAGCGTACCGCTCAGTTGCTGAATGAAATCATGAACTTTTCAGTTAACTCTGGTTACATTCACGCCAATCCGTTGTCAGGTATTCGAGAAGTTTTTAGAAAGAGCAAAGTAGAGCATCTGAAGGCATTAAAACCAGCAGAGCTAGCTGAGTTGCTGCAGACTATTGCAAACGCCAATTTATTGTTAACGACCCGGTGTTTGATTGAATGGCAATTGCACACAATGACCAGGCCAAATGAAGCGGCCGGAGCCCGTTGGGAAGAAATCGATTTTGATGCCAAACTTTGGACTATTCCTGAATCACGCATGAAAATGAATCGTGAGCATATTATCCCGCTTACAGAGCATACCCTCGCGATACTCGAAACTGTTAAGCCGATTAGTGAACACAGCCAATTCGTTTTTCCGTCATCTAAAGATCCCAAAAAGCACACAGACTCAGAAACCATCAACAAAGCATTAGGGCGCATGGGATTAAAGGGAAGAACAACGGGTCATGGTTTACGCTCGCTGGCGAGCACTACCTTAAACGAGCAAGGCTTTGATGGTGATGTTATTGAGGCCGCGTTAGCCCATGTTGATAAAAACCAAATCCGCAGTGCCTATAATCGCACGACCTACCTAGAGCGACGGACCAAGTTAATGGAGTGGTGGAGCAATCATATTGCCACTGCAGCAGTGGGCTCTTTGTCAGTAACAGCGGGTTCAAGAAAATTAGGGGCATGACCTGTAAGGCCGAATAGAGATTATCTCCCTGAGTCAAAACGTTAGGGGACGTGACAAACGAATCTAACCTGTTAAGTCCGACTCAGGGTTGGTACACTTACATCATGACTAACCTAAAGCCAAACTAATGACTATCGAGCAGAGCCAGCATTTGCACCAACTAAACGCTTTAGCTGCAAGCCATCCTGAGGTGGCGGTATTATGGCTTTATGGTTCGCAGGCGAAAGGAAATGCTAGCGAGCATAGCGATTGGGATTTAGCCGTCGCATTCGATCCGGTAAAGGCGGACAGTGTGCTTGATACTCGTATTAGAGCTGAACTGCTTGCTATGGATTGGCAAAGAGCATTGGGGCTAGCCGAAGGAAAGCTTTCCGTTGTCGATATCAACCTTGCACCAATCCCTTTGGCCTTCGGTATCATTAATGCCAACAAACTTATTTTTAGTCGAGATGAAGGTCGAAGAATGCAAGAAGAGTCCCGCATTATGTCGCAAATGGAACTCGATTATTCTGCCCAAAGTCTATAAAGGAATAGTTGTATTATGTCGGATAATGCCTATATCACGTCATTGCGTTTAAGCCTTAGCCGGTATCAAGCCGAGCTTGGAGAGTTACGTCAATTACTTAGTCAGCGTTCCTTATCTAATCTCGAATATCGAGCAGCAGAGCGAACACTACAGGTCTCTATTGAAGCTTGCATTGGCATTGCAAAACATTGGGCTAAGGCACTGGCTGGACATAGTCCGCAGGATGCCTACCAAGCATTTGAGATCCTGTGTCAACGAGGAGCACAACCAGCTGATGAATTAAATGGCTGGCGTAAAGTGATAGGCCTGCGTAATGCACTGGTACATGATTATCTGAATATTGACCCTGAGATCATCCGTAGTGTGATCTCTCAAGGTTATATTGATAGATTATTTGTCTTTGCAGAGCAGGGGTTAGAGTGCTTATCACTGAAGAGTGACTAAAATGGGCCTCCTTACCTTTATATGTGCCGTGAAAAACTCTCTTGCCAAGTAGGAGCTTTTCAATATATTTTCGCAAAATTTGTCTTATGCTTGCTCTGCTCTAATGCTTTTGTACATTTTCGCCTATTCACTGAAGTCAATTCATACAGAATGCCTAATACTTGCCATGATCTCCAACTCATCATTATGCTGGGTTCGTCCCAATACCTTTTTAAATGTCCATCGGGTAACTCATGGGATTTGTGATGCAATGCTGGTTTTTATTGTTGTCTAATCATGATTTTCCAATGAACAGGTATAGAAATTTGTCTCATTTTTTAGAATTAGAAGTGATTTTTGATGCTATTCCTGCTATTAGTAGCAGAAATAGCAGTTTATTTGAGTGGAGTACCAATGGACAACATCGTAAATCTATCACTTTTAGACGCAGGGAATAAATTAAAAATTTCTTTATCTGAGATACTCAAAAACCTGAATGAAGATAATAAACCGGTATTGGCTAGTTTTCATCCAAATGTAAATGTTTGGGCTCTTCATAAAATAAGTAAGAACTCTTCAGTTGGTTTTAAGGAATTTATATCTATTAAAGATGCAAATGGTAAAGATAAAACAGAAGTTTATAAAAATGAGGTGGTTTGTGATGTGGAATTGATTAAGGATATTAACTTTTTAAAATTATCAGGGGCCTGTGTTAATGCTATTGCTCGGCATGGGAATTTTGAAATAAATACATCAGACGCCATTTTTTGGTTAGATTCTGATGGTGAAATAAATGAAATTAACTGTGTTGGAAAGCGTAATGATTTTTTGAGGTTAGGTAAGTATGAAAATGCAATTAAATATTCGCCACAGTATATGATTAATAATTTCGTTAAAATTGACGGTGAAGTTGATTTTGTTTTCACTGATAAAGCAGTTAGTGTGTGGTTGCCAGACAATAGTACTTTAAATAAATTGACAAGTATAAAGGTTGGTGTTGATTCAATATATGTGTTTGAAAGTGATGTTCAAGAGTTTATGGTTGATGATGTTGACTTAATTCCTAGTACTAGTCCCTATTACGTTGATAAATCTATCCGAAATCAATCTGATCTTGATAAGTTGGCCTTTAAAGGTTTTTGTTTGTTTGAAATGCAAAATAAATCTGATATTGCAATTATTGAATTGGAGTCGTGGATGGAGAAAGAACAGGGTTATCCTGTAAAGAAAGCAAAGACTGCTGCTTTCTGTCTTCGTCCAAAAACAAGGGCAAATAATGATGCTAGTAAAGAAAATTCACAAATTTGCAAATTTAAGTTTTTAACTGAAGCACTTAGTAAATTTTGGCAAGGAGAATTTCCAGAACCTAACGACAAAAAGAAGCTAGATCCAGAACGTGACCATAAATTGATCTCTCAAGTTAACGCTGTGATTTGTGAGGTATTCAAATTTTTAGTGAGCAAGCATTTTTCAGAGGAGAATGCCAATTACGCAGAACAAATTTTAAGGCCAAACGTTTACAAGAGTATGAAAAGTGCAGAAACTCTTAGAAAAATTTAAAAATAAATTCGGGAGATAATTATTCTTTAAAACCCTGTGCTGCCGTAGATTTGGGAGAAAATGGTCTCGATTTTCTCCCTGGAAAACGCTAAAGACAGGCGCATATCATTGCAGCTTCTTACACAACAAAGAGGCGCATATGGAACTGATCATCACTAACAATTCAATCATTCGATTGAAGACATTAACCCAGTTAACAGGGCTTTCACGCTCTACCATCTATGACAAACAAAACCCTAGTTCTCCGCGATACGATCCGACTTTCCCTAAAAAATTGACACTTGGGGCCAGAGCCGTAGGCTGGTACATGCAAGAAGTCGAACAGTGGCTGCAAGGTAGAAGATTTTGCTGATCTTAAAAAGTCACTAACTTATAGAATAGAGGTTAATTATGAATTTTTCTCGATATCCATATTATTTTCCTATCTCGGATGGCAATGTTCCAAATTTATGTGCTGCTCCGCTAATGCGCGATGCTTTGTTTGAAACTTTTGAATCTGTTCAGGCTCCAGAGAGTATGATCGTGTTAGTTCAGCTAAGCACAATATCAACTGCTTTACAGGGTGCAATTAATGTATCGCTACCAATTAATAAAATATGTCCTGTGTCAATATTGGCAATTACGATAGCCGAATCTGGTGAGCGAAAATCAACTGTTGAAAGCCAATATATGGAAGGGCTTAAGGCAGTACAAAAAGAATTGCTGATAGAATACAGAAGCATACTTAATAAATATAAAATAGAAAAGGAAATTCATGATGAAGAAACGGTAAGGCTAAGAAGACGCCTATCAAAGGAAAAAGATGATGAAAGTTATGAGTTAGCACTTAATGAATTGCAAGCACATCGAGATGCTGAACCGATAAAACCAAGAACACCCAAATTTCTTTATGAGGATATAACCAAAGAAGCATTGCTTTTGGGATTATATGAAAACTTACCAAATGCATTTCTAGGTTCAGATGAAGGTGGGGTTTTATTTAAAAGTTCTATTATGCGAAATTCCCCAGTTATTAATTCATTATGGAGTGGAGGGGATGTTAATATAGATAGAAAAACATTAGAGTCTTTTGTGGTGTCTGATGCAAGACTGACGATACATATCATGACTCAATGGAGTGCATTACAAGATTTTCTTGGCCGGTCGAAAGATGACTTGAGGGGAAATGGTTTTTTTGCTCGAGCAATAGTGACTAATCCTATTTCTTTATGTGGTTACCGACAAGTTAGTGGATATGAATATTCTAAGAAAGCGACTGAAAAATTTAATGATAGAATAAAGCAGTTACTATTAAATGCCATTGCTATGGAAGATTATAGGAACAGGATCACTGTCACATTCTCAAATGAAGCTAAAAATGTGTGGTTAGATATTGCTAATGACATTGAAACTAAAATGGCCCCCGGTGGCATGTATGAATATGCAAAAGACCACGCATCTAAGGTGCCAGAGAACATTGCTAGGGTTGCAGCCTTGATCCATTGCTTCGAACATCCGGACGATTTTGAAATATCTGTAGAATCCTTGTGGTTAGCCGTTGAGTTGTTAAGTTATTTCTCAAGAGATTTTTTGCGAGTCTTTTGTCCTCCACCTAAATATGTGCTGGACGCACAAGAGCTGTTCGAATGGCTGAAGCCATTTATTGATTCTGGAATAAGATATATGATGAAAAATTATATTTTACAATACGGTCCAAAATGCACTCGTAAAAAATCCGACTTACAAGCTGCATTAGATTACTTAAAACAAAGCTACCCAATGGCGGAAATTATGAAAGGTAAGACTAGAGTGATAGACTTTTTTTACTCTCTACCTCCTAACGATGTTCAATTAGCTGAAAATCTGGCGCGCTATTCATGAACGTGCTTTTTAAATTACAATAAATCGCTTTAATTTTTATTATGCTATGCATATTAATTCAGAGTGGTGATAACTGTTAAATATAGTGATTTTCTTGTATAAACTTAAAATATTGTTTTAATCTGGTTGGTTTTGGATAATTTTCATTTAGGGTTTAAGTAGTATTATATCTGTGTTTTATTTATTGCTTTTTTAAAGTTTTAATTAAGTTGTCTGGTGTTCTACATGGGTGTTTTTATTCATCGGAATTAATGTGTTAATTTCGAGTGGTTAACTACACCCTTAAAATAGTGATTGGGAAAGGAGAGTTAGAAATGGGTAGTATTTTTAATAGAAATTTAACGGTGATAACAACACCTCAATATGATGGATTGCAAACACTTTCTTTTAAGAATGGTGCTATTGAAGAATATCTGAATAAAATTACAAAGGTTATAAATGGCGTGGTTATGGAGTATTCAAAGGTATTTGCGGTAAGAGTTGATCTACGATTTCCTGATACGTTTGAATCGGCTGATACAGCAGTGATCACCCGTTTCTTCGAATCGTTGAAGGCTCAGTTAAAAGCAGATCATCTGGCAAAATTACGAGATACTTCCTTAGGCCAGGTCCACGAAAGTGAACTATTTTACATCTGGGTTAAAGAGATCAGCGGAAGGGATAAGTGTCATTACCATGTCTGCTTGTTCTTCAATGGCCATGCGTATAAAAGTTTAGGAAAGTTTGAATTGGGCCGGGCTAATATGTATAACCGCATACATAAAGCTTGGGCGAGTGCACTAAGGTTAGATATTTTCAATGCTCAAGGGTTGATCCATTTCCCAGAAAATGCTCAATATTTACTGTGCCGTAACCAAGCTGATTTCACTTACATTTACCAAGACTTGTTTAAAAGATTAAGTTATTTTGCTAAAACTGACACGAAAATTTATGGGAATGGCAATCACAACTTTGGTTGTAGTCGCGTATCAGCATGATTACCAAGTGATTCGCTTACTAAATGAGGTTGCTGGTGGAGTGAGTCAAAATAAAGGAGTGATGAGCAAGGGATTAAGCCCCCTTGCTTTAGCGTTCATATAGAGCAATGGCATTTTCACAATGCAGACTTGAGACATAGTTCACTAAAATACTCCGTAGCGCAGCCAGATCAATAGCCGGCTTCCTTTTGATGTCGAACACACAATACGGTCAATCGCTCGCCGCCATTATAATGGTACATTGCCAAATAACCCGTGTCACCAAAGTCAATCAGCAGTTCCCTAAAGCTAAAGTCATTGTCATCGATAGGCCGGCCAATATCTGGATAGCTTTCCAGTTTTCTAATGGTATTGATTATGGCGCTGGCAGCCCGTTGTGCGGCAGGGGGATTTTTACTGCGAAGAAACTCACGTAAGCGTTCTAAATCACGTAATGCAGTGGCAGTGAAGATTATTTGTGGCATGTAGGGGCTGCCTTTTCATTTTCACTTCCCCAGGACTCCAGCCAACTCACCACTTCGTCACCGGTAACGTGCAAGCCAGATGTCTGGTGTTCTTCCCATGCGCGTAACGCTTCTTGCTGCAACGCCTCGCGTTTCTCTTCTCTCTCAACGTATTCACGGATCGCTTCACGCATCATCCAGTGTGATGAACGTTTACGCGTTTCGGCTAAATGCTCGACTCTGGCTTTAATATCGGCATCTAATTTAACCGACACGGGTTTGATTGTGCTCATCTGTTACTCCATAGGTAATGCTTAGTACTACTAGGTAATACCTTAGCATAACGTTGTACAAAAAAATAATGATTACACGGTTTACTCGTCAGCTCGAGCAACGCCATAAAGCTCAAGGATGATAGAAGATAGTTTGTATCGCTTAACTGGGCAAACCTGTTACGCCTTTATCACGCTAATCTTCAACGTAATCGCAATAGGGATAAAAACGATAGCGGCGAGTGATGCCGCTTCGTTTATAGGGGGGGCTAATGGTTGACTTAGCACTCAATACCGTCGCAGAAGCATCATGACCTTAACCAATGCCATGCATCGGCTATCAGCTCAGCACCGGCTTTTACACCATTGATGCCCACTTCTGCTGTCGTCAACACGGTGTTTAAGCCCGTTTCTACACTGCCGGTGACGAGTTTGATCCCAGCATTAGTTATTTCACCTTGGCGTAAGCAAGCATAACTCTCACCCAGAGTTTGGCTAGTGCCTTTTACTAGGCATTCAGCAGGTTTAGCCACAAGATCTCCAGGCGTCCCTAGCAGCGTGTTGACGTTATCGGGTAGCCCTAGGTACTCACCGGTCATTTTGATGGCGGTAGAGGCTAACACGACGTTTGCGACAGTCCCCGTGGCCAGCTTTGACGCAGTACTTCCCAGTAAGCCTGCTCTGGCAGAGCCTTGCAGGGCAACGTGAGTGAGATTACTGACTTGATTGGAGGTACTACTTCCCGCTAAGCATTCATTAACGAAGTGCTCGCAATTATTGGTAGCTACGCCGTATGGACTGTGACCCAGCTGACTGCGTGCAAGTTCAATGGCCTGATGGGGATACAGGCTGGACTTTTTCACTCTAACGCTATGGCCACCAGCAAATTGCTGCAGATCGATTTCTTCGATGATGCCCTGTTTAGATAAGTGGATCACATGGCCATGACCCACATACAGGCCATGGTGTTCGGTTAAGCCAAGCGGATCGATATTGGTGACCAGATGATCACCGGGTTGAAATGTATACATGGTATGGACTCCAAGAAAAATAACGCAGATACCCCTAGGTCTCATCTGCTAATGGGTTGCATAGGGTGAAATGGACGTGCTGATTGACTTAGATTTCCAACTCGACAAAGTCCTTATCGATTTGCTGCTGAGTAATGCCGATATAACGCAGGGTGACCGCTTCCGATTGATGCCGCAGCATGCGCATCACCCGGCCAATGTCTTTGCAGGCTTGATACAGGTGATAGCCGCGGGTTTTACGCATCGAGTGGGTGCCCAGGGCTAACTTGATATCGTCACCGACAAAGGCAAACGCTTTGGCGACTGCACGCCGTGTCAGTGGTTTCGCGGGGGCCTGCCGGTCTTTGGCTTGGCTCGAGCGGTGGGATTGGAACAGGTAGATATGTTCAGGGTGACGCTGGTGAATAGTCTCAATCAATGCCAACGTCTTAGGGTTGAGTTTGATGCTGGCGCGTTTACCGGTCTTCTGCTCAATGATATTTAAGCGGTCGCCGTCGATATCGCTGAACTTGATGGCCAGTAAGTCAGAGATCCTAAGGGCCAGGTTAAGGCCGATATTCCAGACATCGGCCATCTGCTCACCAAAGTGACGTTCGAGCAGGTAACTGATAAGCTTGATGGTGTCGCGGTTCTTGACCGCTTCGACTTCGTTCATGCTTGGTTCCCTCAATTGGCTATGTGATGAATGTGGGCACCAGCACATCGCAAACCCGCATCGGGCCTGCGTTGCTTGGTTCCCAAAATACCTTTGTGGGCACCAAGTTCAGTCGGCGCTGATCTGAACCTGGTACACCTCCATCTCGATGTAGTTACAGAAGTTCTCCAGTAACAGTCGTACTAGGCTGTCGGCATGCTCGAGGTAGCTACGGCCAAAGAAGCTGTTGTAGACCTGCTTCTCCTGAAACAGCACTTCCATTTCTTTCTCAAGCTCAGGAAAGGGGTCGCCACAGTAAGCAAAGTCGGTAAAGTAATTGAGATACCAGCAATCATCTTGGCGGTAGAGGTTGAACTCCACTGGGTGATAACCGCCGCTCTCTGCGTTGTAGTCGGGATCGCGGTAGTTAAAAGTGACGCTGTTTAGGTTAGGGTTATTGAGTGCTGCCAGTTGTCGTTCTAACACTTCATAAAAGTGCTCTGGCAGTGGCAGGATGGTTTCGCGGTGTATTTTCATGGTGGACTCCAAAACAAAAAGCCCGCTAACGACGGACGTTGCGGGCGAGGTTGGTTGTTAACGATATGGGTTTGACGCAATGAATTAGACTGATTAGCGCGGGTGTGATGCGCTTGGCCTGTTGCTGGCGATAGAACTGAAACCGGTAGATAGGATAGGATGTTCGCGCGAAATGACGGCGAGGCGAGTTAATCCAAGCTCACCTGCACTTGATAGGCTTCCATCTGGTAGTAACTGACAAAGTTATCGCTAAACAACTTAATCAGCCCCTGTGATTCCCGCTCAGTAATCCAGCCACTAAACAGGCTATAGACCTGCTTGCTGTTAAAGCAGATATCGATGTCTTTAACCAGTTCAGGGAAGGGATGGCCACGAAACGCAAAGTCGGTGACGTAGACGAAACGCCAGTGATCTTGCTGTTTCTCAAGTCGTACTTCGACGGGATGAAAGCCACCATCTTCGGCGCTGTAATCTGGATCTCGAAAATTAAGGGTGATGGCGTTGGCGTCTTTTGGTGTGACTTCAGCCAGTTCCTTTTCGATCACTTGGTAAAAACGATCAGGCATCGCTGGCAGTTGATTACGCTTGATAGTTAATGTCATGGAATATTCCTTATTTAAAAACGGGCATACGCAAAAGCCAAGGCGCAGTCACGCCTTGGCTTTTGCTGTCTATGTGGTTTGGTTAATAAAACGGGTGTTTGCTAAGCGGTTTAATGTGAGTCGCTAAGGGCTACTTGCTAAGGCTTTTGAGCAGGGAGATTAAAGTTTGGTGGTTATGTTTAACGGATTAGTACTGGCTTACGATAATGAATGGGTTATCGAGGCAGGACGAAGTTGCTGGTGGTCAGTGGCTCAGTGGCTCAGTGGCTCAGTGGCTTAGCTTTGGTTTAGTTTCGGTTTGATAAATCGTAATATACAAATAGCCATGGCTGCCTAATGTGTCGGCCTCACAGGTAAAGCCAACGTGCTCAATGGTGACGCAGTGCTGCTCAGTGGCATCAATATCGCCGGTGGCCACCAGCCGTTCAAGCTGTTTAACCATGGCGGGAAAGGCCTCGATAAATTGTTGTTTAATTGCTGGTGGAAATTCACCGACAAAGCTTGAACGGTCATTGAGATAATCCAAGTGCAGACCACGTAAAATCAGCCTTGCACCAAAGCGGGGAGACACTTTACGGGGCAAGCCCCAGGCGTGCTCAATATCGAAAAGTTTTAGCGTTGTCATAGTGACCTCAATGGTTGAAAAGAACTTTAGGGAGTAGGGGGCTCATTAGCTGACTAGCGAGAGCAGTGATAAATACCTGTGCTAGTTAGAGCGGTTAATACAGCCGACTAGTGGAGTGGGTGATGACATGAAACGGTCTTTAGGTGTGTACGCTCCAATTAGGTTGCTCGTTGCTGCCATGGTTGAAGTACACACCGTTGATCACACGCTGCCATTCACCTGTAGGCACACCATAACTGTCACAGGGGCAAACATAGCGGCAGAAGCTGATCTCCTTGGGTAAGTGCTCAACCACATCACGGTGAAACACACTCAATACGGTTTTATGCAGCTTTGGATTTGGTGCCACAATCGGCTTGCCAATCACTTGGCCCATGGCATTAAGTGGTCTCACAAACATCGGCAAAATGAGTTCAACCGCTAAACGGTTACGCAGTTCAGGAAACGCGGCACAGGCCTCGGCGACACAGGACTGTGAAAAGCTATCGGTAAATTCGATCATGATGGACTCCTTGATTTGGCGTGGTAGGTTTATACGCTGGCTAGAGTAAGCCGCGCTCAGCAAAGGACACTGGCGTGCGGCCAACCACGATATGGTCAAGCACGCGCACATCGATAAGTGCTAATGCATCGGTTAACCGTTGAGTGATGTTCTTATCTGCAGCCGAAGGTTCAGACTCGCCAGACGGGTGGTTATGGGCAAAAATCACCGCAGCGGCATTGGCGGCCAATACAGCCTTAACCACCTCCCGTGGATAAACACTGGCGGCATCTAAAGTGCCAAAGAACAACTCTTTAAACTCGAGTAATTGATGCTGATTATCGAGCAGCATCACCGCAAACACCTCCCGCTCATAACCACCGAGTTTGTAAGTTAAAAAATCCTTAGTGGCTTGAGGGTTGGTATAGGCGTCTTTCTTTACATAGCGCTCGGCAATGATATTGGCGGCAGAGGCAAGGATCGCTTCGGCAGTCTGCGGCCACTGATTGATCGGCTGATTTATCGAGTCGTTAGGTTCAGCTTTGGTGGGTATCGCTTTTGTTGACATTTCTGGCTCCTTGAAAGCGTTAATGGGCTTATGCACAGGAGTGATATATATCTGAAAAGATTTGGAAAAGTTGAAAGTTACTGGCATAGCTATTCGAATAAAAGACGTGATTGACACAACTGGCTTAGCCCGTTCAACCATTTACAAGTACCTTGATAAAGGTATTTTCCCAAAGCAGTGAAACTGGGCAGTAGAGCTGTTGCATGGGTAGAAAGTGAAGTAAAAGAGTGGATATTGGAAAGGATCGTGCAGAGAGGTCAGAGGGAATAGCGCTAAAGCTATGAATACACCACTGAAATTTCAACTCATCAAAGAATACAAAATTTCTGCTTCAAATCACAATCTAACATTCGATAGCAGTAGCAGAACAATAAACTTCTTGTTAATATCAACCTACTTTAATTCAGTAGGCAGTGTAACAAATCTCAGTTTGTTGTACCGTCAGCATGAGTAAACTAAGGATAGCTTTTGACTCAACTGCCTTCGATTCCGCTTACATTGGACAGTTTAACGCTTGCACAGCGCGAGCGACTGGCTCACATTGATTTTGTGTTAATGTTCAAAGGTGAAGCCCGCCGAAGAGATCTTATCGAGCGCTTCAATATTGCCCCTTCCGTTGCGACCCAAGACTTTGCCCGTTACAAAGAAATTGCGCCGCAAAATGTGGTTTATGATGAAAAGCGTAAGCAACATCTCAAGGCTGCGTCCTTTATATCCCTTTTCGATTTTGACGTGATCAGAACTCTAGCTACCTTAAGCCAAGGGTTTGGAGATGGTTTTTTACGGCAAGGCTTTCCGACTATTACCTGCGAAAGTCCATATCGTCTTAATCGTCCTGCTATCCAAATTGTCGCGGCAATTAGTGAGGGCATTTACAAAGCTTCTTCGCTAAAAATCACTTATCACTCCTTATCATCGGGTAAATCGGTGCGTGAGATAGTTCCCCATACACTGGTCGATACGGGCCTTCGCTGGCATGTTCGTGCATATGACAGAACGAGCAATGAATTTCGTGATTTTGTACTCAGTCGTATTGAGGCGGCTATGCCGTATGGTGATGAGCCAGTGGACCATGAGCTGCAAGCCAAGGACAAACAGTGGAACCGCATCGTGGAATTGGAACTGATCCCTCATCCCTACATTAGTCATAAGGAAGCGATTGAACGGGATTATCAAATGCAGCAGGGCGGGTTAAAAATTGATATCAGAGCCGCCTTGGCAGGTTACTTACTCAGATTATGGAATGTTGATTGTAGCCAAGATCATACCCTTAAAGGGCCAGAGCTACATCTGGCGCTCAAAAATCATCAGGCGCTCTACGGCGTTGAAAACCTCGTATTAGCACCTGGGATGAACTCCCATTCTGGAAGTCCAATTTTATGAATGCAAAAGCATACTTAGGCGACATTATCGGTGGCAGCATCATGCTTCGTGAAAGCAGGGTTATCGCCAAGCTACTTAAGTCGTACCCAGATGATCAGCAATGGCTACAGGCCATTGTTGATGAAAATATATTACAAAAACCTTCAGTTCACAGCGCAAAACGGATGGCAAGCACAGTCCGAAAACGTATTGAACCCTTAGGGGAAGCGTTTTGGGCGGACCTCGAGGTTGCTCAAGATGAGCTAGCGAATCAGCTCCTGTTATTTTCAGTGATGAAACAATCACCAGTGCTATCAGATTTTATGATGACAACCGTTTCTGACGCGCGTCGCATGTACCGCGAAGTGCTCAGATTAGATGATTGGCAGGAATTTATTGACTCAAGATTTAGGGTAATCGAGGGGCTTGAAAAGTACTCAACTGCCTCGATCCAAAAAATTGGCTCGAATATATTCAAAATCCTTGCGGATGCAGGCTTTCTCGAGTCTGGCCGCAGTAAAAAACTCAAAAATGTTTATCTGCAACCCGAGCTTACTGATTGGTGTAATCAGTTCGATTGCACCCATATTCTTAATGCCATGGAAAGTGCACGATGAACTTGCAACAGGAAAGCAAAACCTCGCTGATAACGCGATTAGATGCGATAGAAGAGCGCCTCAAAAGTGACAGCTTTTTAAACAACCAAGAACTGGGTGGTGAGATTGGTTTTTATATTTTCGATTACCCACCCCAGTACGAGTTAATGATAAGGGATCACCTTGCAAGCACTTTAGGCAAGCTTGAGCGTCAGAGTTATCGATTACTACATCTGAACCTGTTTGAAGAAATCATCGAAATGCTCCGAAGCCGAAAACTTCTAGATAAAGCCTTTGAAATGGAAATACAAAAGGGCACCGAAGCACTGGCAAAAGCCCTCAAGGGCCCACTGGAGCAAGGCAAGGTCGCGAGTCAATTATCCGAAAAAATTCAAGCCCTGCAGCCTCAGTTTGTGGTGCTATCAGGCCTTGGGCAATGTTGGCCATTACTTAGAGGTCACAGCCTATTAAATGCACTGCACGCCAAAATGGCACACACACCTTTGGTGCTGATGTACCCAGGGCGTTATACGGGGCTTGAGTTATACCCCTTCGATTTTGATTCTGCTGAGATCTCACAGGCAAACTACTATCGGGCATTTCCGTTGGTGCCTAGAGCAAAGCACTATTAACCAATGAATGTAAGTAAACAGACTAAACCATAAAAACCAGCAACGGAATGCCAGATAAAAATCTGAGCCGTCATTTTCGGGAAGACATTATGCAATTAAAAGACTTATTCAACAAAGAGCTAGACCGTCCAATCAATGGCGTTGTTAAAGCCGATCAGCTCGATGAACAAATTGTTTGGAGCGAACTGGATGAATATGTAGTCACCCGAGAGCTTGACCGTCACTTGCGCCGTTTTTTTGAGTCCTACCTGCCTGGTATAGCCAATCCCGATGATCCTGCTGTTGCCGGTAAAATAGGCATATGGGTATCGGGTTACTTTGGTTCGGGTAAATCGCATTTTATTAAAATTTTGTCTTATTTGCTGGGCAATCAAAAGGCCGTTAACAAGGGTGAAACCCGCGCTGCGATAGAGTTCTTCAAATCAAAAATCACCGACAGCCTGCTGTTTAGCGATATCCACGCCGCAGTAAATCGCGACACCGATGTGATCTTATTCAACATCGATAGTCGTGCAGATACCGAAGATAAAGAAGATGCCATTCTCAAAGTCTTTCTGCGAGTGTTTAACGAGCGCTTAGGGTACAGCGCCGATCACCCCCATATTGCGCACCTTGAGCGCGAGCTCGATGAACGCGGTCAATATCAAGCATTTAAAGACAAGTTTTTTGAGGTCAAGGGCGATCACTGGGAAGATGAGCGTGATGCTTATGGTTTCTGCCGTGACGAAATGGCCATAGCTTGGTCCCATGCCACAGGGCAGTCTGAGGCATCCTCGATACAGAGTATGGAAAACCTCGAGTCGATGTTTACCCTCGACATCGCCAACTTTGCTAAATGGGTGAGGGAGTATTTAGATCGCTGTGGCGATAAGCGCATTCTGTTTTTAGTCGATGAAGTAGGCCAGTTTATTGGCAGCAACACACAGATGATGCTCAAACTGCAAACCATCACCGAAAATCTTGGCACCGCCTGTGGTGGCCGGGCATGGGTTATTGTTACCTCGCAGGAAGATATTGATGCTGTCCTTGGTGATCTCAGTGCTAAAAAGGGCCAAGATTTTTCAAAAATTCAAGGTCGTTTCCATACACGGATTTCTCTCTCATCATCCAATACCAGTGAAGTGATCCAAGCGAGGTTGCTCGAAAAGAGTCCAACAGCCAAAGATGAACTCGCAGCCTTGTATGCAAGAAAGGGCGATATCCTCAAAAACCAGCTCGCCTTTGACAGCAATACCACGGTAGAGCTCAATAGCTTTGAGGACAATGTCCAATTTATCGACCATTATCCGTTTGTACCTTATCAATATTTATTAGTGCAGAAGGTGTTTGAGGCTATCCGTAAAGTCGGCGCCACAGGTAAGCACCTCTCCCGCGGTGAGCGTTCATTGCTAGATGCGTTTCAAAATGCTGCGCGGCAATTTATGCAAGAATCCGTAGGTGTGCTCATTCCGTTTCATGCCTTTTATCCCGCTATCGAGTCGTTTCTAGATACCAACGTCAAACGTATTTTCGAGCAGGCTGCCGAGAAAAAGACCCTAGAACCTTACGATGTATGCATTCTAAAAACGCTGTTTTTAATTCGCTATGTCGATATTCTTAAATCGACCTTAGATAATTTGGTGACGCTGTCTATTGAAGAAATCGACACCGATAAAGTAGCCCTAAAAAGTCGGATTGAAGCCAGCCTTAACCGTTTGGAAAATCAGTTACTGATCACCCGTAATGGTGATGAATATGTGTTCCTCACCGATGATGAGAAAGCCATCGAACAGGAAATCAAACATACTCAAGTAGAGTCTACTGAAGAAAACCGCCAACTGGCGAAACTGGTATTCGACGAGGTCCTCGGCGGCAAGCGTCAGTACCGTTATCCGGTCAATAAACAAGATTATCCCTTAAGCCGGTTCTGTAATGGCCACCCAATTGATGGCAGTTTGCAAACCGATTTAGTGCTCAAAGTGATTTCCCCCTTGGATGCCAATTATGACACTTACCATGAGCAAGCCTGCAAAGCCATGAGTAGTGAAGGGCAGGGTTGTGTGCTATTACGATTACCCAGCGATAAGCGCCTTTGGGATGAGTTTGATACCTGGCTTAAAACTGAAAAATTCCTCTCAGGGATCCGCGGCCAGCGCCCAGAGCAAGAAAAATTGCTCGCCGAAAAAGCCATGGAAAACACCAGTCGTCGCAAACGCTTAAGCTTGGCCTTTGAAGATCTGGTTAAGCAAGCGCCTTGCTATGCCCTTGGCAGCGAACTCAATGTTAAAGCCGCCAATGTGGTGAGCATTATTGACGAGTGTTTTGCCTATGTAATTGAAAACTCATTCCAAAAACTTAACTTGCTTAAAAATTCAGGCAACGCACCATTGCAAGAGCTTAAGGCCGTCGTCACCGCCGATGATCTGGCTCAGCTCAATCTCGGCCTTGGTGAGCAAGATCCTAATGCGGGCGCTAAGCAAGAAATTGCGCTTTTCTTGGATGTGGCAGATTCAGCCAATAAGCCAGTGTATTTAAAGGATATGCTGGAGCGATTTACTGGCCGTCCTTTTGGCTGGAACCGTGACGAAGTGATACTGCAACTTGCGTACCTAGTACTGCAAGGTAAGGTGGCGCTGTCAACGCCTGCGGGGGATTTACCCCTTAAACGCAGTTATGAGCAATTTACCTCAGTTCGCAGTTTTGCCACCTTGCGTCTACGGCGCGTGAGGCAACACTCCGAGCTGCAAATTAGCAAAGCGGCAAAGCTTGCCAAAGAGATTTTTAACAAACCCTTTGATGTGAGCGAAAAAGAACTAGCCAAAAAACTGTTGGAAGAACTTAACAGCTGGCAGGCGCTGCTCAGAGACTTCACCCAAAAAGCCAATTTATCCGATTGCCCCGGCAAAACGGTATTAGAGCAGGGCACCCGTTTAGTGGCTACCTTGCTGGAGCAGCAAAACAACAGTTTTAGCCTAATCGAACAATTACAAAGCCACAGCAATGATCTGCAAGACTTTGCCGAGGACTTTGAAGAAGTCGAAGAGTTCTTTACCCGCCAATTTGAGACTTGGCAACAGCTCAAGCGCGCGATAGGCGAGCAATTTGCCGCTAACCGCCATGCCTTGGAACAAGATACCGAAGCCGTCAATGCCTTCAATGAGCTTGAGCTTATCGTCAAGGCGGCCGCGCCCTACGCTAAGCTGCGTACGGTCGCAACTCACATTGATACCCTAAAACGCGTCAATCAGCGCTTGATCGAGACTCGCCGTTACGCCGCAGTGGTTAGCATTGATACCGTTAAGCAAAGTTGTGTCAGTTTACTGGCAGGTTTACCGGATGAGCTTTGCAATCGCGCCCTGCATCCCTTTGAAGACCTAAAACAAAAGGTCGCCCAAAGCCACTCGCTGCATGAAATGTTGAGTTTTGAGAAACAAGCCGATGAACTCGAAGATGATGTCATTGAGATCATCAACACGTACAGCGCTGCGCAGCAGGCGCAGTTAGACCAGGCACAGTTAAAGCAGGCGCAAGCGCAGCAGGGCTCAACGGTCACTGAGCCAGGCGCACAGGTCGCAGCGGGCGGCGCTGCAATAGGCACAGCAACCACTGGCACAGTAGCAATGGCGCCGTCGGGTTCAACCGTGACACCGCCGTCAGTTAAACCTGTGCCTGTTAAACCAGAGCCTGTTACACCACAGCCCGTTAAACCCGCGGCCCCTGTCGCCAAGCCGATTGAAATAGTCTCGCCCACCGAGCTGTTAGGTGCCAGTCATATGTTTATTGAAACTCGAGACGATATCGAAGCTTATCTTGATAAGCTGCGCAGCCGCTTAAACGATGCCATCAGCGCTGGTAAGCGGGTACGGATTAAGTAACGGATAGCTCATAACGGATAGCTCATAACGGATCCCCTGTGACGGTTCCTTGTAATGGATGAAATATGAACACCAATAACCTTAAAAAAGTCGCGCCTCGGGCCCGCACTGCGTTTATCAAGGCCATCGAGGCGCGGGCCGGGGAGTTTGGCTTAACCGCCAAGGGCATCACAGCGCCCAGCATCAGTGGCGATGTGCTGCAGGTCGCGGGTTACACCCATTCGGCCCGCTACAGCACGCCGCTCAAGCGCTTGAGCCAGCGGATTGCCGATGAGGGCTTTAGCGCCGTGATCGAGCAGATGGCCTACACCTGGTTTAACCGTTTTTGCGCTATCCGTTTTATGGAGCTCAAAAGCGAAGAGGGCTATCTTGAGCACGGCGTGCGTATCTTATCGCACCCCAGCCAGCCCCAAGGCTTCGAAGTGCTGGATCGCGCCACCGAGGTGATCGACTCGTTAATCAGCGAAGGCGTTGCGCTTGATAAACCTGCGCTGCTCGACTTACTGCTGGCCGGTAATCAGCAAGAGACCTTGTTCCGTGAATTGCTGCTCGGCCAGTGCCACCGCTTACATGGCGCCATGCCGTTTTTGTTTGAGGCCATCGACGATGAAACCGAGCTGCTGTTGCCACTTGGCCTCACCCGTACCGATGCCTTTTGGCGCGAATTGATAGACGCCATCCCCGAGGCCGATTGGCAGCAGGTGGAGGTTATCGGCTGGCTGTATCAGTTTTATATCAGCGATAAAAAAGATGAGGTCATCGGCAAAGTCGTTAAATCCGCCGATATTCCCGCCGCCACCCAGCTGTTTACCCCCAACTGGATTGTGCAGTATCTGGTGCAAAACTCGCTAGGGCGCTACTGGCTGCAAACTTACCCAGGTTCGCCCTTGGCTGGCGATATGCCCTACTATGTGGCGCCGGGCGAGCAGCCCGCCGAAGTGCTGGCCGAGCTGGCAAGATTAACGCCCACCAGCATTGAGCCCGAATCCATCACAGTGCTGGACCCTGCCTGTGGCTCCGGCCATATTCTGGTCGAAGCCTATAACATCCTTTATCGCATTTACGAAGAGCGCAGTTACCGCAGCCGCGAGATCCCCGAGCTTATCCTCAGCCACAACCTCTATGGCCTCGATATTGATGACCGCGCCGCGCAATTAGCAGGATTCGCGCTTATCATGCGCGCCCGTCAGGATGATCGCCGGCTCTTTTCTCGTGAAATCCAGCTCAATATTCATGCTCTGCAGGAGAGCCGAGCCCTCAATATCCCTAAGCTGTGGCAAGCACTAAACCTGAATGCCGACTGGGATAGGGGGCAGGTGCAGGACCTCTTTGCCAGTGCCCCGACAACCCTTGCAAGCAGCGATGCACGGCTAACGCTGCTTGAGGATTTACAGCAGCGCTTTAGTGATGCCAAAACCTTAGGATCCTTGATTACGGTGCCAGCCGATAAGGCCGAGGCCATCGCCGAGCTCATCGCCACCCTGCACAGCTTAAGCCTCAGCGGTGATGCCATGCAAAAACCGGCCGCCCGGGCGTTGCTGCCGCTGCTCCAGCAGGCCAGCGTCCTCGCCAAGCGTTATGATGCCGTGATTGCCAACCCGCCCTACATGGGCAGCAAGTTCCATATTCCGGTGGTGAAGGATTATTTGAAGGCTAACTTTAAGGGCTATGAAAAAGATCTTTTCTCCGCCTTTATCGTGCGCAATCTGGATCTGGCAAAACCGCGCGGTCAGCTTGGGTTTATGACGCCGTTTGTGTGGATGTTTATCTCCAGTTATGAAGAACTGAGAAATTACATCATTAACGAGAAAACAATCACCTCGCTGATCCAATTGGAATACTCGGGCTTTGATGGTGCAACCGTGCCTATCTGTACCTTTACCCTGGAAAATGCCCATAATCCGCACTTTAAAGGCGGTTATGTGCGATTGTCCGATTTCCGTGGGGCGGATCAACAAGGGCCGCGCGCGTTGGAGATTATTCAGGCCGCCAATGCGGTAGGGAAATAGTGATGTCACAACAAACCATAAACAGCATCGGTGGCGAAGTGGTCTCTACCACCGCATTTGTGCTGGCCCAGCCCCATCTGCCCACCTATCAAGGCGCTTATTTCCGCTTAGTGGATGGCAACAGCGAAGCAGAAAAGGCGACGATGTTCAAAGAGGCATCGGCATGAACTACACGCTGCAGGGCTTGGGTCTTGCCTACCGTAAGGCCAAGGTAGATTTGTATTACTCGTCTCATGCCTCTTTAGACATGATTGCCGATTATGAAGAAGCGTTGCACGACAAGCTCAGTGGTTTACTGGCTAAATTGCAGGGTGATGATGAGTCTTGGGTAACTGAACCAGAATTTATTGGGGGTTGGTCCTTGGCCACCAAGTCGGTAGACATGTCTGACTGGAAGGACTATTGCAAAGACCATGGTAACGGTCTGATATTCTCCTCACCGGCCGAAGAATGGACACATATATGTACTCTGCTTGCTAACAGCAATGCTTCGATCAAGCTAAAGGCTGAGTTTAGAGTGATGGCGCTATGCAGCCTGGACTTTCATGTACTGTCTACACTATGGATGTTGGAGGTCGGTCATCTATTTGATGCCAAGCTAACCCCATGTGCCTACGGCAATCGTTTGCGTCGTACCCAAGATGGCAAAAGTATTAATCCGTTCTCGCTCGGCACATTTCAGCCGTACCTCAAGCCCTTCCGCGACTGGCGTGACCAAGGTATCGAGGCCATGCGCGTCGCTCTGCATGATGATAAGAAGGTAGTTGCCCTGACTGCAGATGTCAGTTCGTTTTATCACGAGCTTAATCCTAACTTTATGCTTGACGCGGCATTCGTGACTGATGTCATGGGATTGGAACTGAATGCGGAGCAGACCAAGCTCCACAGACTGTTTATTAAGGCATTACAAGCGTGGGCCGCATCCACACCGCTTAAGAAGGGACTGCCGGTTGGGTTGCCAGCATCAGCTGTGGTGGCGAATGTTGCCCTAACTGAGCTGGATAGAGTCGTTGAGCAACAACTGGTGCCCTTGTATTACGGACGCTATGTGGACGACATTCTTCTGGTCATGGAGAACGGTGCAGGCTTTCGTTCCACCAGCGAGTTATGGGAATGGGTGTTTGCACGCTCCAACGGTAAGTTGAGTTGGGTAGCGGGCGAAGAAAGTAAGCAAATTTGTTTCCAACCCGCATACCTGAGTGACAGCAATATTCGTTTTGCCAATGGCAAGAACAAAGTATTTATGTTGGCGGGTGAACCGGGCAAGACCTTGGTGGACGCGATTGCCCACCAGATCCACGAACGTGCGAGCGAATGGCGCGCAATGCCTCGTTTGCCGCGTTCGGCCAGTCATGTAGGTACCGACTTACTGGCTGCCACGCAAAGCGATGGCGAAGCTGCCGACAATCTGCGTAAAACCGATGCTCTGACCATGCGTAGGGCAGGTTTTGCCATTAAACTTCGCGACTTTGAAGCCTACGAGCGCGATTTACCTCCAATAGCTTGGCACGCGCATCGCCAAGCCTTTTTCCGTGCTTTTGTTCAGCATGTACTAGTGTTACCGCAGTTTTTCGATCTCGCAGTCTACCTGCCTCGTGTTATCAGGCTGGCGACAGCCTGTGAAGACTTTGACGCGCTGCGCAGGATTTTGCGAGCGCTGGAACAACTTTGCACCCAGCTGACACAACACTGCGAGCTTGGCATTAAAGCCTGTTCGACCGGGAACCTACCACCTGCCAATGAGTTAATGACTCGCTGGCAAAAGCAGATTTACACCACCGTCCGTGAAAGTATCAGCGCGGCAATCCCGCCTCGGCTATCCAAGGAGGGCAAGGCAGCTTGGCAAGCTCACATGGCCGACTATCTGCCGACGTTGGACTTTGATGCATTGCTGGACTGGTATCTATCACCAAACGCTTTCCAAGCACAGCAGGCACGTCTTTTTTCATTCGATCTGGCACATATGCCATTTCGTTTTATCGGTTTACCCAAGGAAATGGTGGCTCAACGCGGTATTCCGGCTAAGAAATCGGTGGTACATTGCGATCATGCTGCCGAGTTACTTCCTGATGCCGTGCTCGATGGCAGTCAACAGCTAGCAAGGTGGATCCGCTGCCAAGGCTTGCCCCACGGGCTGCTATTCGCCACCCGGCCCTATAACCTGCCTGAGCTGTTCATCCTGAATAAAGCCGCCTACGACTCGGCAGCTCGCAAGGCCATGCAAGCAGTTGTGCTTGCCGTACGCGGTTTTAAACTGGGCAAGGCAGCGCCATGCTTCGACAAGCAAGGCGTACTGCAGATCCCTGATGGCAAACCGCAGCACAAGCAGGGCATTGCAGTAACGAGTTGGAAAACCCAAATGGCGAGTTGGACGGCATCAGTGATGCGCATGCCAGACCCAGATGCCGAGCGCTATGCGCGCCTGTGTCGATTGCTTGATGGCGTTATCGCACTGCCGTTGCAAAGCCGCTACCTGATTTTGCCGGAACTGGCCTTGCCTGCGCACTGGTTTATCCGTATCGCCCGTAAGTTACAGGGGCGGGGGATCTCACTGATAACAGGCATAGAGTATTTGCATGCCCCAAAAAAACGGGTCAGCAATCAAGTGTGGGCAGCCTTGTCACATAATGGCTTGGGTTTTCCCTCGCTAATGATCTACCGCCAAGACAAGCAACGCCCAGCATTGCATGAAGAGCAAGAGCTGCAACGCTTGGCAGGCTTGGAAATGAAACCTGATAAAGTGTGGAAAATACCGCCAATCATTCAACATGGCGATTTTCGCTTTGCGTTGTTGATTTGCAGTGAACTGACCAACATCAGCTACCGAGCCGCCTTGCGTGGCAAGGTCGATGCGCTGTTTGTGCCCGAGTGGAATCAGGACACCGAAACCTTTAATGCGCTGGTTGAATCCGCTGCCTTGGATATTCACGCCTATGTCATTCAATGTAACGATCGGCAATACGGTGATAGCCGTATTCGAGCGCCTTACAAAGACAGTTGGTTGCGGGATGTGCTGCGAGTTAAAGGTGGCATTAATGACTACTGTGTCATCGGTGAAATCGATGTGCAGGCGCTGCGCGAATTCCAAAGCTGTCACCGCTCACCTGCAAAGCCATTTAAACCCGTCCCTGATGGATTTGATATTGACTACAGCCGTAAAACATCACCGAGATCAGGAAATTAATAATGACACTGCCAACCCATAAACAGCTGATGCTCTCTGAGATTGCAGCGAATGACGCGTTGAAAGTGGCGCACATTCAAGCTGAGCGGCAGCATGCACAAACGCTACAAGAGGCGGGGTTTACTACGGCTGCTTTTCTGCACCTGTGGATCGTTACCGAAGTAGCAGCCAAAGAGCTGATGTGTATCTACAAATACACCAAAGAAACTCAGGCTGCGCTGAAGAAACTCCAGCCAGAGCTTAAACGTGCATTACAGCCTCATCTCACTTTTTCTTCTAAAAAAGAAGCAGATGCACAGGCGCAAACGCTTTCTGCTAAGGCGTTGCCCTCTATGATTGGCCCATTGCAGAGCATCTTCAATGACCATGCTAAAAGCGTTAGTCGTCAACTGGATCTCGCTGTAATTAAGTCAGCGCTTGAATTGTTGGCACAGGACATTGATATAGCGCTGTTGGATTATTTATTGGGCACCACAGAAAAGGCATTACCTGAGGGGATCAGCTTGAGTGGCAAAACTACCGTCCGTAACCGCCGCAATGCGCTGGTGCATACCAATGGTCAAGTCGATGACGCAACCATGGCGCAGTTACGGCCCGTTTTTGAGTATTTTTTTGATTTGTTAGCGCAACTACAACAGTTGGTGAACACCAGTATACAACCCGATTTAAAACATGAGGTGGCCCAATGAGCCAGCAACAGAATAACGACATACAACAACACTTTTACCGCGCCTCGGCAGCGGATTTTGCCAAGATCCCAGGGCGTCCTGTTGCGTATTGGATTAGTGAGAAATCGATAGCAGCATTTAGCAATTCCCCCTTAAGTGAAAAAGCAGTTTTTAGAGCTGGCTTGCAAACTGGGGATAATGATACTTTTTTAAGATATTGGTATGAAGTGTGCTCGAGTAAATTTGTACCTAATTGTAAGTCTCGTGAAGAATCCGCGCATTCTCAGGGGAAATGGTTCCCGCATAACAAGGGCGGTGGTTTCAGAAAGTGGCACGGAAATAAAGAGTATGTAATTAACTGGGAAAACGATGGTTCAGATATAAAAGAAAAAAAGAAAGCAGACCTATTGTCAGGAAAAATTACGGCCAATAATTCAAAGTGTTGGAACCAAGATTATTATTTTCAAAATGGTTTGACATGGTCTTCATTATCGTCTGCGGATTTCTCTCTACGTTCGAATGGTTGTGGTTTTTTGTTTGATACGAAAGGACAAATGCTTTTTCCAAATAATGAGTTAGATGCAAATCATCTGCTTGGATTTTTAAACTCAAAGGTTTCACGTTATTTTCTAGCAGCAATGTCACCTACTTTAGATTTCAATGGTGGGGTTGTTTCTCGACTTCCGCTTATAGAAATAGAACGCAAGTTAATATTCATTGATACATTGGTTTTTGAGGCGAGAAATGACTGGGATTCAAATGAGATGTCATGGGGCTTTTCTAAGCATTATTTGTTAGGGATAGATAATAAGACTTCTACGCTTAAAATCATCTATCAAAAATTAGTCACTAAATGGATTTTAACTATTCAGAAAGTGCAGCGTCTGGAAGAGGAAAACAACCGTATTTTTATTGATGCTTATGGCCTGCAGGATGAGCTGACGCCCGAAGTACCCTTAAGCGAAATCACCCTGACCTGCAACGCCCACTACCGCTATGGCGAAAATCTCACCGATGACGAGCGTGAGGCGCGCTTGCAGTCCGACACCATCAGCGAACTGATTTCCTACGGCATTGGCTGCATGATGGGCCGCTATTCTCTGGATCGCGACGGGCTGGTCTACGCTCATGCCGGTAATGAGGGCTTTAAGGCGTTGGTAGAGGAGGGGGCCTATGCCACCTTTGCCGCCGATGACGATGGCATCTTGCCGTTAACCAGCGAAAACTGGTTTGCCGACGATGTGGCGGCGCGCATCGAGCAGTTTGTCGCCAGCGTGTGGGGCAAAGAGCTGCTCGAGGAAAACCTTAACTTTATTGCCGAAAGCCTTAATCTTTACGCCATCAAGCCGGTGAAAAAGGGCGGCGAAACCGCCCGCGAGACTATCCGCCGCTACCTCTCGAACCAGTTCTTTAAAGACCATTTGAAGACCTACAAGAAGCGCCCCATCTACTGGCTCTTTAGCTCGGGCAAGGAGAAGGCCTTCGAGTGTCTGGTCTATCTGCATCGTTATAACGAGTCCACGCTGCCACGGATGCGCACCGAATACGTCACTCCGCTGCTGGGGCAAATGGCAAGTCGCATTGAGCGTAAGCGCATGGAGCAAACCGAAGCCAGCACCGCGGAGGCTAAGCGCATCGCCAAAGAGATCGACAGCCTCACCAAGCAGCTCAGTGAACTGCGCGCCTTTGATGACCAGCTTAAACACCACGCCGATATGCGCATCACCCTGGATCTCGATGACGGGGTCAAAGTGAACTACGGCAAGTTCGGCACCCTGCTCAGTGACGTCAAAGCCATCACCGGCGATAAGGGCGAGTGATGTGTTTAGCGTTAAGGCGACAGTTTGCTATGCGTTGAGTATTAAACAGAATGTGTTATCTCCAAGGAAAATCACCAAAAAGGAAGCGATATGAGTGGGTTAAAATGTAAGACTGTGGGTATGGTGTTATTGTCACTGGTGCTGTTAAGTGCATGTGATATGCAAAAAAAGCTGACACCAGAGGAACAGCAGCAAGTAAGTGGCCTAAAACAGGAATTACAGAAGGTAGACACTGAAATCGGCATAGAAACCACAGAACTAGCGCAGTACTCAGGTGGATTGATTAAGAATATTAAACAAGCTCGGCTTGAGACACTTAAGTTAACCCGCGATATTGTGAATCAACGTATTCAAGCGATTGAGTCTGGGGCTAAGGTCACCATTACCGTGCCTGTTACTCAGCCGTCAATTGAGCGAGCAACTGCATTATTGTCAGAGATTGACCAAGCAAAAGCGCAATTGACCGTTGCAAAGGAAAATGCCAGCCGCTATAGCGGTGGTTTAGTTGCGGCATTGAGTCTTTCTACTGTGGCAACGCAGGAGCAAACGTTGGCGATGTTAGAGCAGCAATATTTGGTGGCTAAATATGGCTTGAGTTTTGCGCCATTCACCCCAGCGGAGAATATTGCCAAAAGTGCATCTTCAACTTCTTCATCGGGTTCGGTCGCGGGCAATTATGGTGCGGATAGCTCTGGTGCAAATAGCTCTGGTGCGGTAGCTTCGCCGCTCCCTGATACCGCACAGGCCAATGCTCAAATCCCAGAGGCTCAATCTTCCCATGAGCAAGCTATGTTGGTCGCAGATGGACCTTTTGGTTTAGCCATGGGGATGACTAAAGAGATGTTTAATGGGCGATTAACTCAGGCTAAGACGGGGCTCTATTTTTTGGATAAACCACCTATTCCGCATGATCAATTTGAATCTTATGTTGTTAAAATAGGCGAAAAATCAGGTTTATGTTGGATTAAAGGGATTGGAAAAAGCGTTGCCTCTAATAGTTATGGAATGCAGCTAAAAGGGGCGTTCGATGAGTTTGAGACTAAGTTAGATAAACGCTATGGCGTGCATGAGCGTACTGACTTTTTAATGCCAGCATCTATTTGGAAAGATCCTCAGGATTGGATGATGGGGTTACTAAAGGCTGATCGATACTTATTGTCTGTTTGGAAAGGTGATAAAAAACCACTGCCCAATGATCTTTCATCAATTGGATTGTTAGCACAAGCCGAGTCTTCGAGTTCTGGGTATTTAGCATTGGAATACAGTTTTTCCAATAAAGAGGCTTGTGATACGGAAATTAAACAAGTCGATGATTCTGGTCTTTAACGCGTTAGCAGTTTTACAGTAAACTATTGGATTTAAAATGGATATTACCCAGTTACAAACGGGTTTAAACAAAAAATTCGAAGCCAGCCGGATTGTGTTTTGGCACGATCCTGACCAGAGCTTTACCGCGGTGCTTAACGAGTTGTCGCTGTGGCATCAAGATGCACCTGTGTGTGTGCTGAATATGGCCGAGGAGTCACAGCTGGCGGTGCGCTGCCGGATTGACTTGTCGAATGTATCGGCGTTACAGAATTCGCAGGATTTGCACCAACAGCCATCTTCATTTTCACAGGCACAAGCACAGCCACAGGCGTTTTTGCTGTATTGGCCGAGTGCTGAGCCCGTTGCTGCCGAGGATTGGCTGCTGGATATGCGCTGCTACAGCGAGACCTTTTATGCCGATGCGGCGTCGATCATTTTAAATGAGCTTGGGCTGCATGATATGTCACTGCGGGAGCACATTGCGGCGCGGCAGATTTTTTTTGCCAGCCAAGAGCGGCTTAAAACCTTAAAGGCCAGAGTGGATGGCCGTAGCGGCCAAGAAACGCCATTATCGCTGGACATGAAAATCATCAGTGTGCTGCTGGGGTGTAAGCCCAATTACCCAGATATGCTGATGACGCTGGGCAGCCTGATGGTGGATGAAGATTCATCGGCCATTGAGAAAGAGTTGGCCCTGCTTGAAAAGCATTGTGTGCTGATAAGCTTTTGGGCACTGATGGCGGAGCATTTTGATTACCTTGGCGTGACGGATGACACGGCAACGCCAAGCCTGAATGACTTACTGCGCCGAATGCTGGTGAGCGAGTGTTATGAGCTGATGGACGGCGCACGGCCACAATGGATGAAAGGCCAACTGCTGGCTAACCCATCGGGACGCGCCAATGCCATGACTTTGCTAGGCTTATGGCGAGATTCGAGCCGCTATAGTGAGGATTACCGCCAATTGTCGGCGAAGATCGCTAAGCAGTTAGAGCTGAGTAACCGTTTAACGACCTTAGACACCTCGCAGTTGCTGGCGGTAGAAACCTTTGAAGCGGTCGAACAATGGCTGATTCGGGCGTTAGTGGAGGATTTGCAGGCGGGGGGATTGGCGTTTTCTCGAGCCGATTTTGCCATGTTACTGTCGCGCCGTCGCCAAATGTACTGGGCGCGAAGCACACCTAAATACCGCTATTTATACCAAGCACTTAGCCATGCAGAGCAGCTGTTTGAGTTAAGACGGCGCTTTGTGGATGGCTTCCATTACCCTAGCGCTCAGGCCATGTATTTGGCCTACGAGAAAGAACTGTTTCTGTTTGATGCCTCCTATCGATTATTTAACGAGGCGGTAGATGAGTTGCAGGGGCAGGCGGTGGAGATCCTCGCCAGCCTCGATGCCGCGATTGAAGACCTGTATGTGAATTGGTATTTGTACCAGCTGGGACTGTGCTGGGATGGGCTACTTGCCAAAGAGCAGCGCCTCGATCACTGGCAGTTGGGTATTCCCTCGCAGCAGCACTTTTTTGAAACCTCGGTCCGCACCCGTTTGGCGCAACCAGGGGTTCGCCGCCAGTTTGTGATTATCAGTGATGCGCTGCGCTACGAAGTGGCCCATGAGCTGCAGAGCGAGATTAATCAAGCCAAACGCTTTACGGCGCAACTTAAAAGCCAGCTGGGGGTACTGCCCAGTTACACTCAGCTTGGGATGGCAGCATTGTTACCCCATAAGCAATTAGACTATACAAGCGACGGTACTACGGTACTGGTGGATGGTAAAAGCAGTGCTGGGCTGGCTAATCGCGGCAGTATTTTGGCCAGCGTTGGCGGGCTGGCTATTTCTGCCAAGGATCTGCTTGGTTGGACCCGTGCTCAGGCCGTTGAAGCTGTGGGTGAGGCCAATGTGATTTACATTTATCACGATGTGATTGATGCGATTGGCGATAAAGCGGCAACGGAACACCAAACCTTTAGCGCAGTGCGTAAAGCGATTGAGGAACTGCAAGCGCTGGTGACAAAAGTGATTAATGGTTTAGGGGTGACCCGAGTGCTGGTGACGGCTGACCATGGCTTTTTGTTCCAGCAGGCAAGCCCAGAAGCTGCAGTTAAGTCAGGCTTACTGCATGAGCCCGCTGGCACGGTTGAAGCCAAAAAACGCTATTTACTGGGGCGCAATTTGCCACAAAACGATGAGGTTTGGCATGGCCGGTTGGCACAGATTATTGGTGGCACCACTAATATGGAATGTTATCTACCGCGCGGCGTAAGCCGATTCCATTTTGTCGGTGGGGCGCGTTTTGTCCACGGTGGCGCTATGTTACAAGAAATTTGTGTGCCTATTGTTGAGGTGCAGGAGCTGCGTGGTAAAAAGTTACAGCAAAATGAAAAGCAAAAAGTGGGTGTTGTGCCTGCGCATCAACCCATTAAGTTGGTGAATGCCATTGATAAAGTTCGCTTTTTACAAACAGATGCCGTGGGTGAAAAGTTTATACCACGCAATGTGCGCTTTGGTCTTGTGGATGACACAGGTTTAAACGTGTCGGCTATCGAACGGGTGATGTTTGAGTCTACATCTTCAAGCCTCGATGAACGAGTTCAGGACGTGAGACTTAAGTTAACTGGCCAGCAGTATGACCGTAAGGTGCATTATCAGTTAGTGATCACCGATGATGATGAGGGCATTGAACTTGCCCGTTACCCTGTGACCATTGACTTGGCTTTTAGTAATGATTTTGGTTTTTAAGGTCAATTAAAAACCAATCAATCACTAATATCTTATTGATATATAAAAATTAACAACAGGGCAGTTAGTGCCCGCAAGGTGAACGGCATGTCGACACTTGAAAATCACAATCCTGACGGCGAGTTTTTAGGTAAGGCCGATCAAGCAGAGCCTGTATCTGTTACCCATGTGACCAATAATGTGGTGATCCAGCAAATGGATGTGTATCAGAGCGGCGCCGCTGGCCTCGATGGGCAACATACACAAGATCCAGAGGCAATGCCCAGTATTGGGGCGCCGAAATCGGCAGCGGATGAAATTGCTGAACTGAATTCGGCAGATCTCGATACTCGCCTTAATCGTTTTTTTAAGGGTAAAGTGGTTCGTAAAGACCTAACCAAGCAATTAAAAGAGGGCGCTAACGTGCCAGTGTATGTGTTGGAGTACTTGCTTGGGATGTACTGCGCCTCTGACGATGATGAGGTGGTGCGCGAGGGACTTGAAAACGTTAAGAAGATCTTGGCGGAAAACTACGTGCGTCCCGACGAGGCTGAAAAGGTTAAATCGCTGATCCGCGAGCGTGGTAGCTTTAAGGTGATTGATAAGGTGGGGGTAAAACTCAACCAGAAAAAGGATGTCTACGAGGCGCAGTTATCCAACCTAGGCATTAAGGATGCGGTGATCCCATCGAACATTGTTAAGCAGAATGAGAAGCTGCTGACGGGTGGGATCTGGTGCATCATCACCCTCAATTATTTTTATGAAGAAGGCCAAAAAACCTCACCGTTTTCAGTGGCTATGCTCAAGCCCATTCAAATGCCGTCGATGGATATGGAGGAGCTGTTTGCCGCTCGCGCGAAGTTTTCAACCGATCAGTGGCTAGATGTGCTCATTCGCTCCATAGGTATGGAACCCACGAACCTAAAGCAACGGGTTAAGTGGCATTTATTGACGCGGATGATCCCCTTTGTTGAAAACAACTATAACGTGTGTGAGCTCGGCCCCCGTGGTACAGGTAAAAGTCATGTGTATAAGGAGTGCTCGCCCAACTCCCTGTTAGTTTCCGGCGGGCAAACCACGGTTGCCAATTTGTTTTATAACATGAGTTCTCGACAAGTCGGCTTAGTGGGCATGTGGGATGTGGTGGCTTTTGACGAGGTGGCGGGGATCACTTTTAAAGATAAAGACGGCGTGCAAATCATGAAGGATTACATGGCGTCGGGCTCCTTCTCCCGCGGTCGTGATTCGATTGAGGCGAAAGCGTCGATGGTGTTTGTTGGCAATATCAACCAGAGTGTCGAAACCCTGGTCAAGACCAGCCATCTGCTGGCGCCGTTCCCGGAGGCAATGATCGACACGGCCTTCTTTGATCGTTTTCATGCCTATATTCCCGGTTGGGATATTCCCAAGATGCGGCCGGAGTTTTTTACCAACAGCTATGGCCTGATCACCGATTACCTTGCTGAATATATGCGCGAGATGCGTAAACGTAGTTTTTCTGATGCCATTGATCGCTATTTTAAGTTAGGTAATAACTTGAACCAGCGCGATGTGATTGCCGTGCGTCGTACTGTGTCTGGATTATTGAAGCTGCTGCATCCCCATGGTGTATTTGATAAAGAAGATGTGCGCCGTTGTTTGACCTACGCACTGGAGCTACGTCGGCGTATCAAGGAGCAGCTCAAGAAACTCGGCGGGATGGAGTTTTTTGATGTGCATTTTAGTTACCTTGATAATCAGACTCTCGAAGAGTTTTTTGTCAATGTACCAGAGCAGGGCGGCAGCCAGCTGATCCCCGAAGGGTTGGGTAAACCTGGTGTAGTGCATATGGTGACGAAAGGGGGCACGGGTCAACTGGGGCTTTATCGTTTTGAAACTCAAATGACGCCAGGTAATGGCAGGCACTCAACCTCAGGCCTTGGCTCAAATACGCCTGCAAAGGAAGCCATTCGAGTCGGGTTTGATTACTTTAAGGGTAACCTGAATCGAATTAGTGCCACCGCTAAGTTTTCAGAGCATGAATACCATCTTCATGTCGTAGAGCTTCACAACTCAGGCCCAAGCACTAAAACCAGCCTTGCTGCGCTGGTGGCATTTTGTTCCATCTTGATGAGCAAACCTGTGCAGGAGCAAATGGTGGTTCTTGGGGACATGACGCTCGGTGGTGTGGTCAATCCGGTAGAAGATCTGGCAGGCAGTTTACAGTTGGCCATGGACAGCGGCGGCAAGCGAGTATTACTGCCCATGGCCTCCGCCTCGGATATTCCAACCGTACCGGCGGAGATCTTCTCCAAGTTTCAAATCAGCTTTTATGCCGATCCTGTGGATGCAGTTTATAAAGCACTGGGAGTGAATTAGCCATTTGAGGTGATGCCGACCAGATAAGACAGATAATCTTTAGGTTCTTATATCTCAGATTGTCAAACTAGGCCTGGGGTCTGTCATGTTTAAAAGATCTTCATTGGCTTCGTCTATCGCGTTAACAAGAGAGCTCAGTTTAGGCTAATGGTCCTGCGATGTTGGCAAATCTGGTTGGTTGAATAGAACGTTAAAAGTTTCAAAAGGAGTATTAATGGAATTATCGACCTTTTCTGATTTACAAGTTGCGCTTGATCATTTTAATAATGACTATCCTAGACCACATGGTAAAGTTGAATTGACCGATCTCTTGGATATATCTGTCGAAAAGAATGCAACTTGGCCTAGTAACGAAAGCCCTGGAGTGTATATTTTTTTGAATAGAGAGAAAAAGCTCACTTATATTGGTAAGGCTTCGTTTGGTAACTGCATTGGTGCTAGATTAAATTCAAGATTTTACACAACCTGGGTCCCCAAAAAATCTGAGTCTGAAGGTTGTGTTTATATCACGACGATTCCTCTACCCAGAGAGTTTGCATTTGAAGCTCCAGCAATAGAGGAATACTTGCTTGGGGCATTAAGAACTAGGTCTAATCATATCGGAAGTCGTTAACTAAATCACATGCAGTGGGACTCAGCACATAGATCGAGTTGAGTCATGTGCAATTCATACCACCAGCAATTCACTTCAGGTTTAAGGTTAACTCGCTAAGGAGTAAGCTAATCTCTAAATCAGTAGAGTTAAACTTGCCAGCCGCATGATTACTGCTAAAATAACTGTATATTTAACCAGTGGTGTTAGTTATGCGTATCATACCAATCTATGCAAGTGCAGGGCTCACAGGGTTTGAAAGCCCTGCAGAAGAGTATCGCCAGCTTGGCCTGAGTTTAGATCAACTCCTGATTATTCATCCAAACGCGACCTTTATGGGGTTTGCTCGGGGGGATTCAATGCAGGGCGTTGGCATTTATTTTGGTGACTTGTTGATAGTCGATCGTCATGAAACGGCCCGTGATGGTGATGTGATTGTTGCCAATTATAACGGCGAGTTTGTGTGTAAAATTATCGATAAAACTCGCCGCTTACTGCTATCCGCAAATGAGCAGTTTCAACCTAAACCAATCCATGATTACGACACCTTTAACATCGAAGGCGTAGTCGTGAGTTCAATTCGTTTTCATCGACAAAATCCAACACTCGCTAATCTAAAATGTTTGCTTTAGTCGATGCCAACAGCTTTTATTGCAGCGCCGAGCAGGTGTTTCGCCCTGACTGGCGCGGCAAACCTATCATTATCCTTAGCAATAATGACGGTTGTATTGTGGCGGCTAATCGTCAGGCTAAGGAGTTGGGGATCCCCAAGTTTGCACCTTACTTTGAATTTAAGGACCAGTGCCAAAAATTAGGGGTAATTGCCTGCTCAAGCAATTATGAACTCTATGCAGATCTATCCACCAAGATGATGAATATCATTGGCCGTTTTGCACCTGAGCAGCATGTCTACTCTATTGATGAAAGTTTTTTGTCTTTTAAGCATTGCCCCGCAATCAAGTCGTTATTTGAACAAGGGCAGTTAATTCGCCGTGCAGTGTGGAAAGAAGCCCGCTTACCCGTCTGTGTTGGTATAGGTGCTACCTTAACGCTGGCCAAGCTGGCAAATCACGCCGCCAAAAAATTACCCGGTTATAACGGTGTTTGCGTAATAAATAATGAGCCAGACCGACTCGCTATTTTAAAGTCGGTAGAAGTGGGCGAGGTATGGGGGATTGGTCGCCGCATCAGTAAAAAGCTGGCACTAATGGAAATTAATACCGCTTATGATCTGGCAAGAATGCCGGCAGGACTCGCCCGCAAACAATTTAATATCGAGATTGAACGCACCGTAAGAGAACTCAACGGCCAAGCATGTAAACAATGGGATGAGGCAAGGGCAGATAAAAAGCAGATATTCTCGACTCGCAGTGTGGGTGAACGCATCACTGATTACCAACAACTCCACCAAGCCTTAAGCAAGCATATTGGCATTGCGGCCGTTAAAGCCAGAAAGCAAGGTTCGTTATGTAAAACCATGCTGTTGTTCGCCAATAACTCACCCTATGATGAGCATCCAACAGGGGCCAAGATATTAGTAAATTTTCCCTGTGCCACCAATTGCAGCGCCGAGCTCACCCACGCAATGAGCGCGGCCGCTCCTAAATTGTTTAGGCAAGGGGTACGCTATTATAAAATCGGTGTGGGCTTGTTAGATTTAGTCAGCGAAAAACACAATCAGTTTGATTTATTTAATGCACCTACCGCCAACCCTCAATTAATGCAGGCCCTCGATAGCATTAATCATCGCTATGGCACCGATACTTTATTCCTTGCCGCCCAAGGTATCGATCAAAAGTGGGCCATGCGCCGCGAACTACTTACCCCGCAGTACACAACAGACTGGGGATGTTTGCCACAGATTAAGTGCTAGAGTCAGGCTGAGGTTACCTTCAAGGAAAGTAACACGAGTCTTGAATTACAACACTATCGGCTTTTAATTACCGCTAAAAGACACCTTTGATACTGGCTGATGCACAAAGCAGTTATTCGTGAAAAATAATGAATAAATTATGAGTTTAAGATATAATTATTAAAATTATTGCATAATTACAAGTGTTTAACTGTTGAAATTTTTTCATGTCATAACAGTTATCTAAGTTGTTGCAGATTTTGGGAGGTATTAATGATTATCAAGCGTCGCAAGGTCAAATCGACCGCTTTCTCTGATTTTGTGCGTAACGCATCATCTAGGGAGAAAAGTGATTTTTTTGAAAAAGTTATCGAAGAGGCGATTCAAAAGCAAAAAGAGGTGATAGCCAAAGCGAATGAGATCGATGGTTAGGTAATGTGTTTGTGTTACCTCAATGTGGTTACAGTGTAGTGCTGAAAAATGTATATGCAGCAAAGATGGAAACGTTTTAATTTATAGTGCAAATATTTATTAAAAATATGATCTTAGTGAGTAGTAAAGGTTAAGCCTTATTGTGTAGCATGGGTCACATACAAGCTTGCGTAAGGATTACCATGCCAGTTCTTCCCTCCTGCAGACATTTATTTGTTCGCATTGCCTCTGGCAAAAATCAGTGGTGTTCAGAAGTGATGTCATTACGCGTGGCTACAACTGATTTGATATATGTCCTAAGTGTCGTGCTGGATGAGTACATCAACGCCCAGAAACAGGCCAATGGATTTGATCTGCGCTACACCGAAACCATGTCACCATCCGAAAAAGATTGGCGGGATTGCTCCAACGTACTCTCACGCCGTGATTTTACTGAACTGAAGACATCCGGGTGGAGTGAAAGCAAATGAGTTCTGGAAAAATGGTGACTTACGATCAGCTTATGCTGCCTTTAATGAGGGCGCTGGTTAACTTGGGAGGCTCAGGTAGCATTGATGAGATTTATGAGTCAGTGGTCGAGCTTGAGAAGTTCGATGAAGAAACGTTGGCCATTTTGCACAACCCCGAAAAAAGCAGCCAAACAGAAATCGGTTATCGCTTGGCCTGGGCACGTACTTATCTGAAAAAAGCCGGTTACCTTGAGAATTCGTCGCGCGGTGTCTGGGCGCTTACGGAGAAAGCGAAGCTAGCGCCTGACATTGATAGCCGAGAAATTGTGAATTCTGTGCGGTCACTGGATAAAAAGGTCAGCCAAGACAGCAATGATCCAGTCGATCCAGCCACATCTTTCGATGAATCACCGGAAGAAGTCCTGGCCTGGCGTGAGAGGTTACATCATATCTTGATTGATGAGATGAGCCCTGACGCTTTTGAGCGGCTTACACAGCGGATGCTCAGAGAATCAGGTTTTGTTCACGTTGAAGTGACTGGTAGGACTGGTGATGGCGGTATCGATGGGAAAGGTATTGCTCGTATTAATGGACTGATGAGTTTCCATATTGCATTCCAGTGCAAGAAATATAAGGGATCAGTTGGGGCACCTGAGATTAGAAATTTTCGGGGGGCTATAGTTGGTCGAGCAGACCGAGGAATGTTTATCACAACAGGCAGTTTTACCAAAGCGGCGGTAGAGGAAGCTAATCGTGATGGCGCTGCCCCCATTGATCTTGTAGACGGCGACCAGCTTGCTGACAAGTTGAAAGAGTTGGCTTTAGGGATAAAGACAGAACTTGTGGAAAAAATTACCGTAGAATCTCATTGGTTTTTAAGCATATAGTAATTCGGAACAAAATATTGTTACTGCTACGTTAGTATTGAAACGGATAATGCGAATCCAGCGCTAGAAAATGACATTATTGCAATTATAGAACAGTGGAAGTGATTAGTTCTTACATGATCTGTACTAGCTTAGATGTATTTAGTTAGAGAGTATAATTCTCCAATGTGGTGAGTCAGGACAAGGAGCTTCGATGCCAACAGTAGGATGGGTTCAAGAGTCGGCAACAGACCGGTATTACGAAGGGCGTTTAACTTCACACGCTGTGGATCTTAGCCCGCAGCTCTTTTGTCGAGAGTGTGGCGCGGCATTTTTTTCAATCGCAGAACGTGACAAGCATGAATTGATCCATCCTGTTGCTAATCCTGTGCTGAAAATATTGGGTCGCGAAGTGATAAGCGGTACTTTCAGGCTCACCCATGCTGTTATACCAGAAGATATTGAACTTGCTTTTGTTGAGCAGGTAAGAGTAAACGATGTTGTGCTGTCCACTCCTGCGGCGTTAGTGGATGTGATATGCGAAACACAACGGGGTTTTTTTGATATTGAGCTGTTTCGTCAAGGCCAACCTCCAAAAAAGTTTAGGCTTGATCTATGCCACGTATCTGATGCGCAGTTGCAGGCAGTCGATGGCATCTTCGTGAGATGTTTAAGTTCTGAGCTCGTTGATGGCAATTCCATTGGACGATTTGAGCAAGAAACAAACTCATGTAGCGAGGCACTCTGGTACCGAGATGGTCTGGTTCAGTACCTTTTAGGAGTGTTAGCGAAAGACCATCGAACTGAACAATTAACCTACAACCAGTTCAATCAGCGCTTTAATAGAGCATTACAGAATTTGCAGCCGTACAACACGCCGCTTGCCAATTCATTGAGAAGGCTTATTGAGTTCAATTCAAATGATTTTAGTGTGGGTAGGGCAACGTTAATTCCTACATTGGATGTGGCTTTTGCCTTATTCAGAGGGGAATCATATAAAACAGTTCGTCATGATGGAAAACTAAACAATGTACTTCCCGTTGATCACGCGACGAGTGAGATTTTGAATGATTTAGTACCTTATTTTGAGGACTATAGCCTGAGTGAACTGGAGCAGAGAACACGGGGTATCAATCCAATAAGTAGTTCATTACAGGACCGACAGAAATTACATTATTTGTGTTATCGCAAGGCATTGGCTGAAGGCAACGTGATTGCTAAGAGAGCTTACGCCAGAAAATTGAAACATGATGATGCATTTAGCCACATGGTGCAGGAGTCAGAATAAATTGAGTAAAAACCAAGATAAACATCAAAGCGGAACTTTGTCGCTAAAACGAGATCCGGAGCGGAGCACGACGGCCTCAACACCAGGGTCAGCAATTCCTGCTTCCGGTGTTTCGGCTAGTGAACCAGACGCAGTTCCGATTGCACAAAGCGTGGAAACTGTGAAAGCCGATTCGATGGTACATGGTGCGAAAACGGTGAAGTCGGATAAAAAAGACCCGCTGAAAGAAGAGTTAGGTTCGTTAGGGAAGCTGCTATCTCTCGTTTTTGTTCCAGAAATAAAAGATGGCAAGGAAAAAGTAGCTCTGTTCACTCAAAAATTGCAGGCAGCTCTGCAGCAGGTGAAAACTGCGGATGATTTGACGCAGGCTGTTATTGATGCTTGTACCAGGTCGATTCTTATCAGTGATCCTGATTTTTCGAAACTGCTTCAAGTGTTACTACTTACTCAGAATATTGATGCTACAGTACGGCATAAAGTTCTCGGATTCTGCGTTGAGGCCGTCAGTGCAAACTGGATTGAAAGCCATAGAGGAAACACAAACCTTTTTATCGATGTAGCTGGCGATATTGATCTGAACAACCCAGGATTACTGGCACTATTAACTCGTGCTATAACAGAATGCTATAAAAAACGCATAGACATACTCAAACAGAGTCTGAAAGACGAGGCTCGTGAAAGGCACGAGTTCAGGTCTTTAAGTCCGGTTCAGTTGCAAGGCCAGTGTGAAAACCTTATTACAATTGCTTATTTGTGGGCAGTAGAGACCGGCAAGTGTTCGTCAGAGAAAGCCATCAATCAATTTGAAAAGCGCTTAGCAATAAACGTTAGCGAATTTAACGCCGATAAACGCGCCTGTTTCTTTTTGGCTGAGCAGATGAGAGACACTAAAAGCGGCATTGCTGAAACCATTAGTTTCTTTCAGCGACAAATTAAGGAAATCAAGGATAAATCTCACTTTTACGAAGGTACCCGTGACGCTTTGCAGAGGGATGTGACTACGCTTTCTCAGCAAAATCAAGAGATACAGTCTCATGTGGTTTCTCTTCAGTGTCAAATTAATGAATTAAAGCAACAGCTTGACAAAGAGAAGATGATTGCTCATGAGCAGCAGCTGGATGAGCAAGCCGAAAGAGTGCATCTGAGAGATGATGTCGGCAAGGCTAAGGCAAAGGCCTACAATCTATTGCGTGAAGAAGTTGTAATGCCGTTGGAATTATCTTTAAAAGCGTTACAAAGGGAGGTGCCTAAAGTTGCTAACGCTGAGCACCAAATCGAGCTGGTACTTGAAAGTATTGAGAGAGAAATAGAATGGTTCAAAAAATAGGCATTGATTTTGGAACCACGAATAGCCTGATATCAGTAATTACCAGAAAAAATCAGGTTCGTTCTTTTGATTCGTTAGCTCGACCTCATCCCTCAGTAGTTCGCTATGAGGGCGAAAGGGTAATTTGCGGTAGACGTGCCAAGGAAAAGCTGGAACAGGCTGGGGTGGGTATTTTAGGCAATACGGTCCGCGGTCCGAAAAAGCTGCTGGGACAAGAGTCTATTAATATTGAAGGCCGATTGATGAGCCCGAAGGAAGTAGTAACAGAATACATTCGTTACCTTGTCCAACATGCCAAGGATGAGATGCACAATGATCCGGATATAAGTGCAGATCTACAGAATGCGGTAGTGACTATCCCGGTTGCGATGGATGGCCGGCAGCGGCAAGTGCTGCGAGAGGCTTGTCTTAATGCTGGGGTCTACATTGAGACTTTTGTCCATGAACCCTTGGCTGCATTGTATGGTTATTTTAAAGGGCTCGCAGATCCTGAAGATGCTTTACGACGCTATGAAGGGCAGATGCTGCTTGTTTTTGACTGGGGAGGCGGGACGCTCGACCTAACTCTTTGCAAAGTGGTCAATGGCGTCATCATGCAGATTTTGAACCGAGGGAATAATCAGGTCGGTGGTGATTATCTCGATGAGATTATTCTCAAGCATATAGAACAAAAGCACGCAGAGACTCATCACTGGGACGATGAGAGTATGCTGGAAGTGAACCCTGGGATGCGTGCCAGACTGCTTGAACAATGTGAGAAGGCTAAGATCACACTCTCTAGTAGAGATGAGACCAACATATTCCTTCCTGATTACTACCATGGTAAAGGCGAGCAAACTGAAATCGACTACTGGCTTACTCGCAGTGAATTGGAGGACATTACCAAGCGGCTGGTTCGTCAGGGGATCAACGAAATTGATGTGTTGTTAGATACAAATCATGCGGATATTGACCGACAAACCATAGCCTTGTGTTTGGCTACGGGGGGGGTGGTGAATATGCCAACAATTAAACATCAGTTAACTGAGCTGTTTGGTATTGCGTCTTTAAAAGTTGCCGAAAATGGTGATCGCATAATCTCGGAAGGTGCGGCCTGGGTTGCAGCGGATAATCTTGATTTGACTCTGGCAAAGCCAATCGAGTTATTGGAAGCAAGAAACTCACTCATTAACGTGTTGCATGAGGGAACTGTGCTACCTCGGCGGGGTAAGAGTATAGCTGCAAGGCAATCTTTATACTGCACCGACCCAAGAGACGGAAAAGTTAGCATAGTGCTTAAGCGCCCACAAATGGTTGGTAAATGTGGTGCTGCTGATCCTAGAACCAACTTTGGCGAATTATCCGTCGAAGTAAACCCGGAATTCCCTCCGCTAGAGGAACGAATCGAGCTGAATGTGAATATTGATCAGAATCTCATTGTCCATGTTAGTGCTATCGCAAGTGATGCTGGTATGGAACGGCAAACAGAATTCTACGATTTGGAGTTTGGATTGGCGGTAAAGATTCAAAACGTTGTGGAAAAAAAAAAGCGTCTCACATTAAGAAAGAAGGACCGACTGCCACCTGGATTAATGATACGAGCAAATATCACTATCGATAGCAATGCTTGGGATTTGGTACCGGGAGAAGTTTTGAAGGATTACAACGATGAGCATGTATACCACCGTAAAACGATGACTGATGTTCAGCGACAAGAGTATGTTCGCTATCAGCCCTGCTCACTATGTGGGACACCTTGGGGTAGGAATTGTTGTGAGAAACAAGTCGTAAAGGGTGTCGTGTCATAGATTGATGGTCTGCCCTTATGCGAAGTCGTACGTATGGAATTACCATAAAGTAAGCAGTTCAAGTTTTTGCCAGTGTGTCTAATGTGTACTAGCTCAGACCTAATTTGACAGTCGCCCATTCTTTAGGGAGAAACTGTCAGTTTAGATTTGAGCTAAATTCTTTCTGCCCAAACCGTATTCCCGTCGATTAACCTGTCATAGGTGTTCTCCATCGCTGGCTCAGTTCAGTATTCCAGATAGCCAAAGCGAATGAGAACGATGGTTAGTTATATGGCATGTTTATTGTTACACACTTAAAATTAAACACATGCAAGCAGTATCTCATGCTTGCCTTTTAGTGATAAAGTGCCGTTACTCAAGCAATGTAAGATCTTGGCATTGAGCCATCAAAATAAATCACAGATGTGTGCAAAACAGTTAAATATGGCGACTAGTGTTAGTTGTAGTTAAATTTTTATTGACTTCCCAATAATTTGGTAAAAACCAATTAATTCAATTGGTTATGTTGTTATTTTGAACTAAAATTGAGGAGTCGGATTCCCAGGGTAAGTCATTGGTCTAATTGAAGAAATTATCAAAAATCGGAAGTAATGCAAAAAGTAATGCAGCCCTGTGTTACGTCATTATTAACGATACTTTTCAATGCGTTATGCCATGAAGTAGACTCCCTCTCTCACCGCCACATTCTAAGAACCCGATCACATGGTCGGTTTTTTCTTTTCTATCATAACCTATGAATTATAGTTGCTAAATCCAATGGCTCACCAACCTTTGGCACCTTAAGGTGGTACAAAAGGGTGGTACAAAACGATGGCATTTATGACTCAACCATACCGCGATCTAAAGTCTGGGATCTGGAAAATCCGTAAGGAAATTTCAGTGCATTTACGTCCGTTCCTTGATGACAAATTCGAGCTTAAGTGAAGTCTAGAGACTAATGATGCCTATACTGCCAAAACAACAGCGGGTGGTGTGATTGTGGAGTTTGAGTCAGCTATAGCTTTGTTACGTCAAGAAAAAGAGCAGAAATAACACCAGTACTGTTAGTTTGAGGGGGCAAAGCCATCAGGAGGATTACCATGGACGTGGCGGTCGATCTCGATAAACAAAACGCCTTCAATTGCAGGCGTTCTTCGATGGGTTTAGTCGGTGCTCAATTGTCATTAAAAAAGGCTATTTCTTAACCCATTTGCCTTGAGCATTTTGCACATAGTTGCCTTTGTCTGTAGCAGCGATGGCTTTTTCACCAGCTAATTTGGCGACATCTGCGGCAGAAATATTATTCTTTTTGGCGATGGTTTCGTAGTGGGCGCGGCGCTTGTTGTTGACTTCATCCATCACGGCTTTGGCATCGCTATTATTTTGCACTAGACCTAAATAGCCATTGAGTTGCTCACCTAAGTAACCTTGGGATTTGGCTTCCTGCAATGACATGGCAAAGGCGTTTAAGCTGAATAAACCTAGGCCGAGCAACAGGAGTAATGTTGGCTTTTGTAGCAGGGTCTTGAGTGACATTGATTTCATCGTATATTCCTTAATTCTTTGTGATTAGAACAACTTATCATCTGACAGAAGCTGGTCTAGCTCCTTGTCCACTTTGATTTTTATCTCGTGTTCAATTTTCACATTGAGATTAATCACAATCGGTTTATCCGGCGGCTCAATTTTTACTGTAGGCGCACAGCCTTGCAATGTGCCCAGTAGCAGCAATGCACCTAAACCGACTTGCTGTAATTGAATGATCTTCACTGAGGGTTCCTTTTACTTCACGGATTTTTCGATTCTATCCTGCAGATCGTTACCAATCTGAAGGCTCCTGAATAATTGCAGCATGTTCTCTTCATGAGAGTAATTCAAGTGGATAGGGCGTTCAATCCCTTTGCTGCGACCTTTGACTTCCACTAATAGGTTGGCATCACCAGTTTGATCCATATCGAAACTACTGGATAACTGGCTGTATTCTAAGTGTTCGAGTGCCGAAAATACAAAGTCGAGATAAGGCTGTGATTGACGCATTTGATCGACCGCCGGATTGCCAGATATGGCAATTAAACCGCCAGGCGCGCGGGCCGCTAATTGGCCGCCGCTGATCGACACTTTACCATCGACTAAGTCCACGGGTAACACGCCATCGAATATGCCATCGGCATAGATGCCTATTTGGGGTTGAATTCGCAGTACTTCTTCAAGATTCATGCCCTGCAATAACAAGTAAGCGTGGGATTTATCCTGTAGTTTTAAATTAAAATCCGGTAGTAAAAATTGGCCGTTCAATACTTTACCCTTGGCGGTCATCGACACGTCGGTATCACTTAAGCCCGTGAGTTGTTGCAGCCAATTATCGGGAAGCTTCTCTGCATCTTTGCCTAGGACAATATCGGCCTCTACTTCGATATCGGTCAAGGGGAAGCCGGGATCAAACAAGTTAAAGTTTATCATGGTCTGCGGGCAGTTCAGTCGACTTAAACTGCTGAAATCACCTGATGCTTGCGGCGTTTTATAGGATTGTCCCCAAGTGAACTCGCATTGGGCCTGTAATTTACCGCCCTCGAAGAGAATGTCTTTGTAAAAACCTTCCAGCTCGGTCATCGATTGGGTAATTTGCATCGCAAATTGGGTTTGTTCGGGCTGATGTGTCAGTTTAAATTGTGCCTGTAATTGGTTATGCCCGGTCATATTAAACTCAGTGGGTAACGGCTGGGTTTGATTAAGCAAAGATAGTGCCTCTGTCATGCTGGTATCGGCAACCCACTGGCCAGTTAACAGCAGCGGCAAGTTTGCATTGGCGAACTGCAATTGGTGATGGCTTTGTAGTTGAACATTGCCGACTTGCCAGTGTTCATCGCCGATAAGCGTGCTATTTTTCCAATGTAAATCTTGCTCTAGGACTAAGTTATCCAGCTTAAGCACAGTTTGTTTACGTGTACGTCCCTTCGTCGAGAGCTGCTTTTCAATTGATAACTGTTTGGTTTGCCAGTGGAGTGTATTTTTGATTTGGCTCGATTGAATCGCTGTTAAAAAAGGGTCTTGGCTCGAAAAGTTCACTGCCACGCCCTGTGATACTCCAAGGGAAAAATCCTGCACTGTTATATCGCTGCGGCTACTCAGACTGGTTTTCGTGCTGTTATTTAAGGTCTGCGTTTGGTGTTGTGCATGGGTATTGTCTATTGCAAGTGTTTCTACCGCTTGGCTAAAACGCAGTTGTGCCAGCGCGAGTGACACTGGGGGCAAGTTAAGCGCAAATTGACTCCCCGCCGTGGTAGTCGCATCCTGTGCTGAAAATGATGTCGAGCTAAATGTGAGTGGAGCCTTGGCGTTTAGTTCAATATTGCCTAAGCCCAACTGGGTTTGTTTATTTTGAGGATCAGATGCTCGTGTTGCCTTATCTAGCTGAATATCCCTAAGTGTTAATTGCAGTGTATCCGTTGACTCAGTAGAGAAGGGCGCTGTCTTAAGTTGCCAATCGATGCCTTGGACTGACTGTTTAAGATCCATCGTTCCGGCAGTTTGCAAAGCGCCAGAGCCCCAATTTAACGCTTGAGGTGCATCTTGCCAGCGCTTGTGTAAGTCAAGGTCACGTAAGTTGAGCGGAGTATTTTGTTGAAGCGCGATGTGCCACTGCGTTTGCAACATCCAAGCATCCGACTCTTTGGTTAAGTTATTGTTATTTAAACTAGTGTTGGAGAGGCGAATGTGCGTCTCGAGTTTACTGCCTAAGGTGGATAATTCCACCGTGGGTAAGGTTAACGGCTCATCTGATTTTGCTAATGCATAATGCAGCGGCTCAGTCATCAAGAATGCCAGTCCAATGGGGGACTCGGTGCTTTTAAGCCCTGTGAGTAAAGTGTTAAGCGTTTGATAGTCAGCAGCGTCTAACTGCAAAGAGTGATTTAGGGCATCTAATAACAGCGCTTGTTGGGCGGCATTGGGCGTTAACGCAAGGCTAAAAGGCTCGAGTGTTAGATTCAGTGCTGCTAATGAACCACTGAGATTAAACGCCAGTGTTGGTTGTGGTGCTAAGGTGAAGTCTGCAAAATGCGCCAAAGTGACACTCGGCTGGATAAACTGATGCTCACTCTTTATATCGCCCGTCGGGAGCTTGAAAGTACTTTGCGAGACTAACTGACCACTCAGTGTCATGCCAAGCGCTTGCCATTGTTGATCCCATTGTATCAATTGGCTAAGAATACTGGTTGGCGTTTGGCGCAGGCTAATTTGATGCAGGCTCTCCAGCAGCGGCGCGATGTTCAGTTCACTTTTTAACGTCCATTCATCGCTGCCGAGTGTTGCAGCTAAGCTGATAAGCGACTCGTCTTCATGGCTGAAGGCGGTAGTTAATTGTCCATAATGATTAAGGCTAAGTTTTTCCATCACCAGTTGATAGGCGCTGTGATTGGCTTGTGCCTTTAGCTTCAGTGTGGTTTTACCTATCTCAATTAAGGGTAATGAGTTGATGTTTAGCGCTATTGCGGGCGTTTGTTCATCGGCAATGTTGGGGCTTCGCTCAAAGAGTGATTGACCGAGCTCCACTTCAATCTCACCTGTACTAATGCGTTTGATTTTTTGGCTCAAGACATCAAGCTGGCCCAACTGGAGTAGTTCTGCAATACTTTGGGGCCAGCTTAATGCCAGTTGAATATCCAGATTTTTTACCACTAAGTGCGAGTCATGCACGCGCAGGTTGGCAGAACTGACTTGCCAATGTGCTAAGCCCATTTTTCCTAAGCGAATATCGGTCAGCTCACTGTCCATGCCGCTTAAGGCATAATTGGCGGCACGCAGAATAAGGGTTTCGGTCTCACTATTGACAATCCATACAGTAAGCGCAATACCCACTAACATACCTGCCACTGTGGTGGCGATAAGGCTTTGTTTGACGCGCTTTTTGATTGTTGTTTTGCGTCTAGGCACGCCAGTTCCTACCGCTTGGGAATGTGACGTAGCAGTCGAGCTTGCCTGCGGTGCGGGTTCGGCGCTAGCCTTTTTCAGTGGTATTGGCGTCTTAACCATGTGAGTCGAATATCATCCTTATCATCAATGCGCTGTCGTTCACTCTAGTGCTGGCGATTGGAATACCAGCGATAAAGGGGCGTGGGATGAACGCCAGTTTAACACTCCACTACGTGGCTGACTAATTTTGCGATGGGTCTTGCTATGGGCAAATGAGGTTGAGTGCCTACTCAATCATCTTGATTTTACAGGCACTTATTCTGTAGTGACCTAAACCGATGTTAACCGAATAATTGGGCGCCAATGACGGCAAGGCCTGAGACGAGTGCAAGCACTAAGCCTAATGTTCCCCCTGCGACGCGGTAGCCTTGGGGAAGATTGGCGTTATCCCGTTGTTTTCTTTGTACCCATACCATGGAAACAGGTAAAAAAATCGCGAGGATCACTAGGGCAATTGCCGCATAACCTAGTGCGGTAATAAATCCCTGTGGGTAAAAAAGGGCAAAGCCTAATGGCGGCACAAAAGTGATCGCCGCGGTAATACTGCGACCCGTCGCATTATCTTCTTGCCTTAAGTTGGCGGCTATAAAGTCAAATAGACCTAGGCTAACCCCTAAAAAGGAGGTTGCCAGCGCCAGATCGGCAAACACACTGATCGCTGAGCTTAAGGATTGACTGTGCAGTACACTGGCTAACTGATTGATAAAGCCTGAAAGACTCTGATTTGTCATCAGTTGGCTTTGGCTGAGCACGCCTTGGCTGCCCAGTTGCCACAGCAGGTAAATCAGCAGCGGTAATGCCGAGCCGAGCAACATGATTTTGCGCAGGCTGTTAACCTCAACGCCTAAGTAGCGCACCACGGATGGAATCGAACCATGAAAACCAAACGAGGTAAAAATCACTGGGATGGCCGACACAATAAGCCCTTGCTCCAGCGGCAATTCGAGTAAATGTGTGCCTTCCACCTGCGGCAGTAATAACGCCAGCATCAAGATCAACGCAATGATTTTTAAGCTAAAGAGCAGGCGGTTAATTAAATCGACGCAGTGGGTGCCTAAGCCCACAATCGTACCAACTAGGAGGGTAAATAAGATGGCGCCCGCCTGTGGCGGCAGTGCTAACCCTAACCAAGAGTTGAGTTTTTGATGAACTTGCTCACCACCACCCGCGATGTAGGCGGCGCACAGGGCGTAGAGTAAAAACATCAGGGGACACTGGCAACCACTTGGCCCTTAGCACCCAAAAGCGTGCGGGCTAATTGGTTGAGGCTGGCATCACTCGGGGCAAATTGGTGAATTTCGACCATAAGTAGGGCGGTGTAGGCCATTAATGCCCAGAGGATCAGCATAATCATGCTCGACATGCCAAAGCCTAAGCCTGCAGATGCGATGGGGAGTGCGAGCATGCCCGCGCCAATGGTGGTGCCTGCGATCAGCAGCAAACTGCCGAAAAATTTATTTTGTGTCATAACTTACGCTCAAACGTCTTAATTAATGGCTCGAATATCTCAGCTAAAAGAGATAAAGGCTTAAGCAGAATGGCGGCGCGATACAGCGGCTGAGAGCTGTACCAGTACCAGTACAAAGCGTTGGGTTCGTGGCGCAATCTGCGGATCGTTGGGGATATGGCCACAATGGAAGGTCAGGCGAGTGTGCCTATCTATGCCATTGCGGCTACAGATAGGGATAATAAGCTGTTGTAATACACATAAAACGCGCCTTTGATTGGGGTTAATTCGACACTTAAATTACATCTAATGACTTAATCACATCTAATTGCTTGGTCACATCACATAACGAAGGCAATTCGGCCTGTTTTTAAAATTTGTCTTAAATGTTAATAAGTTGAGTCAACGCCTCGATGCAGGTATCGAGTACGCTGGCTACGATAGGCAGTTAAGATGTACTTGTCAACCATTACAACAGTATTTTGCTGATTTTTTGTCAATTACGGTGTGATGGCTGATGAGAAACTGTGCGGTTTTAGGATTCACTATTTTGGGGGGAAGGATTGTAAGGCGCATGATAGAGCGTGGGATGTGGTGTTGGCTAACACTGCGTAAATAGAAGGTTGTCTGCCGCAGACCAAAAAGGCTTGCGGCAGATACTGGTGCAGTAGTGCTTAGTTTTTAGTTTATTTTTGCAGTGCTTTTTGATGGCGAGCGAGTAGATTAGCCGTGATATCACTTAAGCTCAGTTGTTGATCTTCAAGTAGCACTAATAAGTGGTACATGAGATCTGATGCCTCATTAATCAGCTCTTCTTTATCGTGAGTCGCAGCGGCCAAGGCGGTTTCTAGTCCTTCTTCACCGACTTTTTGGGCGATGCGTTTGGTGCCGCGCGCAAATAAGGAGGCGGTATAGCTCGATTCTGGACTTTGCCCTTTACGTGAGGCGATAAGTTCGGCCAGATTGTTCAAAAACGGGTGAGCTTGACCATCGAGCCAGCAGCTTTCGGTGCCTTTATGGCAGGTTGGGCCATTGGGTAATACCTGCACCAGCAGGCTGTCGTTATCACAGTCTTTATCGATGGCGACCAGTTTTAGGGTATGGCCCGAGGTTTCGCCCTTGGTCCATAAACGTTGCTTAGATCGGCTAAAAAACGTCACATCACCGGTTGCCAGAGTCTGTTCCAGTGCGGCTTTATCCATATACCCGAGCATTAATACCTTGCCTGATAAGTGGTTTTGGATAACAGCAGGGATAAGTCCATCCTGTTTGTCCCAATCCAGCTTGCTAAAATCCGACTTAGTGTTTGTTTGCGTTGACATAGTATTTACTCTTAATCTATTTGTAGAACCTAGAACCTAGAACCTAGAACCTAGAACCTAGAACCTAGAACCTAGAACCTAGAACCTAGAACCTAGAACCTAGAACCTAGAACCTAGAACCTAGAACCTAGAACCGCTCTAGCGTCTAATCGCGATGCCTTCGGCCGCTAAATACTGTTTTAACTCGACGATATTGATAATGGCTTTATGGAACACGCTGGCCGCCAGCGCTGCATCCACCTTAGCCTCGATAAACACATCGCGAAAATGGGCCATCGTACCCGCGCCGCCCGAGGCGATTAAAGGCACGTCGCACAGCTGGCGTATTAGGCTTAACTGTTTGATATCATAACCACCGCGTACGCCATCTTGGTTCATCACGTTGAGCACGATTTCGCCGCAGCCGCGTTTTTGCACTTCTTCAACCCAGTCTTGGGTGTACCAAGCGGTTTCTTTGGTGGCGGCTTCATCGCCGGTGAATTGCTTCACTTTATAACTGTCGCTTGCCGCATCATAAAACGAGTCTATGCCAATAACGATGCATTGACGGCCAAATTCATCCTGTAGGCGTGAGATTAAACTCGGATCGCTAAGAGCTGGAGAGTTGACCGAAATTTTATCCGCGCCAAAGGCCAGTAACTCACGGGCCTGACTGATGGTTTTAATGCCGCCAGCGACGCAGAAGGGGATATCGATTTGCTCCGCCACTCGGCTCACCCAAGACTTATCGACTACACGGTCGTGGGCACTGGCGGTGATATCGTAAAACACCAATTCGTCGGCGCCCTCTGCGGCGTAACGCGCCGCGAGTGGCACTATGTCGCCAACAATTTCATGGTTGCGAAACTGTACGCCTTTGACAACGCAGCCATCTTTCACATCTAAACAGGGGACTATTCGTTTGGCCAGCATTGGATTGCCTCCGCCACATTAAACTGATTGATAAGTAAAGCTTTACCGATAATGATCCCCGCAGCACCACTGTCTCTGACGGCGGCAACATCCTCAAGGGTGGCAATGCCGCCAGAGGCTTGCCACGCGATATTGGGATAGCGGCTGGATAGCTCGCGGTAGAGCTCGGTATTGGCGCCTGTGAGGGTGCCATCACGGCTGATGTCAGTCACCAGCGCATGTTTAAGCCCAACTTGGCTAAAGTCTTCAACGATAGATTCTAAACTCTTACCGCCACCGCTTTGCCAGCCAGAAACCGCAACGATTTTCTCGCCGCTCTGATTGATATTGATATCCAGAGCGAGGCAAATTGCCTCGCTGCCAAACTTGTTAAACCAGCCTTTGACTAACTCGGGCTCTTTGACGGCGAGCGAGCCTATCACCACACGTTTTACCCCAAGGGATAATAACTCGGCGACTTGCTCTTCAGTGCGGATCCCGCCGCCCACTTGAATATTGGCACTTAGCCCCGCTGTCAGCTTGGCAATCAAAGTCGTTTGGCGTTTAGCGGGTTCTTTGGCGCCAGTTAAATCCACAATATGCAGCCATTTCGCACCTTGGTCTTGGTAAGATTGCAACTGGGCCAGTGGGCTTAAATCGAAGGTGGTCTGCTGCCCATAATCCCCTTGGTAGAGCCTAACTACCTGGCCATCAATTAAATCAATTGCTGGAATGATCATCTGTTGTCCTTAATTCCTTGTGTGCATTTGCTGCCGCGCTTTATTGCTGTATGTTGTGGCTGAAAAAAGCTGGCTCAGCCAAACTTAGCGCCCCCAAACTTAGCTCAGTCAAAACTTAATAAGCGATTTATTTACTGCATTTTTAAAAAGTTACCTAGGATTTGTGCGCCCACGGCGGCGCTCTTCTCGGGGTGAAATTGCACGCCCATAAAGTTGTCTTTACCGATGGCGGCGCTAAAGTCCTCACCATAACGGCATTGTGCCAAGGTGTAGTCGCTTAATGGTGCGCGGTAGCTGTGCACAAAATACACGTAACTGCCGGCTGGAACATCGGCAAACAGCGGGTGAACCTGAGACGGATTGCTAAAGGTCAGTTGGTTCCAACCCATGTGCGGCAGAGGTAAACCTTCGGCCTTAAGCGTTTGACGGTCTAGCTCGTCAATTTCGGTTGGAATAATGCCTAAGCATTGGCAATCCAGCGCTTGGCCGCCGCGTTCTTTAGAGAGCAGGGTAAGCATTTGCATCCCTAAACAGACGCCCAGCACGGGTTGAGTTAACCCTTGAATTAATTCGACTAAGGCTTTTTCCGTTAATGAAGCCATGGCGGTGCCAGCGCTGCCGACACCTGGCAGTACTACACGTTTGGCGGCTTTAATGCTGGCTTTGTCATCGGTGACTAACACCTTAGCGCCGAGGCGCTCAAAGGCGAAACGGACCGAGCTTAAGTTGGCGCAACCTGTGTCTATGATGACAACATCAAATTCATCTATGTTTGCTGACATTGGGTTTTCCTATTGATGGGTCAGTGGGGAAGTGGTTTGTCGCCGCATTTCCGAAACTGCCCCTCGTTAAAATCATCAGGCTTTATGTTATTTGCTCACGTACCTATTTTCAGTCAAGAAGCAGATAACAAATGTTTTAGCACGGTGTTAGAGCACGCCTTTACTCGATGGCAACACATCACCTTCGACTTTTACGGCCTGACGCAGCGCGCGGCCCAGTACTTTAAATAGCACTTCGACCTTGTGGTGATCGTTGTCTCCCTCGGCGGCTACATGCAGGGTGCAGCGTAGGCCATCGGCAAAAGATCGGAAAAAGTGCGGTACCATTTCGGTTGCCATTTCACCGACTTTTTCACGTTCAAATTGGGCGGCGAATTTAATAAAAGGCCTGCCGGAAAGATCCAGTAAGCATTCGCCCTTGGCCTCATCCATCGGTAAACTAAAGCCAAAACGGGCAATACCGCGTTTATCGCCAAGCGCTTGGCGCAGTGCATCCCCAATAGCCAATGCGGTGTCTTCAACGCTGTGGTGATCGTCTATCTCGAGATCGCCATCGACATTCACCTCCATTTTGAAATTCCCGTGGGTGGCGATTTGATCCAACATATGGTCGAAGAAACCAATGCCAGTGTTAATGGCGCCTTTGCTGGGATTGTCGAGATCGACAGTCACGCGAATATCGGTTTCCTTGGTGGTGCGTACCACAGTCGCGGTGCGGCCCTTATTGAGTAAGGCATTGGCAATCGCGTCCCAGCCTAGGCTGCCACGCTGATATTGAAAGCTTTTAATCCCCATGGCATTACCCAGTTCCACATCTGTGTGTCTGTCACCAATCACCGCGGACTGGGTAAAATCGATGGTGCCTTGGGTCAAAAAGTCTTTTACAAGTCCTAGTTTGGGTTTGCGGCAGCTGCAATTTTCATCGTTAAAATGCGGGCAGATGAGCACATCTTCAAACTTAACCCCTTGGCTAGACAGGATTTGCATCATCATATTGTGCGGCGCATCGAAATCTTCCTGCGGGAAGGAAGGGGTACCGAGTCCATCCTGATTGCTGACCATTACCAACTTAAAACCGGCTTTTTGCAGGCGCAATAAGGCGGGGATCACTTGGGGCTCGAATACCAGTTTGGCGAGGCTATCGACCTGTTTGTCGGTGATGGGCTCTTCAATCAAGGTGCCATCACGGTCGATAAAAAGTATTTTCTGGGCGACATTTGGGGTAAATACTGGGTTCATGCTGCTACCTTTCAATTCAGTTTGTTATCTTTATAAAATCAGTCTATTAGGCCAATGCTGTTACAATACTTGCACCCAAAGCTCACAGCTTTTGCGATTCAAAGAGTGACACTAAGCGGTCGGTGTCAGACTGAGAGCTAAAGCTAAAACGAATGGCTTTAGCTAGCCTTGGGTCCTTATAGGCCCGCGCGACAATGCCATTGTCGATAAGCAGTTGTGCCACTGTTGCTACGTCGTCAAACTCGGCTAAGACATAGTTGCCATTGGGTTTTAGCACGGCGCCGCCCCATTGCTCGCAGTACAAATTCAGCGCCGCCGCGAGTCGCTCTCCCTGAGTATTGAGCGCTTTGACTTGGGTTTTCATCCGCGCAATCCCAGCCGCTGACAGCGCTTGCACGGCCACTTCACTCACGGGAAGTGGCACGGGATAGGGCGCAATTACCCGCATGATGATTTCGATAATTTCTTCATTGGCCAGTAAAAAGCCGCAGCGCGCGCCTGCTAAGGCAAAGGCTTTTGAGAGGGTGCGCAGTACAACGAGATTTGGGTAAGTCTCAAGTAAATCCGCCACGCTATATTCTGGGCAAAACTCGATATAAGCCTCATCGACGACAACAATGGCATCGGGCAGGGCTTGGATGGCTTGCTCTATGCGCGCCTTGTCAATCACAGTGCCGGTTGGGTTATTAGGATTGCAGATAAACACTAACTTAGCGCCGCGCGTGGCCGTTGCAAAGTCGGCAGGGAGACCGTATTCAGCCGTTAAGCTTAATGCCTTAACGCCCACATTAAAGGTTTGCGCGCTAATGGCGTACATGCCGTAAGTGGGCCCAAAGGTCGCAATGGAATCGATGCCTGGGACACAAAAGGCCCGGATCAGCAGTTCGATGGCCTCATCGGCGCCGCGACTGGCGACAATTTTGCTCTCCGCTACACCGCTGTATTGGCTGTAGGCATTGATTAACGCGGGCGGTTGGCACTCTGGGTAACGATTTAACTTAGTTAAATCGAGTTCGGCAACGGCTACATTATTGAAGGGCGATTCGTTAGCGTTGATCCAAATATCCCCACGACCACCTAGCCTGCGAGCACTTTGGTAAGGCGTTAACTTGAGCAGTTCGGGCCGCGCAAGACGTGCGGCAAGGGTTGTTGGCTCGATGCTTGTGTTATCGAGAGTATTGTTATCGAGAGTGTTGCTGGCGCTATTGGCGCTCGAAACCTTTGTTACTGGCACATTGCTCGTTGGCGCTTGGCTAATTGGCACTTGGCTCATCCTATATCATCCTAAGTCTTGCTACGGCTTTCATTAACGCTGAAGCGTACTGTTATTTCGTCTTGCTACTATCAGTCCTTAAGACTGGCTAAGCGTATCGCGACCGCATTTTTATGAGCATCGAGTAACTCATTGCTGGCAAGGGTCATTACCGCTTGCCCGAGTCCGAGTAGGCCCTTAGCACTGAGTTCTTGCACCGTAAAGCGGCGGCTAAAGTCTGCCAAGGAGAGGCTCGATACCGCGCGGCTGTAACCGTAAGTCGGCAATACATGGTTAGTTCCACTGGCATAATCTCCAACCGATTCAGGTGTATAGGCGCCTAAAAACACTGAGCCTGCGGCACGAATATGCTTGAGTACGTCCCGTGGGAAGCGGGTTTGAATAATTAAGTGTTCAGGCCCGTAACGATTCGATACCTGTGCTGCTTCCAGCATATCTTTGACTAAAATGGTGCGGCTACTGTTTAGCGCGGTTGCGGCAATCTCTTGGCGTGGCAGAGCGGCCAGTTGTGACTCGAGTGCTTGATTCACAGCTTGTGCTAATGGCTCCGAATCCGTGACTAAAATGACCTGCGAATCTGGGCCGTGCTCTGCTTGCGAGAGTAAATCTGCGGCAATAAACTGCGCATTGGCATCGCTATCGGCAATCACTAATACCTCAGAAGGGCCTGCGGGCATATCAATAGACACAGTGCAGCGACCGTCCTGCGAGACTAAGCGCTTGGCTTCGGTGACATAACGATTGCCTGGGCCAAAAATCTTATCGACGCTGGGAATCGTTTCAGTGCCAAAGGCCAGTGCGGCAATGGCCTGCGCGCCGCCCACTTGATAGATTTCGGTGATCCCACAGGCGTTTGCCGCATACACAATTGCATCGTTAATCGGCGGCGGACTCACCAATACGCGTTTTTCGCAGCCAGCAATTTTGGCAGGTAGGGCCAACATCAGTACGGTTGAGATTAATGGGGCGCTACCACCGGGAATATATAAACCGACTTTTTCAATCGGTTCGCTACGAAGCTCGCAGCGAACCCCCGCTTGGGTTTCAATGTCGATGGGGCGAAATTGCTGCGCGCTGTGGAACACATCAATATTGGCCATCGCTTGGGCAATGGCGGCTTTAAGTTCGGTCGAGACTCGTGCGCTGGCGGCGCTAATCTCGCTTTCACTTAAACGCAGACTGTCGATATTGGCGCTACTGATATTTACAAGCTTGGCGCCATCAAACTTTTGATTAAACTCTTTTAGCGCCGCATCGCCACGGCTAGCCACGGCATCAACAATGGCCCGAACACTTTGTTCTAAGCCGCTGTCACCAATTAAAGGTGAGCGTTGGAGCGCGGCTTTTTGTTCATCGACGGATAACGCTGCCCAAGTCAAAATATCCATAGATCACCCCATCATTTTTTCAATTGGCATGACGAGGATTGAGCTGGCACCGAGCGCGGTGAGTTCTTCCATGGTGTCCCAGAATAAATCTTCGGTACTCACGGCGTGAATGGCCACTCGATTAGTATCGTCGTTTAATGGCAATACAGTAGGATTTTCGGCACCGGGCAGCAGGGCGACAATTTGATCTAAAGTTTCAGTGGGCGCGTGCAGCAAAATATATTTACTTTCGCGGGCGCGGATCACGCCGTTTACGCGGGATAAAATGCGATCGATTAAGGCTTGTTTGCTCGGCGTTTGGGTTTGGGTTGATTGAATAATGCAGGCCATGGAGCGGTATATGACTTCAGTCTCGTATAAACCATTGGCTTCAAGGGTTGCGCCAGTGGAGACTAAGTCACAAATGCCATCGGCAAGCCCTGCACGCGGCGCAACTTCAACCGAGCCTTTTAACATACAGTCGCGATAATTTATGCCTTTTTGTTGCATAAAACGGCGCAATAGATTGGGGTAGGAGGTGGCAATTCTCAAGCCTTCTAGGGATGAGGCATTGGCATAGCTAAATTCGGTTGGTACGGCTAACGAGAGACGGCAGGCGCCAAAATCTAATTGGCGTAATTTTACATATTCAGCTGGCTTATTTAGGGTTTGACGCTCAATTTGCTCTTCTTCGAGCACGTTCTCACCAATAATGCCTAAATCGACCACGCCATCCATCACCAGTCCTGGAATATCATCGTCACGTACTCTGAGTAAATCGATAGGCATGTTATCTGCGTGTGCGATAAGACGTTGTTCGTTAATGGAAAACTTAACACCGCAGCTCTTGAGTAATTGCTGAGAGTCGGTCGATAGGCGACCCGATTTTTGAATGGCAATACGTAAACGGTTTGATTCAGTCATAATTTTATCTCGCTCAAAGTTAACAAATTCAAAATGATATTCTTTCGTTTCACGCTTTAACTGGTTTATCGGCACCGCCAGTAAATGTGGCGGTTAACATATTGAAATTAATTACTAATTATCTATTAAATCGTTAGTTAAAAAGCCCAAAAGCAAAAACCCCCGGAATTCCTTCCAGGGGTTTATGATCATCTTTGAATCAGTCCGCCAGAAGGATATAGTCCTTCGGCAGTGAGCGTCCGAAGGCTACCGCATATGGTGGTGATGATGGTGGATAGCGTTCAGTAATGGGCTCATATGACTCTCTATACTCTATTCTGTTGAATTCGGTGTTGATGGATACTTATCCATCGAACGTTTTTTTAAGCTAACCGCTTTCTGTGCCGTTTGCAACAGCTAATTTTAACTAAATAAGAATATTTATGCGCTTTATGAAAATGTTTCATCTTGGTGGTCGCAGGACGATAATCTGCTTATCGCAAGGAGGGGCGAATACTTGAGGTTATTTAGGGGATGGGCACAAAGCCGATGCTGCGTTTAGACAAATTCGGCTGGCGGTAAGTATGGTAAATCTTGTCTAACAGCGTTCAATCTAGACTGGCGGTTGTGGCTAAGTGTCAGTCACAGCGCTAATGCAGGATTAGCGCGTGACATCCCTTTTACCCTGTTAAATATTCTCCAAACAGGCGATCAACTGTTTGTTGGCAATATTTGTCTTCACCACGCCAATATTCGGCAAATACCCAGTCATTTTTGCCTTGGCGTTGTCTATCGACAGTATTGGGTTTTAATATTCCCAGACTGGCTAATATTTCGATTAATATTTGTCGCTCAGCTTTACTCGACTTAATCACATTCGCTAATCTTTTCTCTAGTGTGCTGGGATAATCGCTCGGCTCAGACGTTTCGATAGTCGTTAATATCGCTCTAAAACAGGCAATATCATCTGACGTTGGCTCTGGAATATCGGCATTAATAAATTGGTTTAAATCAAAATAGGTATACAAAATATCCCCATGGCGCACGCCGCCCCATTTTATACGCTCGAAATTGAATACGTTAATATCCATCTCGATATAGGATTCGCTTCCTCGGATGCCATATTGACTGTCTCGGCAAATGCCGCAGGTATAGGAATGTGCAGTTGGTTTGCCATCCATATAAGAAGAGCCTGAAATGACAGGTGTGTATTGATGAGATGGGATTTTTTGGGCGATCGCATAGGATGCAAGGGATGAGCGCCAATCCAATCGCCGAGAGGTTAGACTGCTTAAAAATCCTTTTGTTACTTGTGCTTGCGAAATGCCTTTTACTAGCGTTGTGGTGGCAAGGATACATTCATCGTGGCAGATAGTTAAAGGATCAAACATTAATCCTTTCGATTTGGCATAGATAAAGTCGGGATCGGAGATACTTCTGTTTTTTACGTCAATCCAACCATTCTTCCAATAGGTGGAGAATAAAATCCTTTTTGCTTTTTTATCCATAGCTGATTCTATTTTATCCTTTAACAATTGTTTTAATTTATCTTATAAAAGCGCAATTAAAGCGGTTAGCTCTCTACATTTATATAAGCATCGTTTTGATAGTAATAACTGACAGCATGAATTATGTCATGCAAGGTAGCATGTGGCAGCTGTTGCACTAAATTAGCCTTGATGCTTTGCAAATCCGCAATGCTTAAAAAGTATTGATAACTTTGAGTTTGCGGGTAGAGAGGCTCATCCTGTTGGTCGCGTTCTTCTTCAAGCTCATCGTCAATGATTAACATTGTCATTGTGGGGTTCAATGGTTTCTCTAAGACTTTATACACATCCAAGTGCCACGAAAAAGAACCAAGTTGGGATAATAGGGTTTCCAAGGTTAATGTTAATCGCATGAAATATCCTTTTGAGCGAGCATCATTTACATCATTTGGACGAGTTAATTAAACCGACAGAATCAGGCTCAAGGCCTCCACAGACCCTGCATTAATTCGGTTAACGCAAATGATGAGAAAATAAACAGTAAATTAATCAAAGCCCGCATAATCCAAGGTAATGTACCGTAGGAAAGGCGATATTTATTTGAGGCAATCACTATAACTCCCATGATGCCAAACCAAGGTGTAAAAAAGAATATGGTTTGCCATTTAACCAGAGCAACGGCGAGATCGTGTAGCGCACCGCTGACCAAAAAGGTGACAAGTACGGCGAGCCACATCGGCAGAAACTGACTGCTAGGACGCATGACATTACGTGATAAATAATAACCCCAAATCGGATTCCAATAATGCCAAAAAATGGGGAATGACTTAGCACCCAGGGCGCGTGATAGCATATTCCTCATCGAGTGACTGGCACCCAGTGGAACACCATTTCGCTTTTTCACATATTGTGACAAGGATAAGGTCGTTGGCATGGTTAATCTCCGCCTAATGCTTACCACTGAGTGCGTAGCTTTTTACAAGTCTCGTAATATCAGACCTCATGTTCAGATAATTGTTATAGCTTTATTCTTTAATTCCATGCTTTGCGAGAAAAGGTCTAATACGCTCAATTAATTTAGATTGTTTTGCTTGTGCTTCTTGCATGGCGATTTGTGCTCCAGTTTGCATCAATTGTGGCGTTTTTTCTAAGAGTTTTTTACCTGTAGAAGTTTGATAAAATTGGGTTATTTTAATGATTTCTTCATTTGTGAAAGCCTCAGAGTACTGTTTTTTTAATTCGTTTATCACTCTGGGACGATCAACATCTTCATTAAACCATGCTCTATAAATACCCTTAAGTTCTTCTTTAGCCTTATTATCTAATTTATAGTTGGTGGCTATTTGGTCTACTATTGGTAACATAGCTTCAAATCCACCAGCCATTTGTTTATCGATTGACATCACTCTAAACATTTCATCTATTGGTGCTTCTTGCGCTACTACGGGAGTAGATAAAATAAATAACATTAACGGTAATAATTGGAACTTTTTCATTTTATATCCTTAATCATCTCAACGTTTATAACGTAAACCTAATTGAGTTATATATCCATAATTGAAGCTTCGTGCAAAATTAAGTCATTAGCACAATCATTAACGCAACTTAGCAGCTTATCTCTTAGCAAGCAATCGGGGAAAAGTTGAGTTAAGCCTTTGGTTGTTAAATCATTTAAACTACGCTACTCCATGTTTTAGCTCAAGAAGCTCGGCGCTAGATTAAAACTATTGGTATTATCAGGCGGGCTTAATTACACTGCGGCAACAGCGTTATGCTCCTTAGCGAAGGCTAACGCCTTAACCCACAACTCGCTTTTTTGAATCGTTTTTATAGGAACTCGCTCGCCATTGACTCACTCTCGACGCTCAGCTCCGCGGCAAGCTAAACATCAGCAATCAAATCAGCAGTCGCTTGATGCTCCTCGTTCGATGAGCAGATTGACGAATGAGGTGCTGCGTGCTTTTGCCAACGATGGTGTGCTCGCTACGCATATTCAAGGGTTCAGTGCGCGTCAGAGTCAGGTTGAGATGGCGCAAATCATCAGTGAAGCGATTGCGAGTAAGGGCAATGCACTGATCGAAGCGGGTACAGGGGTCGGTAAAACCTTCGCCTATTTAATTCCCGCTATGTTAAGTGGTAAGCAAGTGATTGTCAGTACTGGCAGTAAAAACTTGCAGGAACAATTGTTTTTAAAGGATTTACCCGCATTGACATCTATGCTTGGGATTGCGCCCAAGCTTGCGCTATTAAAAGGTCGCAATAACTATTTGTGTCAGTATCGGCTTGATAGGCAGATGCAGGAGGCCAGCCATATTGAAGCGCGATTATTAGACGATTTACTCAAAATCAACCAATGGGCGGGCATGAGTAAAGACGGCGATATTGGTGGCTTAACCTCAGTGCCTGAAAATTCTCCCGCGCTTCCCTTCGTCGTCAGTACCAAAGAGACCTGTCTTGGCCAGCGCTGCGAATTTTATGATGCCTGTTTTACCCGTAAGGCTCGCAGCCGCGCGATGGATGCGAAAATCATCGTCGTAAATCATCACTTATTCTTTGCAGACAGTGTGTTAAAGGACACAGGCTTTGCTGAATTATTACCCGATCCCGATGTGGTGATCTTCGATGAAGCGCATTTGCTGCCGGATATCTGCGTCAGTTATTTTGGCCAGCAATCCTCGAGTCGCACTATTGATGACTACCTGCAAAAGTTATTGCAGATTTATCAAACTGAGCTCAGCGATACGGGGCAGATTGCCCAATTTTGTCAGCGTTGTTTAGCCAAATTGAGTGACTGGCATAATGGATTGTTTTCGATTGCCGAGTCGGATTGGCGTATGCTGCTTGGCAATAAGTCAATTGCGCTAGCATCATGGGATTTACTCGCAGAGTTAACCGCGCTGCAAAAACTCTTGCTCGCCCATGTGGGGCGCAGTGAGTTATTAGATGATATTGCCGTTAAACTGGCGGACCTTAACCATAAGCTCAATCAGTTTTTCCAATGTGACAATCCACAGGCTGCCTATAGTGTTGAATTTGGTAGCCGTTTTGTGATGCTACGGATTTCACCGATTAATATTGCCCGCGAATGTCAGCAGTTATTTGTGGCCAATACCAGTTGGATTTTTACCTCGGCAACCTTACAAGTGAACCGCAGCTTAGCGCATTTTGCCAAGGAGTTAGGGATCAGTGAGGCCAAGGCGCATATTTTGGATAGTCCCTTTGATTATCCGCGTCAGGCGTTATTTTGTGTGCCGAGGCAACTGGGCAATGTGGCGAATCAGCAGCAAGCAGTCAAACAGTTAGTCGATGTATGTGTGAAAGCGATTGAGGCAGCGCAGGGGCGAACCTTTATTTTGTTTACCAGCCATAAAATGCTTGAGCAAACGGCGTTGGCATTGCGAACTCGGACTCAATATCCGTTGCTGGTGCAGGGCCAAGCGGGTAAACAGAGTTTGCTCACAAAGTTTCGCCAACTGGGCAATGCGGTATTACTTGGTACCAGCAGTTTTTGGGAGGGGGTAGATGTGCGTGGCAAGTTATTAAGCTGCGTGATTATTGATAAATTGCCGTTTGTCTCGCCCGATGAGCCGCTTTACCGTGCCCGCGCCGACAATATTAGCCGTCAGGGCGGCGATCCTTTTACTCAAGTGTCATTACCTCAGGCGATTATTGCACTCAAACAAGGAGTTGGACGTTTGATCCGTGACGAAAAGGACTGCGGCGTATTAATCCTGTGTGATAATCGGATTGTGAATCGCGCCTACGGACAGGCATTTTTAAACTCCCTGCCGCCGATGGCGCGCACCCGTAATTTAGATAAAGCCTTGGCGTTCTTGAGAACAATACCTTGACACTCGTCTTATGGTTTACTTGGGATGCTTAAATTTGTTTTATTTTTATGGAATATGAGCGAAGTATTCAGTTGTTAGATATACATTAAGGCGATACAAATGGGGATAAAAAATGCCACCTGTGAGCAATAGATGGCAAACACCCTTGGAGGTGGGTCAAGTGGCATCCTGCCAAATGGTTCCATTCAAAACAAGTTATTCTTCGGCTTTTGGCTTTAGATTTTTAGTGAGTTAATGGCATGCTTTGCAGGCATCAGCAGGTGCTTTTTCTTCATGAGCGATATGGCAATTTGTGCATGTTAAAACGCCATCATGCTTAGTATGAGCTTCACCTGCGAGTGTTTTCATTTCGCCATGGCATGATACACATTGCTCATTTTCAAAAACATAATCCGCAGAAGGTGTTTTATCCTTATGGCATGATTCACAGTCTGATCTTTCTGAATGGCTGTCGGCAAGTGATGCCGCCATTAAACTAGTAGAGAAACACAGTGCACACATGAGCATCATCTTTTTAAGCATGTTATTTTCCTTCTTTTATTGTGGGTTAAATTATCATTCTCAAGCCAGCAAATAAGCTCTTATTCGATTATAAAGAGCTAGTGGTGCAATATAAGCAATGTGCAAACATTGCTTTTTTAAATGTCTAATTAGTATTTCTCTTGAAGCATATGCCGCTGTTTTATTAATGTGTACTGAAGTACATTAGGCTTAACAGAGTTTATTAAGCTTAAATTAATAGTTTTTTGAGATTTAACTTGGCTTCTTGAATGTATAATAGATTTTTAAGGTGACAAAATGTTGATCGTTATCAAAGGTGAATGGATGAATACTTTTTTAGTTTAAAAGTATGATCAATATTTTATTGTGGGGGCGATAAATTCGATAATCCAAATCTAAATTTTAAAATTTAGATTTTATTTTAGTTTATTTAGCAATTCTAAATTATAGAAATGAATTAATTAGGGATTAACCAGATGACGATTCGTTATTTAAGCAACAAGGGTGCTTGGCTCCCTTGTTGCTTAGCACTTCAACGATTAGATTTTTAAACCCACCATCAGCTGGTCCAATTGTCCCGCGGTGGCTTGCAACTCATCACAACCCGATACCGATTGGTTCGCCGATTGCTCGACATCGTGGGATTGATTGCGAATTTCCATCAGATTGGTCGCGATTTCGTTCGCTACGGCTGATTGTTCTTCCGCAGACGTGGCAATCAACACACTCATTTCGAACACGCGGCTGCTATGGTGGGCAATCGACTCGAGATCTTTACCCGTTTGCAGTACATGCTGTTTGCCTTCACTTGCTTGACTCACGGTGCGAGACATCACTTGGGTGAGGTTACGTGTGCCTTGTTGCAGCGACTCAATCATGGATTTAATTTCTACCGTTGCAGCTTGCGTGCGGCCAGCAAGGGTTCGTACCTCATCGGCCACTACCGCAAAACCGCGACCCTGTTCGCCGGCACGCGCCGCTTCAATCGCGGCATTGAGGGCGAGTAGGTTAGTTTGTTGCGAGATAGCATTAATGGTTGAAACGACTTCATCAATCTTACTGGCGTTGTCGTTGAGGGTATTGACGGCATTCGATGCAGCAGAAATTTCATCCGACAGTACATCAATTGCGCTTACTGTGGTTTCAATATCCTTAGAGCCCGCATTGACCTGTTGATTCGCCTCTTGGGTTTCGGCGGAGGATTGTTCGGCATTGCGTGCCACTTCTTTTACCGCGGCAGTCATTTCTTCCATCGCCGTGGCTAAGGAGTCGAGGTGCTGACGTTGATTGACCGCAAGGGCTTGTCCTTGCTGAGCCGTACTTCTAAAAGATGAAACCACTTCGCGGATCTTGCTGGTGGATTCTGCTATCTGCTTCACCAAGTTGTGCTGGCGCTCGACTAGCGTGTCGATACTGATAGCTAAGATGCTGAACTCATCTTTGACTTCGAAGAAGTTTAATCGGCCAGTTAAATCCCCAGACGCCGCGCGTTTAAGTGCCATGACTGTGGTGTAGAGTGCACCGCCAACGAAGGTAGAGATGTAGTAGCTAAACAGGAAGAGCACGAATAACAGCACTGCCATCAGGCTGTAGACTAAGATATTGTCATCTGCTAAAAGGGCGTTAAGTTGACGATCATCGACGGGAATGATGGTCAGCATATTTTGATCATTAACCGAGCTAACAGCCCGATTAGGTGAACTGCTGGTATCAATACCACCACCGCTGCGCGCAAGGGTTTGTGCGCGGCTATCAGCCTCAGAAACTGTAACAATCTGAACATTCTGTAAGCCTTGGCTCAGCTGATTAGGTAAATTTTGGCGTTCTTGCTCGGGTAGCTTGCTAGAAATCTGGGCGGCGAGTTGATTGATTTTCTGGGAAGTGTCTTGGAGCCCATGCAAATGGCTTTCAAGCAGGGTATCCCTAAACTGAGTATTTAAAAATACCGCTAATCCCACAATCATAAACATGGGAACTAGGGCGAGAATTGCAAATTTGGTTTTTAAGGTCATGTGGATAAGGTATTGATCTATCCAGCGAAATTTAACTTCTTTCATTAGCGCCTCGATAAATTGGGCTGTGACCAAATGGATATCGGTCGATTTGCCATAGACTTTATGTTTTTCTGCTTAGTAAGCTGTTGCTTGTATTATTGTTGTCCAATTGCGGCATTTTTGTTTGTTTTGCAGCAATTTTGGCAAGGTACAAACATAAGTTTACAGTTTAGTTACATGTGTCGCCAGTGGTTAGTGCGTGATCACGTGACTGCTGTAAAAATCGACAAATGTCTTTCCAAGGCGATCAACTTGGAAGGTTTGTTGGGATAACACATGAATTTGCATGATAAAAACCCCGAATAAGCCCTAGTAATATGCCGCTCGCTCGCGTAAAATTTCTCTCCTTTTATTTCGTTATAGCTAGCAAAGCGTCTGGCATTAACGCCCGATAACCTGAGCACCGAAATAGCCTGAAAGTTTGGCGCCCATAGCACTTGTTTATCAAGCGCGACTATGCAGTGGAAGAGAAAATGCAGCAGTTAACTGAGATCGTAGAACAAGCCTTAGTCATTATTGACCAGGCCAGTGATCTAAAAGCACTGGATGATATCCGTGTCGATTACCTAGGTAAGAAAGGTAAGATCACCGACATGATGAAAATGATGGGCAGCTTAAGTCCTGAAGAAAAACCCGCTTTTGGTCAGGCGGTCAATGATGCGAAACAGGCCATTCAACAGAAATTAACTGAGCGCATCGAAGTCCTGAGAAGTGCAGAGCTTGAAGCCAAATTAATTGCCGAAAAGATTGATGTGACGCTACCTGGCCGCACTATCGAAATCGGTGGTTTACACCCAGTGACGCGCACCATTGAACGTATCGAAACCTTTTTTGGGGAATTAGGGTTTTCGGTAAAACAAGGCCCTGAAATCGAAGATGATTTCCATAATTTCGACGCCTTGAATATCTCTGAGCACCACCCAGCGCGTGCCGACCACGATACGTTTTATTTTAATCCTAAGCTGATGCTGCGTACCCAAACCTCGGGCGTGCAAATTCGTACTATGGAAACGGAAAAGCCGCCACTGCGGATTATTTCACCGGGTCGTGTGTATCGTAACGATTACGACCAAACTCACACACCAATGTTCCACCAAGTGGAAGGTTTGCTGGTAGATGAAAACGTTAACTTCGCCGAATTAAAAGGCGTGTTGCATGATTTCCTGCGTAACTTCTTTGAGGAAGATTTGCAGGTGCGTTTCCGTCCTTCTTACTTCCCATTCACTGAGCCTTCAGCCGAAGTGGACGTAATGGGTAAAAACGGCAAATGGTTAGAAGTGTTAGGCTGCGGTATGGTGCACCCAAATGTGCTGCGTAGCGTTGGCATCGATCCAGAAAAATACTCTGGTTTTGCTTTTGGTATGGGCGTTGAGCGTTTAACTATGCTGCGTTACGGCGTAAACGATCTACGAGCGTTTTTCGAAAACGACCTGCGTTTCCTGAAGCAATTTAAATAACGGAGCTGTATAGCATGAAATTTAGCGAATCTTGGCTTCGTGAGTGGGTCAATCCTGCCGTTAGCCGTGAAGCATTATCCCACCAGATCACTATGGCTGGACTCGAAGTCGATGGCGTTGATGCCGTGGCTGCCGAGTTCAACGGCGTTGTGGTTGGTGAAGTGGTCGAATGTGGCCAGCACCCCGATGCAGACAAACTGCGCGTGACTAAAGTCAGTGTCGGCAGTGGCGAGCTTATCGATATCGTCTGTGGCGCACCTAACTGCCGTCAAGGCTTAAAAGTGGCCGTAGCAATGGTCGGTGCCGTACTGCCAGGCGATTTTAAAATTAAGAAGGCTAAGCTGCGTGGTATGCCTTCAGAAGGCATGCTGTGTTCATACAGCGAGCTGGGTATTGACATCGACAGCGATGGCATTATCGAACTGCCATTAGATGCGCCATTAGGCACGGATTTACGTGAGTATCTCCAGCTTGATGATGCTGTGATTGAAGTGGATTTAACCGCTAACCGTGCCGATTGTTTAGGTATGGTAGGTTTGGCCCGTGAAGTCGGCGTGTTAAACCGTCAAGCGGTAACTGAGCCACAATGGCAAGCCGTGACGCCAAGCACTGATACCAAAGTGGCTATTAATGTCAAAGAAACCGCAGCTTGCCCACGCTACTTAGGTCGTGTGGTGAAGAATGTGAACGTGAAAGCGGCTACGCCATTATGGATGCAGGAAAAACTGCGTCGCAGTGGTATCCGCTCAATCGATCCTATCGTGGATATCACTAACTTTGTGTTGGTTGAATTCGGTCAACCGATGCACGCCTTCGACCTTGCCAAACTGACTGGCGATATCCAAGTGCGTTTAGGTAATGGTGAAGAGAAAATCACCCTGCTCGATGGCAGCGAAGTGACTATTCCAAACGACACTCTAGTGATTGCCGACGATGCGCGTCCATTAGCCCTTGCTGGTGTGTTTGGCGGTGAATATTCGGGTGTGAGCGACACTACCCAAGACATACTGCTTGAATGTGCGTTCTTCGCGCCGTTAGCGATTATGGGTAAATCACGCCGTTTAGGTTTGCATACCGATTCATCACACCGCTTCGAGCGTGGTGTTGACCCAGAGATGCAACACAAAGTCATGGACCGTGCGACTCGCTTAGTACTGGATATTTGTGGCGGTGAAGCGGGCCCTGTGGTTGAAGCCAAATCTGACGCTGACTTACCAAAACCTGTGCAAATCTTATTGCGTCGCAGCAAGTTAGATAAAATTCTCGGTCACCATGTTCCCGATAGCGACGTGGTTGAAATCCTCGAGCGTTTAGGTTTTAGCGTAGTCGCAGGTGAGGGGTGCTGGCAGGTTACGACCGCCACTTACCGCTTCGATATGGCGATTGAGGAAGACTTAATCGAAGAAGTGGCCCGTATCTACGGTTACAACAACATTCCAAACGTTGCGCCCGTGGCGTCACTGCGGATGTCAGACCATAAAGAAACCGACTTAAGCCTCAAGCGCGTACGTTCGCTGTTAGTGGCCCGTGGTTTCCAAGAAGCTGTGACTTACAGTTTCGTCGATCCTAAGCTGCAAAATCTGGTTCACCCAGGTGAGCAAGCCATGGTGTTACCGAACCCGATTTCTAGCGAAATGTCGGCCATGCGGTTGTCGATGTTCACTGGATTATTGACTGCGGTTGGCTACAACCAAAGTCGTCAACAGGGTCGCGTGAGACTTTTTGAAACTGGCCTGCGCTTTGTTCCTGATATTCATGCAGAATCCGGTGTAAGACAGCAAGCTATGCTCGGTTGCGTCATTACAGGGCTTCAAAATGACGAACATTGGTCAATGGAATCGAAAACCGTTGATTTTTTCGACCTTAAAGGTGATTTAGAAGCAATTATCGGCTTGACAGTTTCCGCATCAGAATTTAGCTTTAGAGTAGCGACGCATTCTGCTCTTCATCCAGGGCAATGTGCTGAAATATTGAGAAATGATCGAGTGATCGGTCATATAGGTGCTATCCATCCTAGTTTGGAGAAGCCTTTTGGACTCAATGGTAAAACCATCGTTTTTGAGTTGGAATTGGATGCTTTATTGCATACCAGTTTACCGCTAGCCCAAGCTGTATCTAAGTTCCCGGCTAATCGTCGTGACATCGCAGTAGTCGTAGATGAAAGTGTATCTGCAGGCGATGTAATGAAATTGATAAGAAAAGTTGGCGAAAATCAGTTGGTTGGCATAAACTTGTTCGATGTATACTTAGGTAAAGGTGTTGAGCCCGGCAAGAAGAGCTTGGCGATAGCACTTACATTACAAGACACTACTCGTACACTTGAGGAAAAAGAGATCGCTGAAACTGTAGATTCAGTTGTTTCTGCCCTGAAGACCGAGTTCAACGCATCGTTGAGGGATTAAAGTATGGCACTTACCAAAGCCGAAATGGCAGAACATCTTTTTGAAACACTCGGTATAAACAAGCGTGTAGCCAAAGAGATGGTTGAGTCGTTCTTTGAAGAAATTCGAGGCGCACTTGAAAGTGGTGAGCAGGTCAAGTTATCTGGCTTTGGCAACTTTGACCTTAGGGATAAGAATCAAAGACCGGGAAGGAACCCAAAAACAGGCGAGGATATCCCGATTTCCGCTCGCCGTGTCGTGACCTTCCGTCCCGGCCAGAAACTGAAAACTCGCGTAGAAGCTTCTAACGCGGGCAAGTAATTTTAGATGTTCGACAGTAAAGCCACTCCTTCGTGAGTGGCTTTACTATTTTCTTTTTATGGTGAATGACTCTTCCACTGTCTGAGGTGATTTCTTTGTCAAGACAGCCCAAACATTTTGACCGACGTTTTCAATTGGCGTTATTGCACCCTAAATATTGGGTTACTTGGTTGGCGATCGGTCTATTAGTGATTTTTGGGATCATGCCCGCGTGGCTGCGTGATCCTATTGCTAGAATCTTGGCCAAACTGGTGGCGCCTATTGCGAAAAAGCCGATAGGTATTGCCAGGGCGAACTTAAAGGCGTGTTTCCCTGAAAAATCCGCCGCAGAAATAGAAGCCTTAATTGATGACAATGTGCAGAACTTCGTATTAGTGCTGTTATCGCAAGGTGAGCTGTTGGTACGATCTAGGGCGCATTTACGCCGCCGTGTGAATCTGATGGGCTTTGAGCATGTACAAGCGGCACAAGCAGTAGGGCAGCCGGTGATATTTATCATGCCGCATGTTTGGCCAATAGATTATGCCGGGCTGAGGTTAAATCTCGAGCTACCCATGGTGACTATGGCCAAGGCCCATAAAAATGGCTTATTCAATTGGTTTAGTAATCGGGTGCGAAGCAGTTGTGGTGGCCACGTTTATATGCGAGAGGCCGGAATTCGCGCCTTATTAGCAGAGCTTAAGCAGAACAATAGCTTTTTCTACCTGCCCGATGAGGATTTAGGCCCAGATCAGAGTGTGTTTACCCCGTTTTTAGGCACAGTCAAAGCGACATTACCCGTGGTTGGCCGATTAGCTCAGGCGGGAAATGCCCAAGTGCTGCCGGTGAAAATTGGTTATAACCAAGCTTCACGCCAGTTTGATTTAACTGTGATGCCCGCCATTGCCGCCGAAGACATGGTCGGTAAGGAAAACGAGGCGTTAGCACTGAATAAAGCGGTTGAGCAAGTGATACTCGCTTATCCAGAGCAGTATATGTGGTTCCTAAGATTGCTAAAGACTCGCCCTGAAGGGCAAGCCTCAATTTATCAGTAAGCGTTTATCGTTTATTGTAAACCCGAATAAAAATGGCTTTTAGTGTGTAGACTTAAAGCCATTTTTATCACTGAAGCCGTGCTTATAATCGATTAAATATCCTCTGCCTGCTCCATTTCGAGCTGCATCAGTAGCATATCTTCACCCTCTAATACCCGCGTATGATAACTGTTACAGGCGGGGCACACGATTGAACGCTCATCGAGCACCGACTCTTGTTGGCAATCTGCACATTTGATCACCAGTGGCTGTAGTGTCATGCAAAGCTCGGCTTCGCGGCAGATCCCATCGAGTTTAAAGGTCTCAAACGCCGTTTGAAGTAGGGAGGGTTCGACACCGCTCATTACGCCGAGTTTGATTGCTACCCGAGTAATTTTAGTTGCTTGATTTGCCCGTGCATGTTGTTCGCACTGTTCAATTAAGGCGCTTACTATAGAATACTCGTGCATTAACAAATCCTTGGTAGCAGTTCACCTTGAGGCAAGTCTAAGTAACGTTTGGTATTCCATGGCGTTCTTAAGATCACTTTTCCGGGTAGTTCGTCGCTGACGGTACCGATGATGGCCGCGCTTTCGCAGTGACCAAATCGTTGCATAATTTCCAACGCACCAAGGGCGATATCGTTGGGAACAGCCAAGATAAAGGTGCCTTCATTGGCTAAATCCATTGGCTCAAAGCCATAGAGTTCACATAAGCCTTTGACCTCATCACAAACCGGGATGCTCGCCTCATTGACTGTGATGCCGACATTGGCGGCAACGGCCCATTCATTTAATACGGCAGATAGCCCGCCACGGGTTGCATCGCGCATAGCATGCAGTGGAATATTCGCAGCGATCAATTGCTCCACGACTGGCCAGAGCGTGGCACAATCGCTTTGTAGCATGGACTCGAGGGTAAGACCCTCACGCGCCATCAAAATAGCCGCGCCATGGCAGCCCACATCACGGGAGACAATAATCGCATCGCCGGGCGCGACATTGGCCGCCGAGATATTCGGACGTAAAATACGCCCAACGCCTGAAGTATTGATAAATAAGCCATCGGCGCAGCCCTTAGGTACTACTTTGGTGTCGCCACAAACAATTCTAGCCCCACTTTGTTTCAGCTCTTTGGCCATACTGCGTACAATTGTGGTTAAGTCTTTGAGCGAAAAACCTTCTTCGATGATCACGCTACAGCTTAAATATTGAGGCTCAGCACCCATCATGGCGAGATCGTTAACAGTGCCAGCAATCGCCAGCTTACCGATATCACCACCGGCAAAAAACAACGGAGATACAGTGAAAGAGTCCGTCGTAAAGGCCGTCGCACCCTGTAATTCAAGTTTTGCAGCGTCTTCTTCGCTACGCAAAATCGGGTTATCGAATTCGGCAAAAAACAGATCGCGGATGAGTTTATTCATCTCTTTACCGCCACCACCGTGGCTGAGTTGAATCGCTTTCTCTTTGGTTGATACATCAGCCATGATGTTGCTCCTTGCTATCGATGCCTTGATAGCGGTAATAAGCATTACAAGCGCCTTCGGAGCTGACCATGCAGCTACCGAGAGGGGTTTCGGGATTGCAGCCGCGGCCAAAGACTTTGCAGTCCTTCGGTTTGGCGAGTCCACGTAGAATATCGCCGCACTGGCAAGCCTTATGATCATCAATCTCTTTGACGGGCAATCTGTCTTTAAAGCGCAGCTCTGCGTCCCTGTGGGCGTATTCATCCCTTAATTGCAGCGCCGAGTTGGGGATTGGTCCAAGCCCGCGCCAACGAAATTGCGGTCTGATCTGGAAAAACTGTTCAACTTTTGCCTGTGCGGCAAGATTACCTTGCTCAGATACAGCGCGGCTGTATTGGATATCGAGTTCTGCCTTGCCTGCGGCCTTTTGACGCACGATGCGCAGGATAGACTCCATTACATCCACGGGCTCAAAACCTGAGACCACTACCGGTGTGCCGTATTGCTCTACGGCTGGGCGATAGATTTTGGCGCCACTGATCACACTGACGTGTGCTGGGCCAATAAAGGCATTGACCCTCGCATTAGGATCGTGCATCACGGCATCAATTGCGGGTGGGACTAATACATGGTTGATATGAAAAAACAAATTCGCCAGCTTTTCCTGCTCGGCCAGTTGCAACAATATTGCCGTCATTGGGGTGGAAGTTTCAAATCCAATGGCGAAAAACACCACGGTTTTATTTGGATTATCACGGGCAATTTTGAGCGTGTCTAAAGGATCATAGATAGGCCGAATATCACAGCCTTTGGCTCTGAAACTGGCAAGTGAACCTTGGGAGCCGGGGACGCGGATCATATCGCCTAGCGTCACTAATATCACATCTTCCTGCTGGGCAAGCACTGCGGCTTGATCGATCCGCTCTTTAGGCATAATGCATACAGGGCAACCGGGGCCGTGGATAAACTCAATGTTATCCGGCAGCAAATCTAGTAAGCCGTATTTCATTATGGTGTGGGTATGGCCGCCACACACTTCCATAATGTTGATTTGTTGATCGAGTGAGTGAGCGACCTGGGCAATATCCTTTGCAAGCGAGGCAATGGTTTGGGGATCGCGAAAGCCTTGATAAAGTTGTTTTAATTCAAGCATGTTCAATCCTTGTCGCAGTGTATCGTCTGTGGTTTGCGATAGTTTACAACTGCGGCTGTTGCTTAATGCGTGGTTTCATTTTCAAGTTTTGCGACTATCTCTTGATATAATTCAAGGCTTTGCAGAGCATCATTGCGATCAATTTTATTCATCACAAAACCGATATGAATGAGCACATAATCACCAATAGCCAAGGGTTCAGTCATAAGATGGCTGCTGACATCGCGTCTTACGCCTAAGGTATCGACGGTTACAGATTGGCGCTCGTTATCAACTGCTACCACTTGTGAGGGGATTGATAGGCACATTATTGTGGCTCTCCCACAGTGTTTCGGCGCAGATTTTCATTTAGCCAAGCGGCGACGGCATGCATGGAATCGCCATTTTTAATTGAGACTTCGAGTATTTGAGTGTCCGGATTGAGTTTTTTAAGCTGGGCTTTGGCCTCGTCGACACTGAAATCGAAGTAGGGTAATAGGTCACATTTTGTGATCAGAACCAGGTCAGCACGGCGGAACATTACTGGATATTTTTCAATCTTATCATCGCCTTCGGGAACGGAGAGCAGCACGATATTTTTATGGGTGCCCACATCATAACTGGCGGGGCAGACGAGGTTGCCCACGTTTTCCACAAAGCAAATATCTAACCCTTCCAGCGGCAAGTGATGCAAAGCACCATGCACCATAAAGGCGTCTAGGTGGCATGCACTGCCAGTTTGAATTTGATGGGCTGTAATGCCCTTTGCGATTAAACGGTCAGCATCACGGGAGGTCTCTAAATCGCCTTCAATAACGGCGTAATTAAGTTTTGTGTACTCTTTTAAGTGCTCAAGCAAGGTCGTTTTGCCGCTACCTGGGCTACTCATTAGATTGAAGGCGGTAATATGGTGAGCCTCGAAATGGGCACGGTTGTGGGCAGCTTCTACATCATTTTTATCGAGAATTTTATGGATCACCGACAAGGTTTTTTTATCGTTAAGCTGAGGATTGGTATGCAATTCCTGATGTTTATGTCTGTGTTCGTGGGAATGACCTGTATGGTGATCATGCCCTTGTTGAATCGCAGAGTGGCGGGGTAGAGAGCAGCCGCAGTCTTTACACATCTTGTCATTCTCCTTGTTCTCGTCACAGATTTGAGCTGTTGTCCGAACAATATGGTGATGCTATCGAATAGGGTTAATTTGATTACGCTAATGTTAAGTGTGATACAAATCCTTAAAGGAATCTTTGATGTTCGTCAGGTTATTAGGTCGTTTTGACCCTGATCAATCAGATTTTGGCCATTTGGTCACGGCGCATATCAAGCTCTACGCAGATATGTCATAGCAGCGGTTTATTGGTGGTTTTTATATTGCCTCTTGATGAATTCCATACCAAAGCTGGCCAAGGGCGATACCGCCATCGTTAACGGGGATATGTTTGTTGGGGAGCACGGTATTGCCTTGCAGATGAAGTTTACTGAGGCAATATTCGAGCAGATATTGGTTTTGAAATACTCCGCCACATAGCGCAATGGGCAGTGATGGATAGCGCGCAGCATAACTACAAATAGCATCTCCAAGACTATGCAAAAACGCGCGGGCGATAATGCTTTGCCTCTGGGAGGAAAGTGGCGCCTCAGTGATGTGCACGATAAGCTGTTTAAACAGTTGGCTACTACACCAAACTTGCACTTGTTGCGGGTCATCCTCTGATGAACTCAGCGGTAAATTGAGGATAAGTGGCGGTAAATGTTGTTTATCGGCACGTCTTGCTGCGGCTTCTATCAGCATGCCCGCTTGGCCTTCAAATTGTGTGGTGTCAATCAATCCTAAGGCGCAGGCGAGGGCATCAAATAATCGGCCAACCGATGAGCTTTTAATCGTATTGCCACTTTGCCAGATCCGGTGCAAATTGCTTAACGTTAACGGTGTCAGGCTTTTTAGGATTGGTAAATCTAAGGTTTGTACCGCCGCTAAACTCATTTGTTCAAACAGCAGTGCCAGTAATAATCGCACAGGCTGTTTTATTGCTTGCTCACCGCCCAGTAGGGAGATGGCTTCAAAATGGGCTAAGCGCTCTGCTTTGTCTAACCTGGTTAATAACACCTCACCGCCCCAGAGACTGCCATCATCGCCAAGACCGGTACCGTCAAAACTAAAGCCTAATACCGGATCTTGATATTGATTGATGGCCATGACGCTAAGCACGTGGGCATGGTGATGTTGCACGCTTAAGGTTTGGATTGAACCAGAGGCTCCACTCTGTGTATCAAGGCTTTTCTGTTGCTGCGCTTCTGCCCAGCGCGATGGTGCGTAGTCTGGGTGCTTATCATGGACAATCAGCTCGGGACTGAAATGATACAGGCGCGCAAAGGTGCCTAAGGTGCGCTCGAAATACTGCTCGGCACTGACACTAAAAAGATCGCCAATATGCGGACTTAAAAATACATTTGCACCAAATCCGAAAGCGATAGCATTTTTTTGCTGTGCTCCCACGGCGAGGATTGAGCGTATTAGTGGCGCTGTTAATGGAAAACTTAATGGCGCATAACCCCGCGCTAGACGCAGCACTTGCACCTGCGGCGTATTGCCATTTGGCTGTTGAATAAGTTGCACAACACTGTCATCACAGCCGTTGAGTATTGGTCGGTTATGATCGACGATGGCATCCACCACATGCCCAAGTTGGCTGATAAGCGCATCGCAATCGGTGATAATGGGCTCGCCCGACACATTGGCGCTGGTGGCCACTAGCGGGCCATTAAATTGGCTAAGCAGTAAGTGATGCAGTGGCGTATAAGGTAAAAATACACCCAGCTTGGGGATATTAGGTGCGATTTCGGGGCTAAGGTCATGCTCATCCAACGCTTGCATCAATACGATGGGCCGTTCCGGCGAGCTTAAGGTTTGCCACTCCGCCTCCGTGCCCGTAACGTACTGTTTTGCCATTTCAATACTCGGCATCATTACCGCCAGCGGCTTCGCCTTACGCTGTTTTCGCTGCCGTAGTTGACTCACTGCGAAGCTGTTTCTCGCGTCACACATCAAGTGGAATCCGCCGAGCCCTTTAATGGCGAGGATGTGTCCTTGTGCAAGCTTATTGGCCGCAGCGGCCAATACCGCCATGCTGTTGTTTTGCGAGTGGAGCAAGGGCGTCAATGCGATTAGCTCACCCTTAGGTGTTTTTAAACTCAGGTGTGGGCCACATTTTGGGCAACTGACGGGCTGAGCGTGGTATCTGCGATTTAATGGATCTTGATAGGCCTTGGCGCAATCGGGGCACATGGCGAAATCCGCCATGGCGGTATGATGGCGATCATAGGGTAAGGCATTGATAATCGTGTATCTTGGGCCGCAATTGGTGCAATTAGTAAAGGCATAGCCAAAGTGGCGATCCTGTGGATTGCGCATATCGCCTAAGCAATCTTGGCAGGTACTTTTGTCGGCCGACACGGCAACCAGTGCTGCTAAGCTAGGGTCTTTTGTTTCATCACTTTGGCTATCGCTTTGAACAATCTCGAAGCGTGTCTCCGATAATTTTACCGCTAGCTGTCCATGGGTTATATGGTCGATACGTGCCAGTGGTGGCGGGTTAGTTGCTAACTCTTGGATAAAAATATCCAGTTTTGCGCTCGGTCCTTGCAGTTCTATCATCACGCCCTTGGCATTATTGAGTACTGTGCCAGTGAGTTGCAAATCGGTTGCCCAGCGGTAGACAAAAGGCCGAAAACCCACGCCTTGTACTATGCCAGTGATATGCAGTTGGCGACGTTCAATCATATCCTGTTGGTTAGCGGATGAGGCTGCTTGTTTCAATTTCAGTCTTCTTTTAGGTTTGTTCGCAACATTAGAAGATAACAATCTATCCTCTAATGTTGCGATATCTCTGGGGCAAACACGAATGTTAAGTATTTATCCAAGGGTGTTTAATTGCCGTTGCTTAACATACAGCGCGCCTACAGCAAGGTTATCTCCCTCTAAGTCGAGACTACGATTGACCAGTAACGGGAAGTTTTTACCTAAGCGTAAACTCATGCGTTTACAGAGGGTTTCATTAGCTAACTCATTACCCGCTAAAGCAATTGTCTGTACTCCAATATTTAAGTCTATATGCTCAAGCCAATTAGCAAGGTAATCGGCGAGGGAGTCCTGCATCGCAAAAGCCAGTTGGCTTGGGTCGCTGTGGCCAGCCACTCTAAAGCTCAGTAGTGTGCCAAGGGTTTTGCACCAATTAAGGCTCCGATGGGCTTCGCCTTTGGTGAGAGGGTAATCGATGCGCGGTGCATTCGCTCCCTGATAACGCATGGCCGCTGCCATGAGAGCATCGCTCAAATAGTCTTGTGACTGGGTTTCTTCCTGCGGATTCAAACCAATCAATATCGCGGCAATTGCCCATAGGCTCTGAAGATTATCGCGTCTGCCGTGGAGTTTTAGACTGAGCAGTTTTAAATAATCTTCAGGAAACAGACTTTTAAATTTTTGCGCCACCGCTTTTTGTGGGCTGCTGTCGAGCCTGTGGAAAATCTCATATCCATTATCGGGCAGCTCAGGCAGGGCAAAAAACAGTGAAGTGTCGCCTTTATTATCGCAGGTGACAATTTGGCTCTGATGATCATGGCTTAAGTAAATCACCGCCGCATTTTTGGCTTGCTTATGGCTGGTAAATTTACCATTTAGCAGTGCAGCAAAGAGCGCTGCATCGGTAATTGTATGATCTTCTTGATCACCTTCGTAATTCGTTTCACTCTCTACAGAGGATAAGACTTGTACGCTAAGCGTGCCTTGGTGCGAGCGTGTTTTTTTATGCGCTTGCCATTGTGCTTTAAAACCGAGAAAGCGAATGTCTTCCCTTAACGGCTCCGGCGCATTGAAATGTTTGCTGATGTTATTAGCATTATCTCCATCTTGGTGGGACAACTGGGCCCATGCGCCATCAACCCAAGCTAATTTGGGCCTATGGTGCTGACCTTGAAGATAAACCCAATCAATTCCTTTTTGCCGCAAAATTTCGCTAAGGACCGCTACCACGCGACTATAGCCAAAACAAATATCGTATAGCGGCGCAAATAGTTTTTGGTGATCTTGAATGGGTCTTGCGCAAATAAGTGGTTTTTCAATGCTGGATAGCGCAACGACTTGATGATCCTTTAAGCAAAAATGCGCATTTAAGGTGTTTGGATTACAGATCAGCAGTTGTGGTCTGCTGGCATCGCGAGCAAACGGTTCTAAGCTTAACGCTATACCTTCACAGCTTAACGCTAATGAGCCTTGGGTTATTAACTGCTCAGCCATGGCTTTAAGATCGGTTAGCGTGAGGGCTTTTTGGGCAGGGGTTAAGCGGGTTTCACCGTGGCAACAGGAACAGGTTAAATCAATAGCACCAAATTGCGCCGCTTGATTATCGCCAAACAGGGGATAACATTGCTGGCAAAAAGCGGCAACCGATTTATCCATTTGGGGATCATGAGTCTCCAATAAGGTACGCTGGCCTTGTGGCTCATCGATAACTTTAATGCCTGAGTCAACCAACCAAACAGACATTAAAAAGTCAGCGGCAATCGCATCGGCCAATTGCTCTAGCGGCGCTTGTTCACCTTGGGCTTCAATAAAATAGGTTTGTGGACCAAAATCATTGTGGTTGTCGCAACCAATGCTAATATTCAGCGCATCATAATTTAGGTATTGATTACATAAATGCGCATATAAGGGCACCTGACGTGAGCAGGTAAAATCAAATCTGATGTTTTTCATCTTCTATATTTTCACCAAGAGTGACACCACGTTTATAGGAGTCGGGGATCAGCGAGTCGATACTATGATCGGCAATGCGTGTCGCAGTGAATCCAAGGGAGGCTAAGTGGGATAACAGGGTGCGCTCCATCAAAGGAACTGCGGATGCAACTTTGGGGGTGAGGCCGAGAGTCATAGGTTCAAGCACGGTTGGAGTAACACCTAATACAAAGGTTTTTGGCCTGTCGCCAACCATTTCCATCATGTTTAGGGTTTGTAGCATTTCGACTTCATGGGCGCTGCCTTGCCAGTCAATTTCCTGCGGGGCTTTATCAAAGTCGAAGAAATAGACCTCACCCGCTTCGACGCCATTGGCGTTGACAGTATCGACCACGATCAAATAATCGTATTGGCAAATAATCGGAATGAGTCCCTGGGCCAAGGTGCCGCCATCGAGCATCTCGAGCTGATGGGACTCGTGCGTAAACTGATAATTCTCAGTGATGTAATTGACAAAATGTACGCCGATGCCTTCATCGGCGTACAGGACATTGCCAATACCCAGTAGCAATATCTTCATTGGACTCCTAGTGGTGTGAGTCTGGTTTCGGGTAGTCGTAACCAGAGACAATTGAGTCAACTGAGTTATGTTTGAAGCGTATCCCTGACCAAACCGCCATATAGACGTGGATAACCACAAAGATAACGAATGCCCAAGTGAGGTAGTGGTGCCAAATTCTCACCTGTGCCAGCCCACCCATTTGTGCGGTGATCCAAGCTGCACTGCTCCAAAGCATGCCACCTAAACCTTCATGGTAGACATTGGCATACAGTACGAGACCAGTAATACATATCACAAGCGCAACAAAGGAGATTGCTACATAGGTCACAAATTGCAGTGGCCCGTAAACGCCAGCTTTATGTAAATGTCCCATCCAAATGTAAGATTTTAGTTGGGTAATCCAGCTCTTAATGCTCATCACATCACGAAACGAGCGTCGCTCGATATCGCTACGACTGAAAAAATACAAGTAGAAGCGGGCCAAGGTGACTGCGGTTAAGATAAAACCGCAGATCAAATGGGCAAAACGGATCCAACCTTGTACTAATACATCCGTACTTTCGGGCGCCACAAGAAACGGCCAAGCAATATAGAATCCGGTGATCACCAGCACTAAAATCGTCAGTGCCCGTAACCAGTGGAAAATCCGTATCGCAGGACTAAAAACCAGTGTCCGAATGCGGGTTTCAGAATGGTTCATGTTGCGTTCCCTCCCTCGTTGTTATTGACCATTGGGGCTGACACGGAACTCGCTCAATGCCTGACCTTTAAAATCCATCACGTGTACAGAACACGCCATGCAAGGGTCAAATGAGTGAATAATACGTATCACCTCAAGGGGTTTAGTGGGATCTTCCAGTTTCAAACCAATCAGTGAGGCTTCATAGGGACCAATCTTGCCATTAGCATCCACGGGACCTGCGTTCCAGGTAGTAGGCACCACGGCTTGATAGTTCTCAATGACACCATTTTTGATTCGGATCCAGTGGCTTAGCATGCCGCGGGGCGCCTCAATCATGGCGTGACCCACATACTCTTTACTTGGATCGATATGGGGTTTCACATAGGTGGTTTCATCTGACTGAATGTTTGTTAACAAGGCATCGAAGGTTTTCAGACCTTCCTGCGCGACGATCACGGTTTGTAGCATCCGCGCAGCCGTACGGCCTAGGGTAGTAAAGAGTGCTTCTACTGGGAGACCTGTGCGTGCAAGCAAAGCATTGACGGCATCGACCACCACTTTATTGCCACGGGCATAACTGACTAATAAGCAAGACAGTGGGCCCACTTCGACAGGTTCACCTTGATAACGAGGTGATTTCACCCAAGAGTATTTACCATCACCATCTAAAGTTGGCAGTTTGCCATAAACCGTATCCCGCTCAACAAAGCCGGTATAGTTTGGAATGGTGGTGCCATCATACGGATGTTGCGGCGCATCAGCATTGTACCAAGCGTGGCTGACATCTTCGGCGATAAGATCAGGGTTAATATCACTCACACCTGCTAAATCGCCATTCATAATCACGCCTTGGTCGAACATATATTCGCCATTAGCGAGCACAAAGTCATGGGTAGCCATGAAGTTTTTAACATTGACGCCGCCTAGCACGCTAGGCTCAGTACCAAAGGCTTCGGCTGCCATCACGATATCAGCTTGATAAGCACGCAGGATAAAGTCTGTTACGATTGCGTGTTTTTGCTTCCATTCTTGCAGACGTGCAGGGCTCAACATATCGCGTACAGAAGTCACGCCACCGACAACTAATGATTGAGGATGTGGCTGTTTACCGCCGAATATTGCAAGCATTTCGGCAGCAACCCTTTGTACTTCAAGGGCTTTAAGGTAGTGAGATAGAGCAATCAGGTTTTGTTCAGGGGTAAACTTATAGGTGCCATTACCCCAATAAGCGTTGGCGAATGGACCAAGTTTTCCGGTTTCTACAAAGCCTTTTACGCGCTCTTGCACAGCCCTTAATTCACCTTCGCCAGCGGCGATAGGCTTATCGGTATATTTGAGGGCGACTTGGGCGGCCTTAGCGGGGTCTGCACTGAGTGCTGAAACCACATCAACCCAATCTAAGCCATGGAGATGATAGAAGTGCACTATATGGTCATGCATATAGAGCGATGTTTGCATTAGCGAGCGAAGATACTTTGCATTCAAGGGAATTTGAATCCCTAAGGCATTTTCCACCGCTTCGGTACCACAGCGATAGTGCGAATAAGTACATACACCACAGATACGTTGCACAATGAGGCCAACGTCCATAGGCGTACGGCCTTTGAGAATAACTTCAATACCACGCCATAATGTAGAGGATGACCATGCTTTGTTGATGACATTATTCTCATCAACTTCAACTTCGATACGTAAGTGACCCTCGATACGGGTGATAGGGTCGATAACAACGCGCTTGCTCATGGGTTATTCCTCCAGCGGCTTGGCAAAAATACTGGCAACAGCGTGGGCTCCAATGCCGACGACAGTCGCGCCTAAAATCACCGCACCGACGGTGTCTGCGGTTGCATCCAATCCATGGAGCAGTTGACGACCAAGGGGTTTCTCAAAGTCAGCCATATCATCCCAGAAATTAGGTTCTGAGCAGCCCATACAACCATGACCAGCTAACACAGGCCAACTGGTATGGTGATTGAAGCGTTCAGTGGGGCAGTTGTTATAGGTATAAGGTCCTTTACAGCCCACTTTATAGAGGCAGTAGCCTTCTTTTGCACCGTGATCGCCAAATTCTTCAACGAATTCACCGGCATCAAAACGGCCACGACGTTCACAGTTATCATGTACCCGTGCGCCATAAGCCCATTTTGGACGATTGAACATATCCAGTGCAGGTAATTTGCCGAACATGATGAAGTACATCAAAGTACCGACAATGTTCTTTTCACTTGGTGGGCAACCGCCTAAGTTAATCACGGGTTTGCTCACAACTTCGTGCACGCCCTTAGCCCCTGTGGGGTTCGGGTAGGCGGCTTGTACACCACCGAAGGATGCACAGGTGCCCACAGAGATAATCGCTGCGGCGCCTTCGGCGGCATGTTTGATTATTTCTAAGCCTGTATGGCCTTTACAGCCCACGGTCAAGAAGCTGCCGTTATTGGCGGTCGGTATCGCGCCTTCCACCGCGAGCAGGTAGCGACCCTTGTAGGTTTCTAAGGCGTGCTCGAGGTTTTCCTCTGCTTGCCAACCCGCAGCTGCCATCAAGGTTTCGTGATATTCCAAGGAGATATGATCGAAGATCAGCGAATCTAGATTGGGGGTGTCGGCACGAACTAAGGATTCGGAGCAACCAGTACATTCAGCCATATGTAACCAAATTAAGGGTACACGGTCGGCTAATTCGGCGGCCTCTGCAACTAAGTTACTAAAGGGGAGTGGTAGGGCGAGCATACCCGTTACCATCGCACTCCATTTCATGAAGTCACGGCGTGTGATGCCATGTTGTTGTAATTTATCGAGTAATGTTTGCTGTTGACGGGGAGCTAATTGGCGCAACGCATCTAAGCGCGCCTTTCCCTGTTCATAGAGGGCTGCATGTGTGTCCATGGGTCAACCTTTTGTTGTTGGAATGTAAATTGTTAAGGGTTTACATAATTGACACATGCAGTTTAGGCGCTAGGCACTAGAAAATTATTGATGCATATCAAGAATTTTTCAGAGATGTGATTAAACTGATTTTGACATTAAATTAACATGATTCAGATCTAATTTCGATTTTGCTAATGGGACAAAATGTCTCACTTTTAACATTTTTGCCGTTAGAGCTCACTTTCCAACCAATTGATGTCTCAGATGTCCATGTGGCATAAAGACTTTATTTATTCTTTTTAAGTTTAAGCAAACCTTAAGATTCAGTTAATAAATTCGAACTGTATTGTGATAAATGGATAGCCTATGAAAAAACTCGTGTTGTTCCTCGGATTATTTAGTGCAAGCGTACTTGCCGCTCCTTCACTTGAACACCTTGTCTTTGATGCACAAAATCAAACTGTTTCACTGAATGAATTTAAAGGAAAAGTCGTTTACGTCGATTTTTGGGCCTCTTGGTGTGGACCCTGCCGTAAGTCTTTTCCTTGGATGAATACCATGCAGCAAAAGTATCAAGAGCAAGGGTTAGCGGTGGTAGCCATTAACCTTGATACCGACAAAGCCCTTGCCGATGCATTTTTAAAGCAAGTACCAGCCCAATTTACGGTGCGCTTTAATCCTGAAGGCGATGTCGCACGTAGCTTCGATTTATTGGGTATGCCCAGTAGTTTTATCTTTAATCGCCAAGGCAAGTTAGTAAATCAGCATGTCGGTTTTTACCAAGACAATATTGCCGATTATGAACAAGAACTGGTGAATCTTTTGAAGGAGTGATCTATGCGCAAAATCACATTAGTTGCTGTCTCGTTAGTGATGCTAGGAGTGAGTGGTTGTTCAAGCTTAGGGGTTGAGCCGTGGGAAAGAGGGCAGTTTGCGCGTAGTGATATGGCGCTTGATAGCGAAAAGTTAGATCAGGCGTTAGATGATCATATTTACTTCAGTAAAGAAGGTAGTAGTGGTGGCCGAGCTTTTGCTGGTGGTGGATGCGGTTGTAACTAAACCTTAATTTAATAATCGTTAATACCTTAGGTTTTCGTCTAAATAAGCTTCAGTGACATAAAGGTGTTGTCAGCCATGACAAATAAGAACAATAAGTTAGACAAAAATGACTCGCAAATTGTGCAACTAAAACCGCAGACAAAACAGATCGCTAGCGCGTTAGCCTTAGCCAGTTGTGGGTTGTTCGCGTCCAATGGTCACGCAACCGAGCTGGCGAAAAATATCGATGACTGGAAAGTTGATGCCGCACTCATGTATTACGGTGAACAGGACAGAGTTCAAGCGATTGAAGCCATAGGTACGGCACAGAAAAACTTTGGTGATGACAGTGTACTTGACCTTAAGCTGGTGGTTGATAGCTTAACGGGGGCCTCAGCCTCGGGCGCTGTCGCTCAAAGTAACAGTCAAACCTTTACCCGTCCTTCAGGCAATGGCCAATATACCGTAGCAGCGGGAGAAACCCCGCTCGATGATACTTTCCACGACACTCGAGTGCAGGCAAATGCGAACTGGTCGCAGGTACTGAATCCCGATTGGAAGGTCAATGGCGGTGTTTATGCTTCTAAGGAATTCGACTATATGTCGATGGGGATTAATGCAGGTGTCGAGCGTGGCTTTAATAAGGACAACACCACGCTGTTTTTAGGCACCTCATATAGCTTCGATGTGGTTGACCCTGTTGGTGGCAGGCCTGTAGCGTTATCAACGATGGCGATCCGCGATAACTTTACCAGCGATGAAGCTTATCGCAGTGCATTTGATGCCACTCGCCAAACTAGTAGCGATGATAAACAAACTGCTGATTTGATGTTGGGTATCACTCAAATTCTTAATCAGCGTTGGTTATTGCAAGCGAACTATGGTTTATCGAGTGTCAGTGGCTATTTAACCGATCCCTACAAAGTCTTAAGTGTCGTAGACAATAACGGTACGACCGAGAATATCGTCTACGAGAATCGTCCAGATTCACGCTTAAAACACAGTTTTTATATGATGACTAAAGGCGCGCTCGATTCGGGAGTGGTCGATTTTTCTTATCGCTATACTACCGATGATTGGGATTTAACCTCACACACCTTAGAAACCCATTATCGTTATTACTTCAGTGGCAGTTTTTATGGTCAGTTGCATCTTCGTTACTATCAACAAGCTGCGGTGAATTTCTATCAACCTTTTTTGATGGCGGAGTCACCATTGCCTGAGTTCGCTAGTGCTGATTACCGCATTGGGGATATGAGCGCCTATACGGTAGGGGTTAAGTTTGGTCACCGTTTGTCAGGCGGACATGAGATGACATACCGCTTGGAATACTATCAACAAGATCCGAAAAACAATGGCACCGAGCTCCCTGGTCAGTTGCAAAACTATGATCTGTTTCCGACTCAAAAGGCGATTACTGCACAGTTTAGTTATTCTTTTTAAAGCTAAACTGTGCTAATTAGTTCACGTTATTACGGTTTGAACTGGGCAACTGAGTTGCCCAGTTCCTGTATGTAAGACTTGTATTTAAACCTGTCATCGGTGAAGCCACATTAAGCACCACCATAAGGAACCCGAAATGCCATCATTTTCTCCAAGTGCGCCATATCGACTCCTGCGCCGTGATTGGGGATTCTTGGGGGAATTTAGGGCAATGGCCAGCCCATGCGAGTTACTCATTGCCAGTCATGATGAGAGTATTGCCTACGATATGCTCGATATGGCAGCTCGGGAGGCGTCTCGCATCGAGCAAAAATACAGCCGTTTTATTGAAGGTAATTACCTGTGGCAGTTGAATCATGCTCAAGGCAAACCAGTGACCATCGATGAAGAAACCTGGCAACTTTTATCCTTTGCAAAACAATGTTTTGAGCTTAGTGGCGGGCTATTTGATATTTCTGCTTGTCCATTGATGCAAGTGTGGCGTTTTACTCCGGACGCCACTCTGCCCATAATGGCTGATATCGCCGCAGCGCGATCTTTAGTGGGATTTGAACGCCTTGAATTTAATTCACACGAGCTAAAAATCCCCACGGGTATGCAACTTGATGTGGGGGGGATTGCAAAAGAATACGCGGTTGACAGCGTGGCCTATGAACTGGCGGAATCCTACCCTAAGATTTCGGTATTAGTGAATTTTGGCGGTGATATTGCTTGTCCTGTAGCGCATTCAGTCCCATGGCAGGTGGGTATTGAAGATCCGCATCGCCTTGATTGTGCAGCCAAAGTGCTCGCTATTACACAAGGTGCTTTAGCGACGAGTGGTGACACAAGGCGTTTTATTGAGGTCGATGGCAGGCGTTATGGGCATATCATTGATCCACGAACCGGATATCCTGTGCGCGGTGCGCCACGGTCGGTGACCGTTCTTGGACCCAATTGCGTTACCGCGGGAATGCTCGCCACCATGGCAATGTTGCAGGGTGAGCAGGCAGAAGCCTTTTTAACCGAGCAATCGGTTCAGTTTAGTCTTTTTCGATAGGGCATCATCATGCGTATCATGTTAGTGGAAGATAATGAGTTATTGGCCCAGGGAATTTGCCTCAACCTTGCCAAAATGGGCATGCAGGTGGATCACTTAAGTAGCTATCAGCAGGCGTTAGTGGGAATAAAAAATGAAACATTTAGCGCTATTGTGCTTGATTTAGGCCTTCCCGACGGTAATGGTAAAGAACTCCTTAAAACATGGCGTTCGCAGGGTGTATCGATTCCCACCATAGTGCTGACCGCGAATACCGATTTTGATACTAAATTGGAGTGCCTAGATGTCGGAGCCGACGATTATTTAGGTAAGCCCTTCGATGTGCGTGAGTTGGCGGCACGTATAAGGGCAATTGTGCGCCGTCAATATGGTCTAGACCATAACAGTTTAAATATTGGTGCATTAAGTATTGATCTCAACACGCGAGAAGTGATTTTTCGCGATCAAAATGTGCCCCTTTCACGCAGAGAATTTCAATTATTACTCGAACTTGCTCAGTCGGCTGGTCGAGTGTTAACCCGTAATCAGCTTGAACAACTCACCTATGGCTGGGATGAGGTGGGCAGTAATTCAATCGAAGTCCATATTCATCATTTACGTAAAAAATTAGCTAATGAGTTAATTAAGACCGTGCGCGGAATTGGCTACACCCTTACGGAACTGAATTAGCCATCTTGCAATTTATGCAAGGATTTAAGTGACAAACTCGACGTTTATCGGTATGAAGTAACTGCTTTATAAGACAGGTTACACTCATACAAACGACGGGGATAACGGGTTGAATCGACTCAAGGTGCTGGATGTGTACTCTTTACGCTTGCTATTAACCTTGCTAATGCTCTCGGGGATTTCGGTTTCAGTAGGGATTTCAAGCTGGTTTAGCACTCGTGATGCGAAGCATCAAATTGAAGAATTATTTGATGCTCAAATGTTGCAAACCGCAAAAATGCTCGAGTTGTTCTACCATGAAGAAGCCGATTTTAAGCTTCCCCAATCACAACCTCAAGTTCTCCACGTTCCGGACAGTCAAGTCAGTAGCTTTGCTGAAAAGGCTGATGCACTTAAGCTTGCCTATGAACATAAACTGGCGTTTCAGATCTGGAGTGAAGCGGGGCAGGCGTTGGTTTTTTCAGACAATATTGGGCGCGAGCCGATCACTAAATTTGTGCAGGGCTATAGTAAAAAAGTATTCGAAGGGGAGCTGTGGCATGTGTTCAGCTTTTTTTCTGTTAAATATAAAGTGTGGATTATCACGGCTCAGCAGGATGAAGTGCGCCAAGAGTTGGTTTCGCAAATTATGCATAACGCAGTAATAGTGCCATTAATTGTGGTACCGTTAACCCTGTTTATCGTCAGTTTACTGTTTTATATTCTATTTCGGCCGCTAAAAACCCTTGAACGGGAATTAATGGCACGCTCACCTAACGATCTCACTCCGTTAGCTATGTCATTGCCTAAGGAATTAGTGCCAGTTCGACGGGCACTCAATCAGTATATCAGCAGTATTGCACACTTCATTGCTAGAGAGCGCCGCTTCAGTGCCGATGCCGCCCATGAGTTAAAAACGCCATTATCTGTGATTAAGTTACATCAACAGGGGTTAGAGGGATTAGTCGCAGATGAACCTGCTCAGCATATCCACCTTGCCGCGATTGATGCTGGTGTTAAGCACATGAGCCATACAGTAGAACAATTATTGTTGCTCGCTCGTGTCGATTCGATTGCCGAGTTGAATGTGCAATCCCATACCTTGTTGTCTATGGTGGAGGATGCGCTCAACCAACTGATGCCCCTGATCACTGAATATGAGTGGAATATTGACGTGGATGCCGGATTATCCATTATGTGTGACCGTTTTTATATGCTGGTGGTTTTAAAGAATATTATCGAAAATGCTTGTAAATACAGCCCAGTAGAATCTGAAATTAGCATTAGTGCAGCGCAAACCACCACAGGCGTTGAAATAAAGATCGCCGACCGTGGTCAAGGGATGACAAGTGAGCAAATTGCGAATGCCACCGAGCGTTTTTACCGTGTCAATGAAAATGAAGGTATAGGTGCGGGATTGGGATTATCCATTTGTCAGCATATTATTGGCTTACACCAAGGCCAACTAACCATCACTCCCCGTGAAGAGACAGGTTTAGTCGTCAGCCTATTTTTGCCTCGATAGTGTTAAGAGTGTAAGTCAATGAAGTCTCTCTCTGAATCACTTTTTGTATGCTTAGGCTCGCATATTAGCGACTATCACCTAAGATTATTGTCGGTGGCCAGTTTGTAAAACTAACTGATTTTATGTTCATTCTGCGAACTTGGCAGCACTTTATTGGCCTTTGTAACTTTTAAAGATCAATTTGGTATGTTAATTCGAATTTGATATTCTTTAAAAGTATAAGTATATTGCTAAATAGTATTGTGCAAAGGGAGTTAACTGCATCTTTATTTATGAGTTTTTTACTCCTTCTGATATCTTTCGCGATGTGTAACAGTCGGTGTTTTTTTTCGCTCAAACCGCAATAAAAAAATGTCACTGTACATATAAAAAACGTTGATTTCTTAGTTTATTTTTAGGTTACCTATCCTATGGTTAGCTTGTTGCGTTGCCAATCGTTTAAACCTTCTTCACTCATTTGCTCACTGGCGCTTAGCGCGGCGTTCGCCTTTTCGGGCACTGCATTTGCTGATGAGACCAAGCATGTTGAGAATAAACCTACCACGCCCGTGGTGAGTCCACCCAAGGCAACTGCTCAGCCTGCAAACAAAACGCAAGTAAGATTCACCAAAACAGGCACCTTTGATGGTGAAACTGTGGTGAAATTGGCGCGTAAATTGGCCTCTAAGCCCTATGTCGTGTTAAAAGATCCACTGCCTGCCGGTCTTGCTAAGTTAACCTATGATGAATACCGCGATATTCGTTTTAACCCAGTATCGTCAATTTGGCGCGATCAAGGTTTACCGTTTCAAATGCAAATGTTTCACCGTGGGTTTTATTTTCAAGATTTAATTGAAATTGCCATCGTTGAAGCAAACCAAGCGACCCACTTAGCTTATGAGCCTAAGTATTTCACTGCGGGTGAGGTTATCTCTCAAGCATTACCTAATGATGATATCGGCTACTCAGGGTTTCGTATCCATAACCAATTAAACACTAACGGTATTTTTGACGAGTTGATGGTGTTCCAAGGCGCGAGTTATTTCCGCGCCTTAGGTAAAGGTAACTCTTATGGTTTATCTGCCCGTGGTTTAGCATTAAAAACTGCTGATCCAGAAGGTGAAGAGTTTCCGATTTTCCGTGCTTTTTGGGTAGAACGTCCATCCTACGACAGTAATCTGATCGTGGTACATGCGTTGCTCGATAGCCCGAGTGTTGCAGGTGCATACCGATTCTCGGTACGTCCAGGTGATAACACCCAAATCGACGTTGAAGCGACCTTATTCCCTCGTGTCGAATTAAATAAAGTTGGACTGGCACCTAGCACCAGCATGTTCCTGCATTCATTAAACGGTCGCCACGATACCGATGACTTTAGACCTGAAGTCCATGATTCAGACGGTTTATTGATGTTCAACGGCCGCGGTGAGCACCTATGGCGTCCATTGGCAAATCCACGTCAATTGCAGGTGAGTGCGTTTTCTGATAACTCACCACAAGGCTTTGGTCTTATACAGCGTGAACGTAACTATGCCTCTTATCAGGATCTTGAAGCCCAGTATGAGCGTCGTCCAAGTTTATGGATTGAGCCTGTGGGCAACTGGGGACAAGGTGCGGTTGTTCTGACAGAAATTCCAACAGAATCAGAAATTCATGATAATATTGTAAGCTTCTGGAAGCCGCGTCAGCCTATTCCTGCTGGTAGCGAATATCACTTCGCTTACCGCATGAGCTGGGGCGATGAACCAGTTGCGAAAACCAATTCTGTCGTGGTAAGTCGTACTGCAAGTGGTCGTGCTGACATTGCTAAAGCGACCCCTAGACGTTTGTTTGTCGTTGATTATCATCTAAATGGCGCTATGCCTGATGAGTTACCACTCGCGAAGGTTGAATCTTCTGGTGGAGTAATTTCAAATGTTGTCATCGCGCGTAATGCGGCAAACAATGGTTATCGCCTCGCGTTTGAGTTAGAGCCCGAAGATAAAGACCTTATCGAATTGCGTGCTGAACTCAAGTTCTCTACACCGCGTCAGGTTGAAACCTGGCTCTATCGCTGGACGCTTTAAGGTCCATGACGGAGCAACATAATATGACTGTATCCGAGAATTCGGTACTTGAGACTGAAGTACTCGTGGGTGGTAGCGCTATGCCTAATGAAAGGCCAGGCGCTATGGAGCCCCAAAGTTTAACCCAAATGCCTGAAGGATTTCCACGCCGTAGCACTGTGGCAAATGGAGTCCGTTCACGGGTTTCCCGTCGGGTGTTTGTTGTTGGTGGTGCCTTATTACTATCGACCTTTGCTATCTATGAAATGGGCGCAGTTTTCAGTATTGGAGGGATTACTCCCCTCGAATATTTGATGTTGGCGTTATTTGCGATTAACTTCTGCTGGATTGCACTGGCGTTTTGTAGTGGTATTGCTGGCTTTTTCCTCCTATTGAAAAAGCCTAAACCAAACGAGCTTGCACAAACTGAGCTGCACACGCGCACTGCGATTTTAATGCCTACTTATAATGAATCTCCTGACCGGGTATTTTCAGCGGTATCTGTGATGGCTGAAGCATTATCGCAAACGGGTCATGGGCATGCGTTTGATTGGTTTATCTTAAGTGATACTACCGATCCTGAAATTGCGCTGTTAGAAGAACAGGCGTTTTTAGTTCTTCGCCAAGAAACCCATAAACATTCTCGTGTTTATTATCGTCGCCGCCGTAAAAACGTCGCACGTAAAGCGGGTAACGTAGCGGACTTTTGTCGTCGTTGGGGCTCGCGTTATGATCACTTGCTGGTCCTGGACGCCGACAGTTTGATGGAGTCATCCACTATCACGGGCTTAGCGCAGCGGATGCAGGCTGATCCTGATGCGGGTCTTATTCAAACGATTCCATCACTGATCAATGGCACCACCTTAATGGCGCGTTTGCAGCAGTTTGCTGCACGCATTTATGGTCCTGTGATCGGTACTGGTCTTGGTTGGTGGGTGCAAAAAGAAGGTAACTTCTGGGGCCATAACGCTATTATCCGGACTGAAGCCTTTATGGGCGCTGCGGGTTTACCTAATCTTAAGGGTAAGCCACCTTTTGGTGGTCATATCCTAAGCCATGACTTTGTTGAAGCTGCATTGATCCGCCGTGCCGGATGGAGTGTGGTCATTGCATACGATTTACCCGGTTCCTACGAGGAATGCCCTCCATCAATTGTTGACTTAGCGGTACGCGATCGTCGTTGGTGTCAGGGTAACTTGCAGCACTCACGTATTCTGCCAACTAAAGGGTTGCATTGGGTTAGTCGCCTGCACTTAATGACGGGTATTATGGCGTACTTATCTTCGCCATTTTGGTTGTTATTGATTTTAACGGGGTTGATGCTCGCTTTGCAGGCCCACTTTATTCGTCCAGAGTACTTCACCGATCAGTTCTCATTATTCCCAACGTGGCCAATCATGGACTCGGATAGGGCATTGAGACTGTTCTATATCACTATGGTGGTGTTATTTGGACCGAAGATCTTTGGCGTGTTGTTGCTGTTAAAAGATGGCAAATTTGCCCGCAGCGTAGGCGGGCGCATTAAAGCGATGCTCAGTGTGTTATTTGAAGTCATTCTCTCAGCATTGATCGCGCCAATCATGATGTTCATCCACTGCGGTGCGGTAATGTCGATTCTGATGGGGCGTGATAGTGGTTGGTCTCCACAGCGCCGTGACGATGGTAGCATGCCTTGGTTAACCCTGATTTATCGCCACCGTTGGCATATGCTTGCAGGTGTTATGTTGGGTTATGCCGCGATTTTGGACTCCTTAACATTGCTCGCGTGGATGAGCCCCGCCTTGATTGGTTTGTGGTTAGCGGTGCCCATTTCGGCTTGGACCGGTTCGATTAAAATTGGGGAGTTTTTCAAACGTATTGGGATCCTCGCCACTCCAGAAGAACGCAGTCCTGCGCCTATTTGTATTCGGGCACAAGAAGCGCGTGCGGCTTACCAAGCGCATATTGAACAGCCTTGGACATTAGCACAATTACTGAAAGACCCTGCGCTGATGGAGCTTCACTTAGCAATGGTTGATAAACAGCCACTACGTGCCGCCGGAACGCCGATTGAACCAGTTGAAGCCATTGTGCACGTCAAAGTACATGAAGCACAGTGTCAGCAAAGTGCCTTAGCACTCTTTAATCGCCAGGAAATGGCTTTAGTGCTGGCTAATCCGCTAATGCTGCGGAGTTTGCAAAAACTACCAGAACAGTTTGTGCCAGAGGATCTGGTCTCCTTCTGTTAATTACTTTCTATTACGCTAAATAGTAAAAATGCCACTGATGATCAGTGGCATTTTTGTTTTCGGTCGATAGTGAGCTGCATTTTACGAACAGCTTCAGCTATAGTGATCTTAATACTAATCTCGCTCTGGATAATAAATGTATCGCAAACAATTCGTTGCACGACTTACAGGATTGAATTGACTTGCTATAGGCTCGTTTTTTTGCGCCTACATTTGCCTTGTTTTCAGCGCCAAAGTGCAGTTTGAGATTAGGCATTTGATTTTTTGCTGTACTGATTGCATTTATCCATCTCTTAACCTACCTAAGTTACTGTTGTCAAAGGGAGATGTCTATGGTGTCTGTGACTCGTTTTGCGCGGTGTTATCGCTTGGGGTGTTGCATATTTCAATGGTATTTAAAAGCGCTGTTGATGGTGTTTATATTCGTTTCGAGTGCACCACAAGCCGCTGAGTCTACCGAACAAACACATGGTTCTACAGAGCTAGACATTTCTATTACACAACTACTCGATCAGACATTGTTGCTTGATCTTGCCGATGTCAGTCCGGTATTTCGAGCTAATTATCAAAAACTCAGCCAATGGCAACATCGGCCCTTGAGTACTGATGAACAAGCCGAACTGCTTAAGATGCACCAACAACTTGAACGCTATTGGTATTACCTCGATCAGCAAGCGGAATGTGTTGAACCTTGTATCAGTAAGGTATTTACTCAACAGGACACTCATTACCGAGCTGTGTTCTTTACGCTTAAACAGCTCATGAGGTTAGAGAACATGACTTCATGGGATACGTTAACACAGGAAGAAAAACTCACTCCTGGGCAGCAAAGTCCTTTGATTTTGCCAATTGCGAAGCGACTTTTTGTATTAGGCTTTCTGCCAAATGAACTCACTATCGAATCTGCTGAAGAGGCTAAAAATGGGATGCTTTATAACGAGCAACTAGTGACTAGCATTAAGCAATTCCAGCAGCAACACGGTTTACAGGCCGATGGCGTGATAGGGAAACAAACCCTTTTCTGGCTTAACCAATCGCCCCATACTCGGGCTAAGTTACTGGCGAAAAATATGCTGAGACAGTGGATATTGACACCACAGTTACCAGCACGCTACCTACTGGTTAATATTCCAGCATTTGAGCTCCAGTTAGTTGAAGCAGGGAAGGTGACTTTACAGTCTAAAGTGATTGTCGGTAAAGCATCGCGGCCAACGCCTTTATTAAAAAGTCAAATTTCCAGTGTTGTGATGAACCCTGAATGGCGAGTGCCACGCACGATTATTCAACGTGATATCCTGCCGCATATTCGCCATGATGGGCATTATCTTACTGAACGAGAATTTGATGCTTACGATTATGATGGTAAGCGCGCCGAGCATTCTGCAGAACAATGGCAAGTACTCGCTTCATCGCATTTTCCTTATCAGTTGGTGCAACGGCCAGGACCCAAAAATGCCTTAGGCCGCTATAAATTTCATTTCGACAATAGTTTTAGTGTGTATTTGCATGGAACTTCTGAGCCAAGTCTCTTTAAAAAGGCTAACAGAGCTTTATCATCGGGCTGTATTCGGGTCGAGAAGGTTGAAGAATTAGCACGCTGGTTTAAGAGCCATTTAGTCAATGATCAGCGCCTTTGGGATAAATTAAGTACAGATATCACCCAATCCCAATGGTTTTCCTTATCTGATAAGTTGCCCATATTTATTGTCTATTGGACGGTATGGCTTGATGATGCTGGGGAAGTGCAATATCGGAATGACATTTACCAGCAGGAGAGTGATCTGAGTTATGTGGTTTCGGCAACGATTTTTAACATGCTCTAATTGATTGAACTTTTGAAGGATTTTTTAATCTGATTGTTTGCATGTCGATCAAGACTTGATCTGGATGGCAATTCACGATAATTTGAGTTCTCAGTGTCCAAAAAACGAACAGAAGGTGATGATGTGACCTTACTTTGTCCTGCCCGTAGGCAGTTGTTGTTAGGCCTCAGTGGTGTGGCATTGTGTTCCTTAATTCCTTCCAAAGCGATAGCGAGTCGTTCAACCAAAGGTGTGCGTGAGCTTAGCCTGTATAATCGCCATACGGGTGAATATAACAACGGTAGCTATTGGGTCGATGGCCATTATCAGAATGAAGTGTTGGCCGATTTTAGCCACTTGCTGCGAGATCACCGTCAAAATGTAACAGCACCGATGGATAAACGCTTATTTGATTTGCTTTATACGCTTAAGACGACGTTAAATACTGATAATGAAATCCATGTGATTTCTGGTTACCGCTCACCAAAAACCAATGCGATGTTGGCAGGTAAAAGTGGTGGTGTAGCTAAAAAAAGTTACCATATGCAAGGCATGGCAATGGATATTGCGATCCCTGGGGTCAAATTAAAGACAATCAGAGATGCGGCTTTATCACTTAAGCTAGGAGGCGTAGGCTATTATCCTAAGTCTGGTTTTGTGCACGTTGACTGCGGTCCTGTGCGGCATTGGTAGTTTGTATCTTTTGCTCAGTGTTTAATGAGAGCTGCTGATAAAATTGCAGCTCTAGTGTTTGGATGTCCTGTAAGTAATACTCGAGTAGCGGCAAAAAAACTTGTCCCAGTTTATTCATCTCACGGTGTTGCTGCCAATCACTAACTTGCTTATTCAGACTTTGTGAAAACTTAAATTGTCTTAGTCTTTGGCTCTCAACTGCCGGGGATTCACAGATCTGCATTAGCATGAGTAAACTGCGGTTTTTTTGTTGTGTGCAGGCGAGTAGTTCCAGCAATTTTAACTCTATCGTGGTCTGCTGATAGGGGACAGTTTTAATGAGTGAGACCAGTTCACGGGCTAATTGGCAGGAGAGTCGATTTTCTTGTTGCAATAAATACAGCTCGTGACACATGTTTTACAAGGCTGAAGTGGCAAAATTTGCTCGAGCTTAACAGGCATCGAATGGCTTAAGTGTGATCAAGATCGCGTGTTTTTCGATTCAGATCAAAGGTGTTTCGCCTATGTAACAGCGCTAGAACAAGTTTCCCAATTCAATAAATACTCTTGTTAGTTGATAACGATATCCCATTATTACCCCATTGCATTCAGAGTCTGGCTGTTCTTGTACCTGCTGAGTAACTGTGTTAGTATGCGCGCGCTTTATATGAGTCACCATTGGTCGAGAATGGTGATATTTTTTACTCTAAATTTAAGTGAGAAACACATGTCTTACACTATCCCAGCACAAACCCGCACTGAAATAGGGAAAGGTTCGAGCCGCCGCCTACGTCATGCAGGTAAAGTTCCTGCCGTTATTTATGGCGCAGGCAAAGAGCCAGTTTCTATTGTTTTTGATCACAAAGATATCATCAACATTCAAGCTAACGCTGACTTCTATACTTCTGTAGTGACTATCGTATTAGATGGCAAAGAAGTAGGCGTTCGTGCACAAGCTATGCAACGCCACGCGTTCAAGCCAATCATTGAACACGTTGACTTCGTTTACGCTTAATTGCGTAATTGAAGCAAAAAGCGCCTATATGGCGCTTTTTTTGTGGCTGCTTTTCACTCATCAAACTCTGATGCTTGCAAGTTAAGTGACTTTAACCATCAAACAATTGCTGGTGTTTAATCATTTTGCCTGTGCACAGCGTCAATATCATCATCGGCATGTAGCTCACTATTGTGTCTGCGTGCTAGCCAAGCACTACTTGATATTGAAATTGTAATAGATATCGAGGGATTGCCCTAAGGTACCGGATACTGTTTCAAGATAGAGTTGGGATAACAGGTAATATCTGACAGTCATCTCATATCCAGGATTGAATACGCCAACACCGTATTTGACCATAAGGTTATCACCGATAAAACCACTGATGGCAACACGGCCCTCATCATTAGTATCGAGTTGCACGTTAGAGAAACCAAATTCTTCGATAATGCCCGCTGCTGTATTTCCAATATTATTAATTGCGCCACCGCCACCAACCTGAGCACTGAGTCCCAGCGCAGCTCCCATCATCAAGGAGTTGTTCTGCTCATTATTGGTACTGTTGAACCCGCTGCCTTTAATAATATAAGACAGAATTTCGGCTTGTTCCTTGGCCGGATTAGAGAAAAGGGTGACCACCGGCCGAGTGGGAGTACCAGTGACGCGCACTCCCGCGACCAGATCTTCGCTCTTAATTTCCCGAATTGCTTCAATATTTAAATTAGGGACAGAAGGTGGGCCTACAAATTGCACTTCACCCGTACGGATTTTTAGCGTTTGCCCCATAAACTTATAGTTGCCTTGTTTGACCTTAATATCTCCAAATAACAGGGGGGGGCGAAACGCCTGTTGCTGAAGTTTTAAGGTTCCCTGTAGCTTACCTTTGAGGCCCATACCATCGATTTTAAGATCGTTGCCAACGTTAATATTCAGGTCGGCCACAATGGCATAGGGGCTGGCTTTAGGTTGCGCGGCGGCAATAGAGTCATTGAAAACGACATCCTCTGACAAGGCTACACCACCCTCAGCCAGTTGCACTATCTTAATATTACCCGAGGGAACATCGACTACGCCTTTGACTTCAAGTTGTTGGCTGCTAAAAGCAATCGTGAGATCGGGCGATACATCTAAGAGTGCGAGTGGTGGTTGGATTACCGCCAGTTTATCGCCTTTGACGGCAAGTTCTCCGCTAAACTGCCCTTGAGGCCAACGCATTTGTCCCGTAATTCGGCCTAAACCATTGCCCATCATCCAGCGACCTTTAAGGGATGCCTGCTGACCGCCAAGATCCATCGACAGATCAATTTTATTGATAAGGGTAGGGTTCGCTGTCAGTGCAAGAGCTCCTTGAGTGAGCGAAACATTACCCGATACTTCGGGGGCATCTAGGGTACCAGCAAAGTTTAATTTGCTAGTCAGTAAGCCTTCTAGGGTATTGAGCTGTGGGAAAAATTCGCCAAGAGGTTGAAGGTTAATTTGTGTGATATTGGCATAACCCGACAACGAGCGGTCAGGCGTCACGTTAACAGTGAGTTCACTTTGCCAGCTTGCCACGTCCTGTGACTCAAAGTTGATAGACGACATTAGTCGTTTGGCATCTAAGTTAGCTTTTAAAGCAAGTTGCTGATATTTAATGGTGACTTCGCGATTTTTGGCGCGTTTGAGTTTGATGCTACCGGGATCGAAGTTAAAATCGACATTCGCCGTGGGTTTTCGCCCTGCGGTCCAAGCAAAGTTTGCCAATAGCGAAGAGCGACCATCCCAATCCATATTGCTTGGTAATACTGGGGCTAAAAGTTTACCAAGATTACCAGCATAACTTAGTTGCACCTCGCCTTTTTTACCTAGCGAGATTTGATTATCTAAACAAATCTTACTGTTAGGGTTGACTAGACAGAAGGGACTGACATTGCCTTTGGTTGTATTTTGATCCCATGCAACAAGGATATCTTTATCTATTTCCCAGCGACCAACAGGAGTTGCCAAGTTAATTTTATTCACTTGAGCTTGTAGTCGAGATTTTTTCATATCGTATTGACTGGTCACGCCAAGCTCGAGCCCCAAATCCCCAGTGGCACTTAGGGTCAGTTTTTGGTTTTGAATATCGCCCTTACTGCCAAAGGTGACGGTATCTAGATTCTGTGAACCGAGTTGTAGCGCCTTAGACTTGAGCGATAGGGCAAATTCGTGTGCATCCAAAGGCTTATAGTAGGCTTTGAGCGTGGATTCCCTCAGCTTAATATTTTGGTGCACCAGATCGACCAGTTGTGCGGTTAACTCAAGCTGTGGATGTTTTTCATCCCCAGTGACATTGATATCGGCCTGCAATTGGCCGCTGGCTTGGGGTAGCCATAAACCAAAATCGGGGACTTGCAACTTACCCTCAATGTTCCAGGTTTTGTTGGTTTCTCCCGCTAAAGTTAAGGTGGAACCCAGTACCTTGGCATTGACCCCTTTGGCGCTGATATACAGTTTATCGTTGATACTGACATCGGCGGTGATATCAAATGGATATCCCTGCAAGGTGCCCGACAGTTGAGTGTCCGTTAGAGCAACTTGCCACTGTTTATCTAACAAACGTCCCGTGGTCTGTAATTGTCCAGAGATTAAACTGTTTGGCAGGCTGCTGCTTGCAGTGGCAGGCATCGCCTTATCGGTATTTGTGCTCGGTGTTTTCGTGTCCTTATTTGGCGTTGATTCTGGCGTCTTTGCCGTTTCTGGCAGGGTGATTTCCTGTAATTTCAGGTTATCGAGCAATACCTTGGCTTTCCAATTGATCGCCTTAGCGTAATCTAGTTCACCGGTCACATCGATCGAACCTAGCTCGCCCTTAGCATTAAACTGCTTAATATCGAGTTTCGCATCTTGATGATGGAGTTCACCGCTAATGGCTAACATTTTATGGAAAGGTGTGGTGACATTTCCTTTGAGCGTCGCGGCTTGTTGAGTAAGGGAGCCTTGGCTGTCGAGGTTAAGATCGCTGACGAGATACTCGGCATGTTGCAGTGGCCACTGTGCGCGGGCTTTCTCCAGTTTGACCTTGTAGGGAAGCGTGGGATCTTTCAGGGTCAATTGCCCATTGAGACTAAAATCGACATCTCCTTTTGCAAGGGCTTGAATACCGAGTTGTCCGACACTTTGGCTAAGCGTGAGGCTTAATTGTTGATGTGTCAGCTCCGGTAACTCGGCAACCTGAGTCACATTGGCCTTAACCTCAAGCGCGAGCGGATAGTCCTGTTCGAGGGCGAGTTGGCCCACCACAGAAAGATCTCCATAACTGTGGCCAAGTTGCAGTTTATCAAGGGTTAACTGATACTTGGCAAATTGCCCCTGAAGCTCAATATGGCTAAACAGATCTTCGCGTGGCCCAATCTGCAAACGGCTGTTGTCTAAGCTAAGTTGTTTTACATCCACCGGAAAAGGCATAAACACCTGCGGCAAATGGGCAAGTGCCCATTCCTCTGTAGATGTTTGCTTATCGGCGTTTTTATCAATTTGCTTTTCAGCCTGGGTATTCGCTGGCGTTTGCGCCGTAGCTCCCTTATTAGCAATGGGCTTATCCGCTGAAGCTTTAGCACTTGCTGTCGCCACTGTGGTTGCTGATTTTTTGGTCTCAGGCTGAGTTGTCGCCGCTGCGGTCGTGGTTTTTGCAGTTGCAGCTGTCTCGGCTGCCTTGGTGTCAGTGACTTGTGTGCCTGTGATTTGAGTATCTGTGACTTGAATACTTGCGCCTTGAGGATCTGTGGCCTGTGTGTCTAGCACAGGGCTGTCTTCGGTAGGAATTAACACAGCCAAGCCTTCACTGCTAAGCTGCTCGACTGTCAGTCCTTCGGTAAACCAAGTAGCGGCGGTCTGAATATGATTGGCCGAAAAGCGCATCTTATCGACCGCAATATTGATGTTGTTCAGTTCGGCGCTGTCGAGCTTTATCCCAAAGGGCAGAACCAGTTCACTCGGCTCATCATTTTCGGGGGTAGCGTCGGCTTCAGTGGAACCTGAGCTTAAGGCCTCGGTATCGATATTGACATCGATTTGGCTCGCCGTTAAAGCATTCACGCACAGCTGTTTTTGTAGCAAACACGTGGGTTGCCACGCGAAATGTAAATCCTTGAGCTCAACGTTAATCCCTTCCATCGACCAACTGGCGTGGGCTAAGGTGAGATCCTTATTTAAGGAGCCAGAGGTGTAGGTGAGCGCCAGATCGGGCACAAATTTATCGGCTAAGCCGACACTGATCCGTGAGCCAATTTCAGTCCCCAGCAGTAATGCCATCATCACTAAGAGAGTTAAGGGGACGTAAACAATAATGCGCGTACAGAGTTTAAATATTTGCCATAGGCGCAGCTTTAGGGTTTTAGGCGGAATACAAGTTGGGTTTTGTTCCACAGTTTGTGGCTCATGCGTTTGATTTTCATGTTGAGCGGATGTATTGGGCTCATGAATTGGGGGCTGACTCATAATTCTGTCCCCATGGTTAAGTGAATACGCCATGAGCGGTCGATAGTGTCTGTCTCTTTCAAACCTACCCCTAAATCCAACTTAATTGGGCCAATGGGGGATATCCAATGGATACCACCACCTACGGCGATAACGGGCTCAAACTGATTGTTATCAAAAGCGTTACCCGCATCGACAAAGGTTGCAACCCGCCATGTTGGTGTAACGTAATATTGATATTCCAAACTACCAACCATTAAGTAACGGCCACCGATAACCTCCCGATTGACCTTGCCATCGGCATCGATATAGTCCAGATAAGGGCCTAACTCTTGATAGCCATAGCCGCGAATGGTTTGGTCACCACCTGCAAAGTAACGCAGTGATGGTGGGATCAAGGCTAACTCATTTTCATTGGCAAGGTTGGCGGCTAAATCCATGCGGGCCACGATTCTGTGGTTATCAAAAAAGGTGTCAATCCACTTAAATTTTGCCTGCAAGCGGGCAAGGCGTGTTTCTGAGCCTAGATAAGGATCGGCATAATCTAGGCTGTAGATTTGCCTAAAACCGGATTTGGGATCGAGGGTGTTATCGCCACGGGTAGTTTTAGAAAAGTTAATCCCCGCTAGGTAAAAACTCGGGCTGTAGTCGATATCTGACTGAGTATATTCTTCACGAATGGCATCGAGGGAATAGCTCATGAGCCATTGATTTTCCAGCCGTTGCTGTCTTAGTAGACCGAGTAAATACTTGGTCGCTTCTAGCTGCCCTGTGTTGCGAAAATCACGATTTTCAGGCTCGTAAACTTGTGTAACCCCATATTTATCCCGCAGTAAGCCTAAACGGATCTTCAGTTGGTCGTCCAAAGGATGAGTCAGTGGAATGGTATAAGTGGTTAAAAACTTGGGTCTGTCTGGCGACCACTCCAAACTGGTTTCTTGGGAATGGCCGTATTTATTGATCTGCGGGGTTCGCCAAGTAACACGCACCCTAGGATCGAAGGTCTTATCTGCGCTTTGGCCGATATCACCACCTAAGCCTAATTCGATGGAATGGCTGGCTTTATCGGTCAACTCTACCTTGACGGGCAGTTGATTATCTTTTGCCTGATCGAGCTGTGGGATCACTTTAATATTGGAAAAATAACCCGTATCCAGCAATTGACGGTTAAGGGCGCTGACTCTGCGAGTCGAATAGGCCGCATCTTCCTTAAAGGGGATAAGTTTGGTGAGAATATCCGGCTCTAAGGTATGACCTTCAAAACTGACTTGGCCAAAATGGTAACGTGCGCCAGAGTTAAAATGCAGGCTGATTTGGGCGGTGTTTAAATCGCGGTTGATGTTAATCTGTGATTCTGTAAATTCGCCATCGAAATAGCCTCGCGCGAGAGCGAGCGTCACCAGTTGGGATTTGACATCCGAATATATGCCGTGGTTGAGCGTATCTCCGGGCTTAATATTGACCTCAGCAAGCCATTTGTCGAAGGCTCGGTCGTCAAGCATTTCGCCTGAAAAATTAATATCGACCCATTGAATTTTAACCGGTTCACCTGCATTGACCGTAAGCTTGAGTTCCCAAGGACCTTTCTCTTTCTCGACTAAATGTTCCTCCAACTCTCCATGGTAATACCCCATAGACTCTAGGGCGGTGGTAACATTGTCTTCCACATTAAATAAGAAGGCTCGGCGCTGCACTTCGGAGTCAGGCATTGCACCTAAGTGGGCGAGAATATTACGCTTCAGGGCTTCGTCGACCCCATTGACTGAAAGCGTTAAAAAGTTATCAGCGGCCATAGTCGCTGATGCCACTAAACTTAGACTCAGTAGCAAATGAAGACGAAAAGATAATGAGGTAATTTGCAAGAATCGCTGCACTTTATAGTCCCTGTGATGTGACTTCATTGTCGCCAGAATAGCGTTAACAGGCAAGGAGATGATTGAAATTAGTCATTGAAATGGTTACAAAGGACGTTACTGTTTAAGGGGATGTAAATAATGAAAATAAAATTAGCCACCTTTAGTTTAATTCTCTCGAGTGCACTTTTTATGTCACAAAATACCCAAGCAAATGAAAAACCTTTTGCCATTGCGATCCACGGTGGCGCAGGCACGATTTCTAAAGCCAATCTCACGCCTGAACTGCGACAAGCCTATAAAGATAAACTAAAAGAAGCCGTCGATAAGGGCTCAAAAATATTAGAACAGGGTGGAGATAGCATACTTGCCGTACAAACAGCCATCAATGTATTGGAAAACAGCCCATTGTTTAACGCCGGTGTCGGTTCGGTTTACACCTATGATGGTGGTCATGAGTTAGATGCCTCTATCATGGATGGTAAAACCATGAATGCAGGCGCTGTGGCAGGTGTACGCCATATTGCTAATCCAATCGATTTAGCTATAGCGGTGATGAATAAGTCCGAGCATGTGATGCTCTCGGGCGCGGGTGCTGAGGAGTTTGCCTTGACTCAAGGTTTTACGCTGGTACCTAACAGCCATTTTGATAGCGATGCCCGTTATCAGCAATTACTCGATGCCAGACAAAAATTGCAGGCGGCTGAAAAGTCCGAGCAAATTGCAGGTATTGAGATGAAAGATCTCGATTATAAATTTGGCACCGTTGGCGCAGTCGCTTTAGACAAAAACGGTAACTTAGCGGCGGGGACATCCACCGGCGGCATGACGGCTAAGCGCTTTGGCCGGATCGGGGATTCGCCAGTGATTGGTGCGGGCACTTATGCGGAAAACGGCGTTTGCGCTGTATCTGCAACGGGTCACGGTGAGTTTTTTATTCGCTACCAAGTGGCGGGCGATATCTGCGCTAAGGTGAAATACCAGCAAAAATCCATTATTCAAGCGGCGGATGAAGTGATTAATCAACGTCTTATCACGGCGGGCGGTTCTGGTGGGGTGATTGCGGTTGATCATCGAGGCAATGTTGCTGCCCCCTTTAATACAGAGGGGATGTACCGTGCAACCCGCACCAATGGTGAACCCGCACAGGTAATGATTTGGCAGGACCAATAATGTGAGTCACCTGCGATCATCACAAAGAATAAGTGCCGCATAATCGGCACTTATTCTTTTATTTGTAAGATATTAGGGCGTGTTGACGTTTCAAGATTAAATGTTGCTCGTCCCGGCTGCACGTGCTCGCGAAACGAGGAATGCTGTGTCGTTATTCTACTCAAATGACTAGCGGCTCTTATGGCAGGAAGTAAGTCGAACCCTTGGGGCAGCATTTGGCGGGCGTTTCTGCCGCATTATCGTCCGTTTATGTAGAATAACTACACGGACTTTGCCTTGCATAAACGCCCGCCAAATTGCTTCAAAAATAACCCTAAAACGTCAAAACGCCCTAGATATCTCATGAATTGACAGGGCTATTACTTTTGAGGTCCATATGCATTTTGATTAGATGTTCTTCCATATCGAAGGTCACCTTAAAGCCTAGGCTTTTAGCAAGACTTGCCATATTGCGGTTTTCAAACATGGTAAAGCCTGTAAGCACAGGGGTGTCATTGGCTTGATAGTATTTAATCAATTTTTCAAGCAGCAGTTTACCTAGCCCAATGCCTTGGTGATCCCCCCGTACCGCCATAGCAAATTCTGCCTCGGTATTATCGGGGTCGATGGAGGCCCTTACCGCGCCTAAGGTAATGTCATCGCCATCGGGCCCTTTGGCCGTAGCGATAAAGGCCATTTCGCGGGCATAATCGATTTGAGTCAATACCGCCATTTCCTCGTGGGTCATTTTCGAGCGTACGCCAAAATAGCGTTTATATCTGTCCTCATCGGAGAGGGAGTTATCAAAGGCCAGATGTTTAGGCTCATCCTCGGGAAGAATGGGGCGAAGCATCACTCTGAGGCCATTTTTTAGCTCGGCAAATTCTTCTAACTCTTTGGGGTAGGGCATGATGGCAAGTCGAGAGGGATTATCCGTATTGGCATCGTGTAGACGGATATTCACATCGAGCAGGGTAATGTTTTCCCCCGCCGCCAGTACAGGGTTGAGATCTAGCGCCGCAATTTCTGGACAGTCGATAATTATATGGGATATTTGCGTCAGCATCACGCATAGGGCGTTCATATCAAGCCCTAGTGGCAAATGCCGATCTTTTAACTTATGGGTTTTTAGGGCTTGGATGACCATATAACGTGCCAGCGCCATATTGAGTGGAGGCAAAGCAACCGCCGCATCTTGAGTCGGATCCCATTCTGAGCCGCCTTCACCCAAACAGATGGCCGGGCCAAAGACGGGATCGCTTATCACGGCGACACGGATTTCCTGCGCGCCCGCAGTCAGTGCCATCTTTTGTACTATCATGCCTTCGATAATGGCGTCCGGATTGGCTTGGTGTACCCGCTGGGTAATTGCATTCGCGGCATGGCGAATGTCTTCCTCAGAGGTGAGATTAAGCATCACCCCGTGAACATCGGATTTATGCAAAATATTGGGTGATTGCACCTTCAGCGCTAGGGGGTAACCCGCCTCATTGGCAATAGCGACGGCCTCATCAGCATCTTTGACAAACCAAGTGTCGATAGTATTGAGGCCATAGGCGCGCAAAATCGGGCTGGCTTCATGGGTTTCGAGTACCGCTTTACCCTTGGCCTGCGCCGCTTGCAGCAATTTTCGCGCCGTTTGGCTATCGGTCGGAATATTGTCGGGGATCGACTGCGGCACTTCCTGTAGCAGTTTTTGATTGCGACGATATTCCACCATATGCATAAAGGCGCCTACTGCACCTTCGGGGGTGCGATAGGTGGAGATGCCGCCCTTAGTAAAGCGTTTGCGGGCTTGATAGGCCGAGTCTTCACCGCTCCAGTTGGTGAGGATATTTAAACGGTTTTTCTTCGGATGCGCGTGGATAACTTTAATTAAGGCATCGGCAATCTCGACACTTTCACCAAGGGCTGAGGGCGAATGCAATACTAAAATGGCATCTAATTCCTCACTATCCATTAGGATGGAGAGCGCATTGGCATAGCGGCTAGCATTCGCATCACCGATAATATCCACCGGATTTTGCTTCGACCACGTCGAGGGCAGTACTGTATCAAGCTTAGCAAGCGTTTCTGGGGATAATTCTGCTAATTTCCCGCCGCGCAGGATCAGTTCATCGACGGCTAATACCGCAGGGCCGCCACCATTACTGATAATACCTAATCGCTCTCCCTGCAGTGGATTGGAGTGGGCAAGGCTTTCAACCGCGGCAAAAAGTTCTATTAAATCATTTACCCTCAGCATCCCCGCGCGCCTAAAGGCGGCTTCATACACAGCATCATTACCACCGATACCGCCCGTATGTTGTTTCGCGGCCCGTACGCCTTCGGCGCTGCGGCCCGATTTGATCACTAAAATCGGTTTATTACGCGATGCTGCTCGGGCAGCAGAGAGAAAATGGCGCTTCTCATTAACTGAGTCGATATACAGCATAATGGCACTGGTACGGCTATCGCGGCCGAGATAATCGAGCAGTTCATCGAAGTTAATATCAGTGGCATCGCCAAGGGAAATAAAAGACGAAAAGCCAATCCCTTTGTTATTTGCCCAATCGAGCACTGTGGTGCATATTGCCGCTGATTGGGATACAAACGCAATTTTGCCGGGTAAGGCACCCGCATGGGCAAGGCTAGCATTGAGTCCTAAGGGCGGTAAAAGCATCCCTAAACTATTAGGACCAAGGATTCGCATGCCATAACGTTTGGCATGTTGCATGGCTAGGTCGAGTAAGCTTACACCATCATCGTTGACCTCCTGCGCCATCCCAGAAGCCATAATAATTGCCACTTTACAGCCAAATTGCGCGAGAGTTTCGACAATCGCGGGTACACGGCTAGCACGAGTACAAATCACCGCGAGGTCGGGTTTTATCGGTAAGGCTTCAATGTTGGGATAGGCAAGCACGCCCATAACCGCGCGATATTTGGGCGTAACGGGCATGATGGGCCCAGAAAACCCGCTGGATAGCAGGTTTTTCATCAGCACATTTCCAGCACGTTTCTCGCTATTAGAGGCGCCAATGATGGCAACGGATGTGGGTTTAAATAAGGAATGTAGTGTACGTTGACTCATAAATGATCCCATCCCAGACGAAGACGCTGCCAGTGTAACCTACGCACGTGGGGCTGCACAGTTTTGATTCAGGTATTGCGTGGTAAGTTTATTAGTAAATCATTAAGTTAAATGCGGTAAACATCATATTTTTATCTTTAATGAAACATTTTTAGTAATAGCGAGATCTCTGACTACAGAAGCGAAACCCTGTGGGCTTTGCGGAGATTTTGGTGACCAAATGCTACAAGGCAGCAGATGGCAAACGTCTACTCCTTGCCTCTCGTCATCTGAGTCGACGTGTTACGAGAGAATAAGCTTGCCAGAGCGAAGATAATCTAATCAAGAAATGTCAACACGCCCTCAACAAAGTAAAATTTTTCCGTATTTGTTTGAAAACCCCTGAATCTCAAACTACTTTTTACACACGGATAAATTATTGTGAAGTGTTTATGAGATACATGGATGGCATCATCGCAGTCTTTGCAATAGCAATAGGTTACTTGGTGGGGTCTATTACCCTTTGGCTCCTCAGTCCGGTGTTGGCGGTTGCCGTGATGCTATGTTGGCAATTTTACCGTCAGCAGCAATCTTCAGTGATGTCTAGCACCTCTCAAGTAGAACAACGGGATGGCGTCGCTCTTGGTTGGCAAACGCACCAACGCTTATACCAAGAGGCGATTGCGACTGTTAGTGAATGTGAAAATAATATCCATAATGTCCTGCGGGTTCAGGAAGATGCGGTTAATTTACTCGGAGATTCTTTTGATGGCTTAGGCCGGCTGATGACTGAGCAAACGGGATTTATCTCTGATCTAGTAAAAAGTACTGATGATGCTGAGATATTTCACTCCGAGCAGATGAAACAATTTGCGAATAATACGTCGCAAACGTTAGAACGCTTCATTCAATCCACCATCGAAATGTCTGCCTCAACAATGGAATTGCTTGAGAAAGTTAACCTTATTTACGAATCCATGCCGCAGGCGATGAAGGCCTTACAGGATATCGATCAAATATCTTCTCAAACAAACTTACTCGCTTTAAATGCCGCGATTGAGGCGGCGCGTGCGGGGGAAGCGGGTAGAGGCTTTGCGGTCGTGGCGGATGAAGTGCGTGCATTGTCTAACCGCAGTTCTGGATTTAGTGAAAGTATTCAAAAACAACTGAGATCTATTCAGAATCAGATTGAACAACTCACCCAGCATGTAAGTAAAGTTGCCGCACAGGATATGAGTTATATTATTGATGCAAAAAAAGATATTGATACAGCACTCAAACAAATTATCGTAAAGGCGGAAAAGGATTCTAAGGTCATTGCGCGCATTGATTCATCTGCGCATGAACTTGAAACGGCAATTTCAGATACGATAAGGGGATTACAATTTAGTGATATAACCTCTCAAAGTTTGTCACACACCAATCAAGCGTTACATCATTTAAAAGAATCGCTCAAACAAGTCACAGCTATGTCTTATGAGGAGTTTGGAATTACCGGTGAAGACGTGACTGAAAAAATGAGTCGGCACCGAAATGAAAAACATAATCCCGTATCAAGGAATGAAATAACGAGTGGCGAAATCGAACTCTTTTAAATGGATATTATATTATGTCAAACATTCAGACCATTATCTTGCCAGAGCGATTTGACTTTTATTACCACAAAAATTTTACACGAGACTATCAACAAATCTTAACTCTTAAGGACGTTAATCATATTATTTTGGATTTTAGCCGAGTGTTATATCTTGATAGTTCAGCATTAGGCATGATGGTACTGCTATATCGAAAAGCTCAAGAAAAGGGCATGTCGACATCAGTAAAAGGAGCTCATGGTCAAGCCGAGGAGATATTAACCATCGCCAACATGCAGAAAATTTATATCATCGAGTAATCTAGCTATGTCAGAGCACTCAGCAATTAATCACTTTGTATTGGTTGTCGACAATGATGCTGTTGTGAGTCAGTCTATCAGTGACTTTATTCATAGCAAAGGTTATAACGTGATTATCTGTGATAATCTTGAGGATGCTTTTTTTGAAATAGCTATCAACAGAATTGATTTGATTTTAGTGAATTTTTTTCAGTCCGATGGTACAGCGTTAACATTACTAGAAAATCTTCGTCAATTGAATAAGGAAATTCCAGTTGTCGTTGTAACTGATAAGAAAGAACCTCAGGCATTTTTAGATTGCTTTAAAATGGGGGTGTTGGATTTTGTTGTTAAACCTATCAATGTTGAATTGTTTTGGTATAAATCTGAAATTTTATTAACACGTATCAGATTGCAAGAAAAAGTTAAACAGCAAAGTGTTGAACTCGAAAAAATGCTCTATGAAAAAGCAAGAGAAGAGCAACTGGCTCGTCATATTTTTGAGCATTTAGTGAATGTTGATAATAGCAAATTTGACTTTATCAAGTCATTTTCTCAAGCAAGTGCGAATTTTAGTGGCGATATTTTGTTAAATAGTGTCTCACCTAACGGTAATTTATTCATTATGCTAGCTGATTCAACAGGTCACGGTCTTAGTGCTGCCATGCCTATCATGCGAGTGGCAAGTACATTTAACGCTATGGTTTCTAAGTGCTTTTCACTAGTAACCTTAATCTATGAGCTTAATGAAAAATTATTTTACGAAAATCCAGATGATAGATTTGTTGCCTGCATTCTTCTTGAAGCCGATTTATTTCGTAATAAACTTTATGTTTGGAATGGTGGTATGCCGCCTGTTTTTCTTCACCTCAGACATAATAATCAATCTCAAGATAATAATTCGTGGCTAAATAAAGTGTTTAAGTCAACGAATATGGCGCTTGGAATTTTACCGCCAAATACATTTATTGCAGACATTGTTGAGATTGATTTGCCGCACGAAGGATATGCATGTCTATATAGCGATGGATTAATTGAACAGCCATTATTTGATAACTCTCAGTTTGGTATGGAGCGACTTAATGCTCTGTTTCATGAAAAGTTAGACTCCTTGCCTTATTTTTTTAAAGAAAATTTTGATAATAATTCTCTGGATAATCATATTATTGATGATATTAGTGTTTGCACTCTTGATTTTCAGCGTCTTCATGACTGGTATCGTTCTCAAGATGTTAGGCATTTATTATCAAATAAGAATGGAGAGTTTGATTGGGATATCAAGATATCAGGACCTATGCTACTAAGTGCGGATTACTTGAGTATGCTCAACCAGTTTTTATCAGCATTTGGTTTTGCGACATATTTTTGTCAAAGAGTATTTACGGTAGTGGCCGAGTTATTTAGTAATGCTATCGACCATGGTGTACTAAAATTAGATTCTAGACTAAAAAATGATCCTGAAGGCTTTGAATTGTACCATAGTATAAGAGATGGCTGCGCAGATAGGCTTACTTCAAATGATTGGGTAAAAGTGAGCATAACTTGGAATGACAGGTATGAACTGTTGATCACTGTGTCTGATAGTGGCAAAGGATTTACTGGTTTTGATAAATCGATTTCAAATTATCCTGAACTTTCTGGACGAGGCTTATCACTGGTGAAAAAATTATGTAAACACTATGAATTAATTTCTCCCGGTAATATCACTAAAGTGGTTATGGAATAGGGCATGAGTAAAAAAATATTAATTGTTGATGATTCTGCTGCCATTCGACAGATGGTTGAAGCCACGCTGAAATCAGCAAACTATCTAGTCACTTTGGCTAAAGATGGCCAAGAGGCTCTCGATTTGTGTAGTAGCCAGCGATTTGATTTTATTTTGACTGACCAAAATATGCCGAGAATGGATGGTTTAACCTTAATTAAATCTTTGCGAGGGATGTCCGCATATATGCGAACCCCAATCATAATGCTAACCACTGAAGCGGGAGAAGATATGAAAGCCCAAGGAAAAGCGGTTGGTGCAACGGGATGGATGGTTAAGCCTTTTGACCCGCAAAAATTATTAGCAATAACCGCCAAAGTGCTGGGTTGAGGGTATCGGGGGCAATATGTCCATTAATATGGCTGAGTTTCATCAAGTCTTTTTTGAAGAAAGCCATGAGCATCTTGAAAGCATGGAGCAACTGCTTATTGCCCTCGATCTTCAGTCGCCAGATCCCGAGGAGTTAAATACTATTTTTCGAGCGGCGCACTCTATTAAGGGAGGCAGTGGTATTTTTGGCTTTACGGCGCTCACCAGTGTCACTCACGTAATGGAAAACCTACTCGATAAAGTGAGAAAGGGTACATTTGAGTTATCTTCCGGGGTCATTGATTTACTTTTGAAGACGGTTGACACGCTATCCCACATTCTTAGCTTGTATCGTGAAGATTCACCAATTGATTGGCAACAGGTTGAATTTGCTAAAAATCAATTAATTGCAGCATTAAATGGTGAGCCTTTTTCGATTACCCATTCTAACGAAACGTTCACTTCGCCAATTCAAACAGCAGTGCCACACACAGCAACGGTTTTACCCAAGGCCTGTGACGAGAATGATCTCGGCTTTGGTTTTTTTGAAGATGATGTCAAATTAACCTTAGCCATTGAAAATCAAGATTTTGGTTTTTTTGATGAAGCGTATATTGCGAAAGAAATTAGTATTGATGATTTAAGCAAAACGGTCACAAATAGTCAGCAACTTAGTACAGCGCCTGACGATGACTTAGGTTTTGGTTTCTTTGAGTCCTTAACAGCTGAAAGCATTGACAGTGAAATTGATGCTTTAGTGCAGATTAAAACTAATCCAGCACATCCCATCATTGAGCCAATTGTAGAGCCTATTAGTCATCATTCCGGTGCTAAAGTGCCTCGTTATACAGGCAAAGTCACGCAAACCGAAAAAACAGAACCCACAGATTTGGTTACTTCAAATGCATCAAATCAGCATGTGGCTTCTGCCGTCACATCACCACAAACAACTGTTGCGACTAAAAAAGTCAACACGACCAGTCAAGATGCCACATTAAGAGTCGAAACCTCCAAAATCGATACCCTAGTCAATCTTGCGGGTGAATTGGTTATTACCCAGTCAATGTTGACCCTCATTGGTAATGAGCTGTCGGGTGAATTGGGTGAAAGGCTTAAGACTGCATTGGTCGAACTTGAGCGAAATACGCGGGAGATGCAAGAGGCTGTGATGTCGGTCCGAATGTTGCCAGTTTCCTTTGTATTCAACCGGTTTCATCGATTAGTCAGAGATTTATCAGAACAACTCGGCAAAAATGTCAATCTCGTGATCGAAGGTGGCAACACGGAAATCGACAAGGGCATGATTGAAAAGCTGGTCGATCCGCTCACGCATCTAGTACGCAATAGTTTAGACCATGGTATTGAAAAACCAGAAGTCAGGCGTGCGTTGGGTAAAGCTGAAACGGCCCAATTATCGCTTAAAGCAAGTCAGCGGGGGGGCAGTATTGTCATTGCAGTACATGATGATGGTGCTGGTTTACATCGCGAGAGGATCTTACAAAAAGCCCGAGAAAATAATATGCCAGTTGCGGATAACATGCCGGATAAACTGATTTGGCAACTGATTTTTACCGCCGGATTTTCGACCGCCAAGGAAATTACTGATGTTTCTGGCCGTGGTGTCGGGATGGATGTTGTTCGTCGAAATATTGAAGCACTAGGCGGACGAATCGATATCGATTCCGTTGCGGGTCATGGGGCTACCTTTGAAATTCAATTGCCACTGACCTTAGCCATTGTTGATGGGATGAGTGTGAGTGTGGGTAATCAAATCTATATTCTACCGCTAGTCCATATTATCGAATCAATACAACCCCATAATGAGCAGCTAACGTCCTTCGCTCACGAGCGTTTAATCCGAGTCAGGGAAGAATATTTACCCCTATTAAACCTGCATCAATTGATGGAAATCGATCCGTTTGCCAAGCGTCCCGAAGAGGGCATTGTGGTGCTCCTTGAAAGCAACAATAAACGTTTTGGATTGTTTGTTGATGCATTGGTTGGTCAGCAGCAGGTTGTGATTAAGAGTCTTGAAAAACATTATCGTCGGATCCCAGGCGTGTCTGGAGCCACCATTATGGGAGATGGTAGTGTCGCTTTAATTCTCGATGTGGAATCACTGGCCCAGCATATTAAGCATTAACTGAGGACATGCTAATGGAAAGTCGCACATTGCTCGGCCCTAAACCGGAATTTAGTGCCCATGATGAAGTAGAGTTTTTAAGTTTTGTGCTGGGTGAAGAACACTATGCATTGGACATTATGTCGGTAAAAGAAATAAGAGGTTACGAGCCTGTCACAAAAATTGCCAATGCGCCCAGTTTTATTAAAGGAGTGCTTAACCTGCGTGGTGATATCGTACCGATTGTCGATTTACGAATGAAATTTAATGTCGGAACAGCTACTTATGATGAGTTCACGATAGTGATTATGCTCAATGTTTGTGACCGAATTGTCGGCATCGTGGTCGATGCTGTTTCAGATGTCATTAAACTGGCGAGTGAAGCCATTTTACCCGCCCCGCAATTTGGCGCTGCCTTTGATAGTCGCTATCTCAAAGGTCTCGCAACCGTTGAAGAAAAAATGATTATTTTGGTCAATATTCAAGCTCTTATCAGCAGTGATGAGTTGGGGCTAATGGATACAAACAGTCTTTCTGAGCAGGAGTAAACACTATGGGTATCTTAGATATTTTCGGTAATACCGAAGAGCGCCAACGTCGAGATGAAGAGCGCCAACGTTATTTCCAATTGCTCGATAACAGTGGTAATAATTTCATGATTGCCGATAGTGAGCGCAATATCATTTACGCCAATAAAGCCGTACTGAATATGCTGTCAGAGGCTGAGGCTGATATCCGTAAACAGTTACCCCAGTTTTCCGTTGCCAAGATCGTTGGCAGTAATATCGATATCTTCCATGTTAATCCCGCTCATCAGCGCAATATGCTAGAAAGATTAACACAACCACATACGGCACAAATCAGCATTGGTAAGCGAACCTTTAAATTGATACTGACACCTATTATTTCCCGTGATAATAAGCATTTAGGGACTGGTGTTGAGTGGATTGACCGCACTGAAAGTATTGAAGCTGAACGGGCAACCCAACGCATATTAGAAGCGCTCAATAACACAAGCACCAATGTGATGATCGCCGATGCCAATCGAACCATTATTTATATGAACCGTTCAGTTGAAGCCATGTTACGCCGCTCTGAAAGTGAAATTCGCCAGGTTTTACCCCATTTCGCCGTGGATAAGATCATCGGTAGTTCTATGGATATCTTCCACCGTAATCCGGCGCATCAAGCGAGTCTGCTTGACAAGCTCGATCGTAAATATGAGTCGCAGATCAAAGTGGCGAGTTGTCATTTCCGTCTAACGGCAAGCCCGATTATTGCAAAGTCAGGTGAACGGTTAGGCACAGTTGTTGAGTGGCTCGACCGTACTGAAGAAGTACAAGTTGAACAAGAAATTGCTCGGATCGTTGGGGCAGCCGCTGCGGGAGACTTTACCCAACGTGTCGATAGTCAAAGTAAGCAGGGTTTTTTCTTAATGTTAGCGAATAGCCTCAATGCTTTGATTGAAACCTCTGATAGAGGATTACAAGATGTTGCTCGTGTGCTAATGGCCATGGCTGAAGGGGATTTGACCACGAGGATTTATAACGAGTATGAAGGCACCTTTAATGATTTAAAAAACTATTCAAACCAAACCGCTGAAAAGCTCTCTTACATGATAAGAGATATTCAAAAAGCAGCTGATACCATCAATACCGCATCTACTGAAATCGCTCAAGGCAATGCCGATCTGTCCAGTCGAACAGAGGAGCAAGCCTCGAGTCTCGAAGAAACTTCCGCCAGCATGGAAGAGTTAACGGGAACTGTAAAATTAAATGCTGATAATGCCAGCCAAGCCAATGCCTTAGCTTCAAAAGCTGCCGATGTGGCTGAAGATGGGGGAGAGCTTATCCAGCAAGTCGTGCAAACCATGGCGTCAATCAACGAATCCGCGCGCAAAATTGCCGATATTATTGGCGTGATCGATGGTATTGCCTTTCAAACCAATATATTGGCGCTCAATGCTGCGGTCGAGGCAGCCAGAGCCGGTGAGCAGGGGCGGGGGTTTGCGGTCGTGGCCTCAGAAGTGCGAAGCTTGGCTCAACGTTCTGCAAATGCAGCGAAAGACATTAAGGCATTAATCTCTGACTCGGTCAGTAAAATTGAGAGCGGCAATAGCCTCGTCGGAAAATCCGGCGATACCATGAAGGAAATTGTCATTGCAATCAAACGAGTGAACGACATTATGGCGGAAATAGCCTCCGCCTCTAATGAGCAAGCGATTGGTATCGATGAAATAGGCAAAGCCGTTGTGCAAATGGATGAAATGACGCAGCAAAATGCGGCTCTTGTTGAAGAAGCCGCTGCGGCAGCTGAAAGTATGCAATCTCAGGCGCAGCAACTTGCTGATAGTGTGGCAAATTTCAAAGTCGATGAGGAAACAAGCGCAATTGGCCGCACCTCTGAGCTTAAAAAAATAGCGACTAAAACCCCCTCATTAGCACGAGTGTCCACGAAACCTAAAGCAATGACGCCTAAGCCTAGGTTAAATAAAGTCGATCAAGATGAATGGGAAGACTTTTGATTGAGTGATCTCAGACCGCTAGGTAAGGAATATGTGTTTACATTGGCTCACTTTAAGGCGGTAAAGACCCTGCTGTATCAGTTCGCTGGTATAAAATTAGCCGACAGTAAAGACGCTATGGTGTATAGCCGATTAGTGAGGCGAATTAGGGCACTGAAATTATCGGGATTTACGGCTTATTTAGAGTATTTACAAGCGAATGAATGCGAACACCAGGAATTTATTAATGCACTCACGACTAATCAAACCGCGTTCTTTCGTGAGCCGCATCATTTTGAGGTGTTAAAACGCTATTTACAGACTCATCCACACACAAAACGGATCTGGTGTGCTGCAAGTAGCACGGGTGAAGAACCTTATTCAATAGCTATGGTTGTCGCTGAGCATTTTGGTCGATTTAATACGCCGATTGAGATAATAGCGTCAGATATTGACAGTGCCGTCTTAAAAAAAGCGCAGACGGGGATTTATCCGATAGAGCGTATTGAGACGGTGAGCGATGAGCGTAAAACGTTATTTTTTCAGCGGGGTAAAGGGGCGAAACTCGGTCAAGTCCGTGTGATCCCGGAATTAAAGCAAATGTTGCAGTTTACTCGAATCAACTTAGTCGATTCTTTTTGGTCGATTAAAACCCCCGTCGATATTATTTTTTGCCGAAATGTAATGATTTATTTCGATAAAGCAACTCAAGAAGCCATTTTAAAACATATGGTGCTGTCACTAACGGAAGAGGGATTATATATCGCGGGACATTCTGAAAATTTCAATATGTTTCCACAGATCCTCACCCCTGTAGGACAAACTACTTATCAGGCCGTAAAGGGAAAAACGAGTGCTAAGACCGAATATTGAATATCCTGCCCTAGGGCCAAATCGGTATTTTGATCACTTGTTTGATTGTGAAGCCGTGAAAATTATGCCGGGTGAATATTATGCCACTCGGGAGGGTAAATTAATTGTGACTGTATTAGGGTCGTGTATTGCCGTTTGCTTATATGACCTCGAACGGAAAATTGGTGGCATGAATCACTTTTTATTGCCCAGTTGTGATAATCATGGAAATGGTATTTTAGCTGAATCAGCGCGTTATGGTGTCTATGCGATGGAGTTGCTGATCAATGATTTATTGAAATTAGGTGCAAGACGGCAGTTCATTGAAGCGAAGGTGTTTGGTGGTGGCAACATGCTATCAGGATTAACATTACACAATATTGGCGAGCGTAATGCTGAATTTGTGTTGGATTACTTGCAGATAGAGCAAATACCCGTCATCGCTGCGGACTTACTCGATATTTACCCGCGTAAAGTGTACTTCTTCCCGGAAACAGGATTAGTTAAAGTTAGAAAAATCAAGACGATGCATAATAGCACTATTATGGATAGGGAAAGTGAATACCGCTTACGGATTAAAAATCTTCCGAGTGGTGGGGATGTGGAACTCTTTGGTGAATAGCAGATGGCAATAAAGGTATTAGTGGTAGACGATTCAGCCTTAATCCGCAGTCTGTTGGGCAGGATGGTCGAGTCCGATCCTGAGTTGTGTCTCGTTGGCATGGCTGTCGATGCCTATATGGCCAAGGATATGGTGAATCAATTTCGGCCAGATGTGATTACCTTAGATATTGAAATGCCAAAGGTTGATGGACTCACGTTTTTAGATCGATTAATGAAGGCAAGACCAACAGCTGTCGTGATGATTTCTGCCTTAACCGAAGAGGGCGCAGATGCGACATTCAATGCACTAGCTCTGGGAGCTGTGGATTTTATTCCTAAGCCTAAGCTGGATTCACCTCAGGGATTTAATGAATATCAGGATTTAATCCTCGAAAAAATTAAGTCTGCGGCAAAGGCAAAGTTGCAAAGCCTGCCTGCACCGACCATAACGCTGAAACCCAGTTTAAAACCAGCCTTAAATCAACGTACTGTTAATACCCAGTTAGTGGCTATTGGAGCTTCCACTGGCGGGACCGAGGCTATTTTGCATCTTTTACAACAATTTCCTGCGGTTATGCCGCCAATTGTGATTACGCAACATATGCCTGCTGGATTTACCCGTACCTTTGCAGAACGACTAAACAAACTCACTCGCCTTAATGTAAAGCAAGCTGAGGAAGGGGAGCGGTTATTACCTTGTTATGCCTACATTGCACCAGGGGATCAGCACTTAGAAATCATCAAAGTTGGTGGGAGTTTTAAAGCAAAGCTTAGCCAAGGTGACAAAGTCAGTGGGCATAGACCATCGGTGGACGTGTTATTCCATTCAGTGGCTCAATATGCAGGCGCGAATGCGACAGCTGTGATCCTAACTGGTATGGGTAAAGATGGGGCCGATGGGATGGAAGCGATAGATAAGCAAGGTGGCAAAACCTTTGCACAAGGAGAGCAGAGTTGTGTGGTATTTGGTATGCCTAAAGAGGCGATCAAACGCGGTGCGATTCATCATATAGTAGAATTGCCTCAATTAGGGGATAAACTGCTCCAGTATTTGGCATCATTAAAACGAGACTAGGTCATACTGATTTTTACCCTAGGCAATACATTAAACTAAGGTATTGATAATACAATTTCGTCCGCTTCGTTTGGCTTCATACAAGTTTTTATCCGCTAATAATAAACACTCTTGAAACTGATGACATTCGGTTGAAAATGCCAAACCACCACTCAATGTGACTTTAAATTCGGCGCCTTCTTCAACAAACACAATATGGCTAAAGCTTTCGCGAATGGCATTAATTTTGGCAATCGCCAGCGGTGCGGGCATGTCAGGTATGACTAGCATAAACTCCTCACCGCCATAACGCCCCATAAAATCCGCAGGGCGTAGGGACTGTTGTAACAGGTGCGAAAAAGCTAATAGAACCTTATCACCACCTGAATGGCCATAAGTATCATTCACTTGCTTAAAGTGATCTAGATCCAGCATCGCGATACATACGCAAGAGTTTGCTCGTTTGGCTAAGCTGAAACTATGACGAGCCGCAACAAGGATTTGGGTATGATTCAATAAGCCCGTTAAACTGTCACGGCTGGCAGAACTGCGTATATCATGGCCACGTTGCGCGCGGGAAATCACTTGGGTAACAAAGAGGCTGGGGGCTGTTTGTTTAGAGATAAGATCATCGGATCCCGCCTGAATAATGCTGACTTTATTTTGCATGGTGTCATCTGAGCTCAACACTAAAATAGGGCTTGAAGTATATTTATCGAGCTGACGGATCATTCTTGCCAGTTCTAAGCCATTTACCTCCGGCATATAGAGATCAAAGATAAATAAATCCGGTTCAAATTGCTCCAGGGTTGGCATGACGTGCTCGGGTTTGGTCATGCCTCTAACCATTAACCCATGGCTACGTAACAAGCTCGAAAAATAATCAACCATCGATTGCTGATCATCCACTAACAGCACTTTAAGGGGAGGCTTATCGGACATTTTGAGCCATTGATGAATTTTACGAACCAACAATGTTGTTTCGGCCGGTTTAACAAAATACTCGCTGACATTGGCACGAATCGCTAATAAACGCATATCAAAATCGCCACGAGAAGATAATACAAATACCCGAGTATTATTTTTCTCAAATTCGGTGGCGGCTTCGAATAGTGCCTCTTCGGTATAATCGGGCAAGATAAGATCTAATAAAATTAAATCGAATGGACTTGAGTATTGCACCTTGAGAAAGTCGGTAAAATTTAAGAAATGTTGCACATTAAAACCAAACTCGTGTAGTTGTTTTGTGATCATTAAGCCCACATTACTGTCATCTTCGATGATGGCAATACAGTATTCATGGCGAGACTTTGAGGGTTTATAGGGGCTTTGTTGCATTTGCGCCTCAACCACGGGTGCCGCAGGCTGACAATGCTGATTATTTTGCAGTAACTGATGGAAAAGCGTATCTAGGCCTTTGATCACATTTAGCGTTGGTGCTGGGGTATCGAGAAGATGTTTCAATTGAAGCTCAAGCTTATCGACTAGATCTTTGGTCTCGATTAAGCCAAAGGTTTCACAGGAACCTTTTAAATTATGCACTTCGCGATAAACGGCTGACAGCATATGTCCTTGCCAGTTTTTCCGTAGTGAGATCCATAACGTAATGATTTGTTTCTTTTTATCAGGCAAAGCATGTAAGTACTGACGTTTGAGTTGTTCTAAGGATTCTTCAAGACTCATAAAACCATCACCATGATAAGGATTTACAGAATAAACTGGTGCACCGCTGCTGCGTATGCAATACCCCTTAAGGATTAATTAACCCAATTCATTTAGTTGTGTTTTGTTGGGTACCTTATGAGTGTAAACCAAGGGAGAAAAAATGCGGCAAAACAAGTCTTTTTCGATGGATATTTTGTTTAGTCTTAAGTGAATATTATAGTGTTGTGTATTTTGAAGTTGTAGCTTGCTGACTGAACAAATAACGTCTTATTTCAATACATCTTGGTATTGAAATTTTGCCTATTGAAGATAAGGTTTATGTGTTCACTCGTGAGCTTAATCGTCATTGAATCTTAAGGAGTGGTGGCAATGGAAAGCCGCACAAAGCATATTTTTGTAACGTTATTTTCAATGGCCATTATCGCTTTGTTAGTCGATTACTTTCACTATCAAGGTCGATGGAGCCGCATTGAGACCAGCCAACTAGTGACCAATATTATGAGGCCTGTTCATTACTACTGTTCTGCTTATCAATGGGATTGGTGCACTGCATCAACAGAAGTCCCGCCCACAATGAGTCAAACAACACCTCGGAGTGTGGAAAATGAAACACACCAAATGGATTTTGATGGATGTAATGACTTGGTAGTAAAACAGGGAGAAGAGGCTAAGCAAAGAAGAATATATACTTGGGTTGATGAAAAAGGGCTGACACATTTCTCTGATAGTAGCCATGCAATTAAGAATAGTCAGCTGACACTTTACACAGAGCCGCAATATAGTTTTGAGTTAAAAATTGATTCATTGGCTACGACTCCTCCACCATTTTTTCGAGATCGTCTCAATGCAACGATTAAAGACATTGATAGTATTTACCGAAAATACTTACCAAAACGTCAGCTTCATCCAATCAAAGTCAACTTAATGTTGGCTGGAAACCTGTCCGCTTATAACAAATTAAAGGCACGTTATGCTTCTCAAGTAGGTGCAAGCCAAGGATTTTATTCCGGTCAACATAACCTAGCAGCAGTATGGCATCGTGAAGATGCCCAAGCATTTAGAACTGCAATCCATGAGAGTGTTCATGTAATCAATGCCGGACAATTTGGTGGTATACCTCGCTGGTTAAATGAAGGACTTGCTGAGTACTTTGAATCTTCAGAATTCTTAGAAACCGTTGAGTTAAATACTCGATATGAATCAATTATTAACAATAATACTCGGAACAAGTCGAATATGGTTTTTGTAGATGATAAAGCTCATTTATCAATGGGGCTTGTTGAGCTACTTGTATCAGAACAAGATTGGCAAGGACAGATGCAAGATGCGCTCTATCAACATTCTCACAGTTTTGTTCGCTTCTTGTTTCAACATAAAAATGGCAAACAGTTATTAAGGCGGTTATTTGAGCACCTTAGTACGCAGCGTTGTGGAACTAAGAATGTTGACGAAATACTCGCTTCTTACCCAGGGGGGATCAGTCAATTAAATAGAGATTGGCTGGGATGGAGGCAATAATAGATGGAGAATTTTAACTATAGAAATTACACGAGCAACTATAATCTTGTTTTTTGCTCGTGCTAAATACTGATGTTAGACACGGTGCTTAAACGTCATTTTAAAGGATAAGGATATGTCGGATAACACAGGTACAGTGAGATTACATAGGGTGTTGCGTGCACCAGCGGCGTTAGTCTACAAAGCATTTACCGATAAAGCGGCGTTAGAACGTTGGTTACCACCTTATGGCTTTGTCGGGACAATTCATGAGTTTGAGTTGGCTGTCGGTGCAGGGTATTCCATGAGTTTTACCCAATTTGCGACCGGGTACAGTCATTCTTTTAAGGTGACTTATACCGAGCTAATCCCTAATACACTTATCCGCCATAGCGACCAATTTGATGATACTAATCTACCCGGGGTGATGCAGGTGACAATTGAACTTGCCGAGGTAGCCTGTGGTACCCGCTTGCAGATAGTACAGGAGGGCATTCCTGCGATCATTCCTGAGGAGATGTGTTACTTAGGCTGGCAAGAGTCACTACTGCAACTTGCGGCTTTGGTGGAAGCGAAGACGGAATGAGGTCGTCAGTCACTGGGTGATATAAAAAGGGTGATATAAAAAAGACGCTTATCTCGAGTAGAGTGAAGCGTCTTTTTTATTGGCAAAGGATAAAGCCTTTAAAAAGGCTTAGTACCTAGTACCCGCAGGGCTACGCACTGGCAAGGTTTGCCAGATACTCATCAAACGTCCCTTGAAAGTTCACCAATTTTCTATCACGAATATCAATAATGCGAGTCGCTAACGAAGAAACAAATTCGCGGTCATGACTGACAAAAATCAGCGTGCCTTCAAAATCTTTGAGGGCATTATTGAGCGCTTCAATTGCTTCCATATCCATATGGTTAGTCGGTTCGTCCATAATGATGACGTTGATATCTTGCATCATTAACTTACCGAAAATTAAACGGTTTTTCTCTCCGCCGGAGCAGTTTTTAGCCTTTTTATTGGCATCATCTTCGGTAAACAGCAAACGACCTAACATGGCGCGTACCATCAAATCGTTATGTTTGGGTTGGCGCCATTGGTCCATCCATTCAATAATAGTCAAGTCATTATCGAAATTGCTGGTACTGTCCTGTGGGCAATAGCCGATAGCGGCATTTTCGGACCACTTAATCGTGCCTTCATTATGGATTAATTCATTGACTAAACAGCGTAATAGGGTGGTTTTACCCACACCGTTCTCGCCAATAATTGCTAGTTTTGCGCCAGCTTCGAGAATTAAATCACCTCCTTCGAATAAGTTTTCGCCATCAAAACCATGGCCAAGATTTTCCAGCACTAAGGCTTGACGATGCATTTTCTTGCCAGCAGCGAAACGAATCGATGGGGTAATTCGGCTGGAGGATTTCACTTCATCCAGTTTAATTTTGTCCATGCGTTTGGCGCGCGAGCTGGCTTGTTTTGCCTTAGAAGCGTTGGCACCAAAGCGGTTAACAAAGTCCTGTAATTCTTCAATCTCGGCGCTCTTTTTGGCGTTGCCAGCTAAGAGTTGTTCACGCAACAATGCCGATTGCGCTAAAAAGTAGTCATAGTTGCCGGGATAAATACGCAGTTCGCCGTAATCGATATCCGCCATATGGGTACACACTGCATTAAGGAAATGCCTATCGTGGGAGATGATGATCATGGTACATTTGCGTTTATTCAGCTCAGTTTCAAGCCAACTAATGGTATGAATATCTAAGTTGTTGGTCGGTTCGTCGAGTAGCAAGATATCAGGGTTAGCAAACAGCGCTTGGGCTAATAACACCCGCAGTTTCCAGCCTGGCGCAACCTGAGACATAGGACCGTAGTGGAAAGACTCTTCGATACCGGCTTCGATGAGGATTTCGCCCGCGCGGCTCTCGGCGCTGTAACCGTCCATCTCGGCAAACTCACTCTCCAAGTCACCCACGCGCATGCCATCTTCTTCGCTCATGTCTGGCTTGGCGTAAATGGCGTCACGCTCTTGCTTGATTTTCCACAGTTGGGTATCACCCATGATCACCGCATCGATAACCGTGTATTGCTCAAAGGCGAATTGATCTTGGCTTAGGGTGCCGACTTTTAGCCCTGGGGTGATGGACACGTTACCCGATGTCGGGGCGAGGGCGCCACTTAAGATCTTCATAAAAGTCGATTTGCCGCAGCCGTTAGCGCCAATCAAACCATAACGGTTGCCGTTGCCAAATTTTGCCGAGATATTTTCAAATAATGGCTCAGGGCCGAATTGCATGGTGATATTTGCGGTAGAGATCAAGGGGATGTCCTAGGAGTTACGTCTTAATAAAAGGCTTAAACCGGCTGCGTTGCTGACAAACGCCGTTGCAACAATCATGCTTATGTCAGCAAAGTCTTGGCCAAGATAATTTGGCCGCGCAGTATAGCGATTTCACGCACAATATGCGAGTTACAAACAAATCCTTAAAGATAATAAACTTGCCGATGAAGCCCGTTTAATAAGCACGCTGTGTCTCTTGGTTCCGCGAGGGAAGAGCATCTACGTAAGCGCCTTTATCCTTGAGTGGTGCCTGTGATTAGCACTACCCATCTAAACCTTGAAGTGGTTAATTACTGCTTATTTCCACTATGGGTTCGCCTCGTTTACCCCCTAACGCGGGGTTTTGCTCACCAATCGCACATGTTGTTTTGAATTAATATTCACCAATGTGCATATAATTTAGCTGAATTCCCGAGATTAGTCTTTATTTATGCAAATTTCAGAATAAAAACCGCTTAGGGTTTCAGTGCCGCCCTCACTGTCATGTTCCCTTAATTCGATAATTAGTCTCGTTAGTCGGCATGAGTTGCCGCCGTTGTCTGCTTATCGAAATACAGGTGTTAGCGATTGCGCCTTTATTTTCTTCGAGGCCGATATTTAACTGAATGGTAATAAAACATTGCAATTCTATGTTTGATTTCTGTATCTATTTGTATCGTCAGTAATACAGCTTGTTCGAATAGATATTACCGCATGGTTCACTAGACACTTTTTCCCATGACACACTGTAATAGTGCCATGGTCTTATTTAAAAGATGACACTTATACTGCTATTACCGTAGCAAAATTATGGTTATATGGCTAAATCTATAAAGGTATAAGTGATGCAAGAAGAGAAAATCACTGGTCTCTATTTTGTGGAAGAACAGCAACGTATCTGGATTATCTATACCCTAAGGTATCCAGAACCAATAGATGATGTTGACCTTGAGACATATATGGAGCTGCTTGAGAAAATAAAAAAGACTGATGGAACACGCTATGATTTGTACACCTATCTCCTATCAAAGCAAAACAAGTGCACAGACATTCTCCAATTTCTTAAAACACACACGCACTGAAAATCAACTTTCACAGGAAGATTTATGTTGTTTACTCAGGGAAAAAAGTTGTTTATTTGATGCTTTAGATGCGATTACGATTAGCCGTTGGGAGCGAGGAGTCAATATTCCATCGCTAGCAAAACAGGCAGAAATTGTAGAAATTTTTGGTTCAGAATTATTTGATATTTATCGGCAGGATAAAAGTTTTGTTAGTGAAGGACTCGCCTCGATTAATTTATTCGATTCGAGTGTCGAACGTAGCGAACATCCTTATTATCGTAATAAACCTTATCGTGTCGAATTTATTGATAACCATCATGATAACTTTTTGACCTTACTACAGTTGAGCCTGGTGTATGAGAGTAACCCCCAGCTTTGTTTGAATAATTGCCAATTATCGCAACCCTTTTTTTTGGGATTATCGCTCGTTGTTGCATTTAGTTTTGGAGAGCAGATTGTTGGGCATTGTTTGTTTTGCCGCACGCACGCTAAGGTCGCGCTCGAATTTATGAATGATGAAGTGGATTTGTTTGAGGTTATTAGCCATAACAGTCAGTCTAGCCCCGATACCTTAATGGTGTTTTCTTCTTTTGGTGTCACACCTCATATTGAAAACTATATGATGTCTGTCTACCTGAATGAAATGGCTTTATGTCGTTCGATAAAGTACTTAAGTTTCAGCATCTGTGATGAATCCTTAAAAAGGAAGCTTTCCCAATTCAAGTTACCTATTTTTAAAATTAGAACCTTAGAAAACAATCATAGAACTATAAAGAATTATTCCTTTTTCGCCAGTAGAACCGAAGTCATGGCTAATCGAAATTTGCTGAAATTATCGGTTATTCCTTCGGCTAAGTCTCAGACAATCGATCCTATTTTCTTTATGCAGCTAGAGACCAATATATGAATATACTCATTATTGATGATCAAAAATTTATCCGAGAAACGCTCAAAGCGGATATCAATAAATGTTTAGCCGAAAATGAAATTAATATTTATGAAGCCAGTAATGGCAATCAAGGGATTGATTTAATTATGGGGTTAAATGTATCACTCGATCTCATCATTATCGATTTGAAGATGGAGCAGGGCGATGGTATTGCTGTCATCAATATGTTGGCGACAGAGCCTCGGTGGATGTCGATTCCGATTGCCGTGATCAGTTCTTCCGATAAACGAACTCTTGAATTGGTAGACTGTATTATTCATACACTCAGGTTAAACCTATTGGGTGTGTTTGCAAAGCCTGTCAATGCCAGTGATATTTTAATGCCATTGCTTACGACCGACACCGAAGATGTGCCTGAGTCAACTACGCATCGTCATCGAGGTCACCGACATGCAAATATCAACGTTCAACAGTTACTTAAGGATGAACAGTTGATCCTTTGTTACCAACCAAAGATTAATTTAAAAACCCAAGAAATTACTGGTTTTGAGGTGTTGTCTCGTTTATGTGATCGCCACCATGGTTATATTTATCCCGACGTATTTTTGCCTTTAATTAATCAACAGGGATTAAACAGTATTTTTTCGCGGATGGTGATTTCTCAGGCGTTGCAGTGTTGGCTACGCCAGCCGCTACTCACCCCATTTTCATTATCAATCAATATTACGGCAGATGATCTCACCTGTGAGGAATTAATTGAATACATTATCGAGTCTAGTCGTGCTCATACGGGGATTCACTTAATTTTAGAGTTGACTGAATCACAGGAAATCATTAATCAAGATCGAGTTCTTAATTCGATTGCCCGGCTCATTATTAATAATATTGATATTTCACTGGATGATTTTGGTAAAAGCTATTCGACCTATGATCGTCTTGATGCTATTCCTTTTAAAGAAATAAAAATTGATAAAAGTTTTGTCTCCGATATGGATATCAATCATCAACATTATTTAATTGTTGAGTCGACCATTGCCCTAGCGCAAAAGATGCACGTAAAAGTGGTTGCCGAAGGCGTAGAAACTGCCGCTATTGCCGCTATTTTGACAGCCTTAGGTTGTGATGTGGCACAGGGATATTTGTATAGTCCACCCATTGAAGGTCGTTACCTTATTAACTGGATAGGCCATTATCAAAGTGAGTGTTTAATACATGAATAATCATGGGCTTGAACACCAAGTGAAGCAAGCGCTGTCTGTTTTTTTGGCGCAATATCAACAGCCGCAGCAACAAGTGTTAAGGCGAGCTTTACTCATAGAGCTTGAACGCATGAGTCTGCAACTTATGTCACTCAACGCTGAAGAATGTTTTTCTGACCTTAGGCATGAGTTTTTGGGGATGACGAGTTATCTCGCCTTGGATGAGACGTTGTGTGTTTCAAATTTGGCTTCGGTATCGGCTTTTAACACCCAGATCCAATTCTTGTTAAATGCCGTAAAGGAGCAAGATAATGGGGAGTAAATATACTTCAAGCATGTACTTGCTTACCGGGTTATTTATTACGCTGATTATTATTTGCTTAACGCTTGCCCATTCAATTAATGAATTTAAAGCGGTTTATCAAAAAAAAGCTCAGGCAGTATTTTCATCATCCCAAGATATGTTTTTACAACACCGTATTATGTTAGATGCATTGCGATCGTTTTTTAATGCTTCCGCTGCGGTGACCACAAAAGAATTTGAAGTATTTGCTAAGGATTTGCTGAAGATCAAATCTGCCGTTGCCTTCACATTAACCCCTGAACTCGAACTGGCGTATATTTCTGATCCATCCATCTTACCAGAACTTAAGCCATTAACATTAAGTATGATGGACAACGGGAGTTTACACGCCAAGCTAATCAATTATACCCTTTTGACCGTTAAGATTGATGAACCTCAGATGCCTTATTTGATTTATGCCATTTCCCAAAAAAGGATTTTGACGCGTATCGATCAAGAGCAAGATATATGCATTACGTATCAGTTCGAGCATTCAATTTTACGAAGCGCTTACTGTGATATCCCTGCAGCAACGGGGATTTGGCGCTTATTTGCCTATTCAAATCGTCAGTTTATTACATTGAACGAATATCAGACCCGTTTCAATTTACAGGTTGATTATCAGGTACCTCGAGCGGAAGTGATTGAGCTTTTCGTTATAATCCTATCGATTGCGCTTCTTGGGCTAGCATTTTCGCTACTATGGTTTTTTAAAGCGAAACATCAACAGCTTATTGAACGCATCGAATGTGAAAATCGTTCGAAATTAGCGGTAATGGCCAGTATTAATCATGAGATCCGTACGCCAATAAATGCGTTGCTTGGTTATAGCCGGATGCTCAAGAAAACTCTTTCAATACCATCCGAGCCAGTGCAGCAGGGCACATCAAAACAGGAGCTAAGCCATATTGTCGATAAAATGATCTGGTCAGCAAATTTGCTTTATTCGGTTGCTGAAAACACATTAAATTACAGTAAGGCTGAAGTTGGAAAACTCACATTAGATCAGCATGCGATTAACCTTAGAGAATATGTTGGTCGCATTCAAGAATACTATCAAGCTTTCAATACTACTTCGGGTAAAACCCTCACGGTGTCGGTGAGTGATACGTTACCTGACTTGCTTAAGCTTGATGGCACTAAGCTATTCCAACTTGTCACCAATATTATTAATAATGCTTTTAAATACAGTACTGGTGAGCAGGTACACTGTTATATGGATTTGCATCCTTCATTTAATCAAGCTTCAGCTTCACCTATGTTGAGGGTGTTGATCCGTGATTTTGGTGAAGGTATGCCTATGCAGGCAAAGCGGGCGTTAGATAGTCCCTTTATTTATCAATCACTGTCCAGCTCCTATGGTATTTCGGGAATAGGGCTTGGGCTTTATACCTGTAAGCGATTATTGGAGCAGATTGGCGGTAAATTACGGATACGCAGTCAGCAAGGACGAGGAACCACGGTATTAATGCACTTTCCGTGTCAGTTTTATCACCAGAAGCAGGAGCCAATACACCGTTATACCCAGCAACCATTACTATTAGTGGACGATAATCTGTTTAATCTTGAGATTTGCCGTGGAGCGCTCGAGTCCCATTTTGCCCAAATCCACTGTACAGATCAGGCTGAATCGGCGTTAAGGCTATTTAAAACGCTGCGGCCACCATTGGTGATTGTCGATTATCGGTTAAAAGAGACTGACGGATTAGTGTTAATTCAACAAATGCGCAAGCTTATCATTGAGATGGATGATAGTACTTGGGAATGCCAGTATTTTCTGCTTTCAGCCAATGATAGTGATGAGATCCCAGCACTTGGGCGATTTCCCGATGTGGTCTTTATCCAAAAGCCCTTTAGTTTAGAAGTGTTTTTGAGCAAATTAGCGGCAATTACGCCAGTATAGAATGGTTACTGGAACACTATAAATGCATTCGGCTTTCACATAGAATGGCCTTTATACATACTTAACCGACGATTCTAACGGATTGTGCTAATCCATCAGCAATACCACCGTCATGGCCCCGATTATCGCTTTGGGGAGCAAATGACTTTTCTCGACGTGAAACAAACCTTTGGCTTTAGCCATGTGCGCGTAGGGCGTTGGGTTACGCGGGAAGAATCCTTAATTGCCGCTAATTTAGTGTTTGATTCGCTGGCAGACCTTGCCTTTATCCTGCATTTACCGCCCTTAACCTTAGGGCTAAGGCAAACCTTAAGTCTTGCCTTTGGTCATGGCGGGCAAAAGGGGGGGCAGGCCCATTATGCTCCCGCGGCTAGAGAGCTGGCATTAGCAAAAAATGCCGGCGCTGGCGCCTTGGCCCATGAGTTTTGGCATGCGTTTGACCATTATGTGGCGCCTAAGGCGTTTTCGCGAACCACGGGACGTTTTAAGTGCGCCAGTGATCTCTGGCTTGCGGATCTGCCGCTCATTGATCATCCGTTAAATCATCGTTTAGCAGAAATTTTTCGAGTGACATTACTCTCTGAGGACAATCTAGCGCCGAGCGATTATGTACGCCGTGCAATAGCATTAGATAAGCGTTATGGTGCGCAGTATTTTGCTAAACCCACCGAAATGATGGCTCGGGCCTTTGAAGCGTGTATCGAATCCTATCAAGGGATCCAAAATCCGTATTTGGTGTCTGGCACACGTTACTCTGCGCAGGCAAAGGAAGGAGCTTATCCCGACGAATCACATAGACAACGTATCTTTAATGCCTTGATAGCCTACTTTGAGCCATTAGGCATAGCGTTAGGGAAAGTAGGATAAGCGATCAGTGTTAATCGGCGAGTTGCTGCTGGCAGTAGGCAAGTTGGTGGCGAATGGCATCGAGCCATTGTGAGGCGTGGTAATCCATTAAATACCAAGGGCTGAGCTGTGTTTCGGGCTGATGATTAAAAAACAGCGACTCACATGCGATGAGTTTAGCTTTATCCGCACACTGCAACCAAATAGCGCTTGGCGTATGTGCTAACTCGGCTAAATGCTGCCGAACTCCTTGCTTGGTATCCTCATTTACACACTCAATGAGAAGATATTGTCTCAATAAATCCAGTTTGAGAAAGGGATCTTCACTTTCACAGATAAAGTTTACTTGGTGTGTTGCCTCCGTTGTTTGCTCCCAAGGTTTCAGCGTAAATTCAGCCCAGTCTAAGCGATCACAGAGTAGGGCTTTAGCGATTCTTCTTTCCCCTAACCAGTTATGAACCATGCAGGGGAGATGGACTGTCTCGGGCAGTTCAACACTGCGCCGTAAGCTGGGCAGTAGCGACATGCGCTGAACTTGTAGTTGTTGTGCCAAGGTCATCATAAGAACGATCGCCGTTAAGCCAGATGATGGCCAGCAACCGAGAGCTGCAGTGAGATCGGTGGCGACTTGGGTTAATGCTTTCGCCAGTTGCACACCTTGGGGATGACCTTGTACTTCAAAAGCATATTGCGATTCGGCAAAGCCACCATTGGCAATCGTAACCACATGACCATGGGGCGTGAAATGCTGCGGACATTGCGTACCATTAAAAATAAAGGTGAGACCTTTCGCGGCAGGTTGCCATTCCCCTGACGCATTGCCAATGATGGTGGCTTGCTCAAGCTTGAGTTGCTCGGCAAGTGCTTTGAGGGAAATCCTAGGTTGCGGCTTAGCCAATTGACGGTGCATATGCGTATGTGGCTGAGGCGCATCGGCTAAGGGGTGTGAATAGGGCATACTCGCAAGGACTCTCTAAAGCAAAGAGGGCTAGTGTACTGGATCTTCTGTGCTGACTAAAGAATTATTGCCGACAAGCTATCGGTAAAATAATTAATAAAATTTTATAATAACAGTACGTTACACTGTTTTGTTTATCTGTATTACTTATTCACTAATCATCATAAATACAGGTATCTCAGCAAGAAACCTATACCAATTGATCCAGTGTTTCATCTAGACGCGCCTTCGACAGGCTAGGGATATATGTCGATTTGAATCGGTGGTAATCAGCAGCATGCTATAAACATTTTCATTTAAACCTATCTCGCTTCATCCATCCTGAGCGCTGCTTGAGTTGAATATCCAGAGGCTGGCTGTCCCAAAATGTGTGACTCATCTTGTAAATATAGTAGATTACCCATATACCGTATTGATAATAATTCGTATTAACTTTACACTAACAGGATTTTAAAAGAGGTAGGAACAACTCCCCATGGCGAAAATAAGTAATCGCTTCTGGTTTATGTTACACGGCTGGGTATCATTGCCCATCTGGATTTTATTCAGTTTCATCTGCTTAACGGGCACGGTTGCAGTACTTAGTCATGAACTGACTTGGCTGACTAACCCCGCAGCCCGTGCGACCAATCCGAATGAGCTACCCGCGAAACCCGTTGATGAATTAATGCTGGTGGTGGAAAAGGCCTATCCAAATGCACAAGTCATGGGAGCAATGACCTTTGAGCCTTATATAGTCAATGCCATTACTTTTACCGATGCCGATAAGCCTTATGCTATCGCCTATGTGAATCAATATACGGGTGAGATCCAGCAGATCAACGAAGGCATCACTTTTATCGGCTTTATGCGTTCATTACATGGTTGGCTGTTGTTTCCTTGGCAGGGCGGTTATAGCTTGGGGTATTACCTAGTGTGCTCTATGGCGCTCTTGATGCTTGTCTCATTATTGACAGGGCTCATTGTGTACAAACGCTTTTGGCGCAGCTTTTTGGTGCCTAAATTACGTCTAACGCAAGGAAAGAAGACCTTATTGTCTGATCTGCATAAGTTATCGGGTGTTTGGTCGATTTGGTTTATCGCGATTATGAGCCTCACTGGGCTTTGGTATTTAGTCCAAGCTATCTTCTGGCATGCGGATATTGATATCGAGCCCCATGCACCATTGATTGCTGCCGAGCAAGTGCCGCTAGTACAGGCTGGCGATTCAAAAGTGCCAAGCGCCAATGTCTCTTTTACCGAGGCTTTAAGTTTAGCCAAACAGCGCTTCCCCGATTTTCAACCAAGTTATGTGATGCTGCCTGAGCATCAACGGGATATGTATCATTTAAGCGGCAGCGGCGATCATATTTTTTATGATCAATATTCCTATAATCTCAGCATTAATCCATGGACCGGCGAAATCGCCAGTGTCAGCTCACCAGAAACTATGACAGGCATGCAAACCTTAATGCATATTGCCGATCCGCTGCATTACGGCACCTTAGGTGGCATTTGGACTAAATTGATTTGGTTCTGCTTTGGGCTGGTACTTTCTGGGATGTCGATCACTGGTTTTATGATGTGGGGATTGCGCCATGTTCGCGCCTTTAAACAGGCCGAAACTAAAGACTTAGCTGCAGATATGATAGGGGAGGCTCGCTAATGGCATCATCGGTATTTTGGTTAAAGCATAAATACAAGCTCAGTGGCTTGATTTTGATTTTACCCTTTGTGTTTCTCTATCAGTCGCTTAGCCCAAGCTTTCCACCCGCTTGGCCGAGCCAGCAGCTTGGTGAATTTAAAATCGCGCCTATGCCCTTAGATTTAAAGGCGCCTTACAAACACCATGATGATTACGTAAAAGATTTTATGTTGATCTTTGAACAGGGTGATGTCGCCCATATTCGTCAAGGGTATGCCAATATCGGCCCAGAGGCGTTGCCATTAGAAGCATTGCAAAAAGGTGAAAATGGGGTTTTACATGGGAGTAAACATGGCCAGCATGTGCATGCGATAACCGGCGCTAAGTTGGCGGCAACGGATAGCCTGTGGGTGTCAATTCAAAATTGGCAGGGTGAATGGTTAGTCAGCCAATGGCCTGTCCCCGAGGCAGTGTTAGTTCAGTAATACCCACATCAAATTGTTTGCAGTAAAACCGCCCTCAGGTGCAAACTGTACCTGAGGGTTATTTTTATCGGATAGGTTTACTGCAAAGGATTGGATATGGAATTTACTCAAGCAGAACTTACGCTTATCGCTGCCGCGAAACAAAAAGTGCAGATGGCGCAGCGGGTGCGTGTTGGGGTGATTATGTTGCTTATCTTTGGCACACTTACGTTGCTCGCAGGATTTTGGAGTCACCCGTACGCGATTTATATTGCCTTTGCGCTAGTGGTTTTTGCGGTAGCGCTACCCCAGTTTGGCCAAGGGCCAAAATATGAAGAATTATTAGCCCTATTACAGCAAAAAGCCGCTCAGCAGACCAATTAATCTGCACTACAGGGCTAATATCAATAGGGCTAATAACAGTGTTAAAGACAACGCTAATAACAAAGGGCTTTCTGCAAAATTTAACTAGCCTGAAAGTATTCTCTAGCCTGAAAGCCCTTGTTACTTACTCATTCCGTTAGTTAAAGCGCTTAACGACAACCATATGGCGCCCTTATTCTTCGGGATAGACCTTTTCCTTAAACTCGCAAAGATCCTCAATAATACAGCTACCACAGCGCGGTTTGCGGGCCAGACAGGTATAGCGGCCATGCAGAATAAACCAGTGGTGCACATCGACTTTAAATTCGGCGGGAACAACCTTTAACATGCGCTCCTCGACTTCGACTACGTTTTTACCGGGGGCGAATTTAGTGCGGTTTGCCATGCGAAAGATATGGGTGTCGACGGCGATGGTCGGCCAGCCAAAGGCGGTATTGAGCACCACATTAGCGGTTTTACGACCAACGCCAGGAAGCGACTCTAGCGCTTCTCTGTCCTCTGGGACTTCACCATTGTATTTTTCAATCAAGATCTCACAGGCTTTAATCACATTGATGGCTTTGTTGTTATACAGGCCAATCGTCTTGATATATTCCTTTAATCCCTCCACGCCTAAGGCATAAATACTGTGTGCGGTATTGGCGACTGGAAACAGTTTATCGGTCGCCTTATTCACGCTCACATCGGTTGCCTGCGCCGATAAAGTCACCGCCACCAGTAATTCAAAGGGACTGGAGAAATTCAGCTCGGTTTCGGGTTTGGGATTGTTTTCACGCAGGCGGGTGAGGATTTGGATGCGTTTTTCTTGATTCATAGTGATCCTTGTAAGCAGTGGGTTTAACGCTAAACCCACCACTTAAGCTGTTATCTCAATAAGGGCTTAACTCACTTTGGTGATCCGTGCCCGTGTCACGCTTGGTTGTACAGCCGCTTCGGGTTGACGCTCTTTAAGCTTTTTATCGATAACGTTTTTCAGGGCGATAAGTAGGCCCATCACAATAAAGGCGCCGGGCGGTAACATCGCCAGCAGGAAGGGGGTATCGACTTGCCATACCTGAATCGTTAAGGCTTTAGCCCATGGGCCGAGCAGTTGGTCGGCGCCATCAAACAGGGTGCCTTGGCCGAGAATTTCGCGCGTTGCGCCAAGAACCGCTAAGACTAAGGTAAAGCCAAGCCCCATCATCAGTCCATCGAAGGCGGCGCTAAAGGCATTATTACGGGAGGCAAACGCTTCGGCGCGGCCAATAATAATGCAGTTGGTCACAATCAACGGCAAGAAGATCCCCAAGGACAAATACAGGCCATAGGCGTAGGCGTTGACCAATAGTTGCACCGCCGTCACCAGCGCGGCAATGATCATCACAAACACGGGGATCCGGATTTCCTTAGGCACATAGTCACGTACCAACGAGACTAAAATGTTTGAGCCTATAAGCACCAACATAGTGGCGACCCCAAGCCCGAGGGCGTTGGTGAGGGTGGCCGTTACGGCTAACAGTGGGCACAAGCCCAGTAATTGCACTAAGCCAGGGTTGTTTTTCCACAGTCCTTGCCAGGCAATTTCGCGATAATTAGTCATGGTTGGCCTCACAATTCAGAGGTTGGCTGAAAATCTCTGCTTGATGCTGAGTAAAGTACCATACAGCGCGTTTAACGGCTTTCACATAGGCGCGTGGTGTAATTGTCGCGCCAGTGAATTGGTCGAAATCGCCGCCGTCTTTTTGCACCTGCCACTGCTTATCATCTTCAGATGTAAGCACTTTACCGACAAATTTGGTGACCCAATCGGATTTACGTAACTCGATTTTATCCCCAAGCCCGGGCGTTTCTTGGTGGGAAAGCGTACGAACGCCTAATACTTCACCTTGGGTGTTGATACCTACAATCAGCTTAATATTACCGTTGTAACCATCGGGAGCGATGGCTTCTAAGGCGATAGCAACGGGTTTACCCGCTGCGGTGGCAATATACGCAGGCAAGGCATCTTCAGTGCCGAGCGCCTCTTTATTTTGCAGTAACGTGCACTGCGCGGTCAGCTCATTGTCATGGAGTTCATCTGGGATCAGTTGATGTAAGATGCCCATCAGTTCTTTCTGCTGTTGCAGCTTTATTTCATCAAAGGTCTGTTGATTAACCACAGCCACTAAGCCGGTGCAGAGCAGGGCAAATAGGGCAAGTAGCAGACCATTTTTAATCATTGGGTTATTCAATTTTTTTCCTCAAGAGTCTTTGTTCAAGCTCGCTTGATTCTCTATTTCACAGGTCTAGCCCGCTGAGTGGCCATAGGCACGCGGACGCACATAATAGTCAATAAATGGCGCGCACAGGTTGGCGAGCAATACAGCAAAAGCAAATGCGTCGGGATAACCGCCTTGGGTACGGATGATATATACCAAGACACCGATTAAAGCACCGAAAATCAAACGGCCGCGTGGGCTGGTGGCGGCGGTGACAGGATCGGTCGCAATAAAGAAGGCGGCGAGCATGGTCGCACCCGAGAATAAATGGAACAGCGGGCTTGCCTGCATATCGGGCGACAGTAAAAAGCCGATGCTCGAGGCCACAAATAATCCTGCCAAGACGCCAGTACTGATGTGCCAACGAATGGCTTTTAATTTAAGCAGCACTAACCCGCCAGCGAGATACGCCAAATTGACCCAAAACCAACCTACGCCAGTGCCGCCATCGAATATGCTTTTGGTCATACTTTCAGTGGTGGTGAGCCCTAGTGACAAATCGGTTTTGAGGGTATCGAGCGGCGTTGCCATACTGATACCATCAATCCCTAAACGGAATTGATCCATCCCACCATGGGCACCGACATTGAAGATAAGTTGCAAGCTATCGATAACACTTGGGGTATTGAGTGCAACGGTACTTGGCGCAATCCAGCTGGTCATCTGTAGTGGAAACGACACCAGTAGCAACACATAGGCAGCCATGGCAGGGTTAAACAGGTTATGGCCTAAGCCGCCATAGAGGTGCTTAACAATAACAATCGCAAAGGCGGTGCCCATCACGATCATCCACCAAGGTGCCAGTGGCGGGATTGCAACCCCAATTAAGATTGCCGTCAGCATGGCGCTGTTATCGCTTAAGCTCGCTTTGATGCTGCGGTTACGCAGTTTCATCACCGCAGCCTCACAGCTTAGGGCCACGATAATCGCCAGTAACACTTGAATAAGTGTGCCCCAGCCGAAAAAGGCGCATTGCACCACAAGGCCGGGTAACAAGCATAAAATAACCCTTTGCATAACCGTTGATGTATGCAAGTTACGGGTAACATGGGGTGATGAGGCTATTTTAAACGCCATTGTGATCCCTTTTATCTAATCTTGAGTCACTGATTTTTAAGCTAATCATTTTTAAAGCACTGAGGTTAAAATCCGCAGTGCTATTCATTTGCATCGCTGATCGCATTCGCTTCTCTGGCCGTTTTTTTGGCTTTAGCACGAGCAACCGCAGCAGCGACCTTGGCCTTTTTCTCATCTTCAGGACTGAGTGGCGCACTTGGTTCAGCGACTAAGCTTGATTCATTGCCTGATTGAGAGTCTGGTTCAGAGCCTGACTCATTGGTTGACTCTGGCTTAGCCTCTGTTACTAAATCGGGCTGAACCTCGGCAACCTCACTCGAATCCGCTTGCTGTGCGGCGGCTTTTTTGGCTTTCGCGCGAGCAACCGCAGCTGCGACCTTGGCCTTCTTCTCATCTTCAGGACTAAGCGGCGCGCTTAGTTCAGCGGCTGAGCCTAATTCATTGCGTGATTCAACGTCAGAGCCTGACTCTTGCTTAGCGTCTGCGACTAACTCGGGCTGAACTTCGGCCACATCACTCGATTCAGCTTGCTGTGCGGCGGCTTTTTTGGCTTTCGCGCGGGCGACGGCAGCAGCGACCTTGGCCTTTTTCTCATCTTCAGGGCTAAGCGGCGCACTTAGTTCAGCGGCTGAGCCTAATTCATTGCGTGATTCAACGTCAGAGCGTGACTTTTGCTTAGCGTCTGCTGCTCGCTTGGGCTCAATCTCGGCAACGTCAGTCGATTCAGCCTGCTGAGCGGCGGCCTTTTTGGCTTTTGCGCGGGCGACGGCAGCAGCGACTTTGGCTTTTTTGTCATCCGCCTCTGTGCTCGTAGCCGTTTCTGCTACTGGCTGATTCGCATTGACAGTCGCTTCAGTATCGCCATTGGCATCCGAGTCGGCCTTCAATGCCATTTTTTTCGCTTTGGCACGAGCGATAGCGGCGGCGACTTTATCTTTTTGTGATAAAGACTCGGCTTGAACCGTTGGCTTGCTTGATTCAGAAGAGACTGCTTGCTTTGACGATTCTGCATCATCCGCCCCTTGAGCCGCCTTCTTGGCTTTAGCGCGAGCAATTGCGGCGGCAACAGCCGCTTTACCCTTAGGCGCTTCTGTGTTGCTCGTATCAGCAACAACGACCTCGACCGTCGCGTTATCGGTTGTGGCTTCTGCCGCTGCTGCCTTTTTGGCCGCGATCCGCGCCATAGCTTCAGCAACGGCACTCTTATCCGTTGAGGTCATGGTCGCTTGGCGACGCGCAGCGGCTTCTTTAGCCTTGGCTTCGCGGGCGAGTTTTTCTTCTTCGAGGCGTTGAATACGCGCCTCGAAGCGCAGTTTGGCGCGCTCGGCTTGATGCTTCTCATCGGCGGCTTGTTTTAGTGCCGATTTAGCGATGCGGTAGTATTCCACCAGTGGAATATCACTCGGGCACACATAACTACAGCAACCGCATTCGATACAGTCTTTTAGGTTGTAGCTGGCCGCCTTGTCATATTCTTCGGCTTTTGCATGCCAAAACAGTTGTTGTGGTAGCAAGAGAGCAGGGCAGGCATTGGCACATTCGCCGCAGCGGATACAGGCCTTTTCCTCTGGAGTTATCCCAATCTCTTGACTGCTCGGGACCAAAATACAGTTTGTGCCCTTTAAAATCGGTACTTGGATGGTTGGCAATGCGTGGCCCATCATTGGCCCGCCAATAATCACTTTTTGCTCGGCTTCGGCATTAAATTCAGTTTGCTTGAGCACATGCTCAACGGGCGTGCCTATGGGTAACCAATAGTTGCCAGGTTTACCCACATTTTGCCCCGTCACGGTAACCACACGTTCAATCAGCGGTTTTCCTTGGGTCACGGCTTGATGAATCGCAAAGGCGGTTCCCACGTTATGCACCACAATCCCAAGCTTAGCGGGAATGGCGCCCGAGGGCACTTCACGACCGGTGATGATTTGGATCAGCTGTTTTTCACCGCCAGAGGGATACTTCGTTGGGATCACCGTTACCCGAGTGCTGCCGGCAGGGAGCGTAGATTGACTCACCGCCTGTTGCATCACCTTTATGGCTTCAGGTTTGTTGTCTTCGATAGCAATCACAATGCGTTTTGGCGACAAAAGGCGATGGATAATCGCAATCCCCGCCAGAATGTCTTGGCTGTATTCGCGCATTAAGCGATCGTCGGCACTGATATAAGGCTCGCATTCCACGCCGTTGATTATCACTAATTCAATTTCACTGACGGGATTGAGCTTAATGTGGCTTGGGAAGGCGGCGCCACCCATGCCGGCTATCCCTGCGCCATGGATTTTGGCAATCATCTCCTGATTGCTGAGCTCAATTGAGCCTGACGTTAACTCGCACCAGCGGTCTTCACCATCGGCAGCAATCACACAGGTATTGACCGGCAAGGCCGAGGCATGGTTACTAGCTCTTGGCTCAATGGCGACCACAGTACCAGAGGTTGGCGCGTGCACGGGCAAATGCCAAATTGAGGTACCTTGAGTTAATGGCGCGCCTTTTAATACTTTGTCACCCACTTTGACTGCAAGAGTGCAGTTTTCGCCCACCTGTGGCACAGGTACGAGGTATTCCTGCGCTAATGGTAGTTGGCTAATTGGTGTGGTGTTTGAGAGGAATTTGACTTCAGGCGGATGAATGCCACCAGGTGAGCGCCAAAGGGTTCCTTTATCTAATTGATCTAATAAAGTCTGCACCGCTTATCCTCTCTTTTCTTCGTGCGGGGTCTCTTGGATAAGAGTCACGGGAATGGCATTTAAGCGCCAGTTCCAGTTTTTCAGATTTTGGCCCACAGGGATCATATCGATACAGTCAACGGGGCAGGGCTCGACACAGAGATCGCAACCTGTGCAGTCGGCGGTGAGCACGGTATGCATGAGTTTGCCCGCGCCAATAATGGCGTCGACAGGACAGGCCTGAATACATTTAGTGCAGCCAATACATTCATCTTCGCGAATATAGGCGACTTTTTTGACTTGGGACTGAGCCTCGGCGTTGAGCGGCTCTGGCTCGACCCCCATTAAGCTGGCGAGTTTTTCCATGGTCGCAGTGCCGCCGGGCGGGCACTTGTTGACTTTATCGCCATTGGCAATGGCTTCGGCGTAAGGACGACAACCGGGATAACCACATTGACCGCATTGAGTTTGTGGCAGAATCGCTTCGAGTTCATCGACGATAGGATTACCTTCAACCTTAAATTTTAAGGCGGCAAATCCGAGTAATACCCCAAAGAACAATGCCAATAGGGTCAATAAGATAACGGCAATTAACATGGTGGACATCTATTTAACCAATCCTGTAAATCCCATAAAGGCCAATGACATCAGGCCCGCGGTGATCATGGCGATAGCACCGCCTTTAAACGGCATGGGCACATCGGCCGCCGCTAAACGTTCTCGCATCGCGGAAAACAGAATTAACACTAAGGAAAAACCCACCGCAGCACCAAAACCATAGATAGCAGATTGAATAAAATCGTGTTTTTCGTTCACGTTTAATAGGGCTACCCCTAATACTGCACAGTTAGTGGTGATCAGCGGCAGATAAATTCCCAGTGCGCGATGTAGGGCTGCACTGGTTTTCTGCACTACCATCTCGGTAAATTGCACTACCACCGCAATCACCAGAATAAAGCTCATGGTACGCAGATAACTGAGATTAAAAGGCAATAATAGGTATTGATTCACTAGGTAACTGAGAATGGATGCCAAGGTCAACACGAAAGTGGTCGCCATAGACATACCGATAGCGGACTCCAGTTTGCTGGAGACCCCCATAAATGGACATAAGCCTAAGAATTTCACTAATACGAAATTGTTGACCAGTACAGTGCTGATCAACAACAGGAGATATTCACTCATCTCAATACTTGTCTAAACGGATCTTGGCCGTATTATCGACTTTTCCGTTTGCATAAACAACATATAGAATGCAGGGTTAACTATCTTTACTGTAAATATGCATGCTTGATTAACCCTGCATTGGTTTAAATTTGATCAGTTAGGGTGATGGCCTGTGGCTGAGCAATGTAATAGCCTTGGAGGCCATCAACGAGAAGTTTTTCGAGGGTTAATTTTTCTTCTTGGCGCTCAACACTGGTCGCAATTACGCGGATACCAATACGTCTGGCAACGTCTACCATCATACGCACGAAGAATTTGTTATTGCTGTCTTCATCGATCGCCGAGGTGTAGCTACCATCAAGCTTAATGTAGTCTGGGCGCACTTCGCTGAAGAATTTGAACGAGGTAAAACTCATGCCAAAACGCTCAATTGATACCCTCGAACCTACGCTATGCACTTCACGTACAAACTTATAACTCGCCCCTAAATTGGCTTGCATACCGGATTCGTTAATCTCAAATACTAAGCGTGAAGCGATATATTTATGCTTACCAAGAATATCCTTTAACCAGCCAACAAACAGTTCTTGATGCGCTGAAAAGGCACTGATGTTGATGCCAAAATTGCCGCTAATGGTGGGATTTTCTTTAAGCATTTTTAATGTAGTGATCACCACTAGTTTATCTAATTCTGTGCTCATTCCATGGCGCTCCGCCATGGCAATGACTGTGGTGGTCGGTAAAAACTTCCCTTCACTATTGTAGAAGCGTGCCAGCAACTCGCGATATACCTCGACATCGTTACGGCAAGGTTGAATCGGTTGTTGGAAAAATTTAAGCGCTTGGCGGGTGATTAGGTCATTTATTGCCAGTTTCCAACGGTCGTCACCAAATTGCTGATCCGCATTGAGCTTTTCTTGAATATGATAACTGTTAGGACCAAGGGTTTGCGCTATGCTGACAGCCGTATCTGCAAGGGATAGCAAATTGACGGGATCTGTCCCTTGTTGGTATGGGACAAGCCCGATATGTGCCGCGGATTCTGCTTTGATCATCTGTTGATATTCATCAAGGAAAATTTTCAGTTGATCTAAAAACTTAGGTCCATCCTTTAACACTAAATCTGGCAAAAAAATCGCAAAATCGGCACTGGAAACGCGGTAGCACTCTGCATCGGGATATTTTGAACAGGCTTTACGAATGCAATTAGCCACATTCGATAAATAATCGTCACCCGCTGAGCGCCCTTGCAGTTGGTTGATATGAGCTAGCTCAGTCGCCTTAACCATGGCCATTAATCCGAGTTGAGGAATCGCACGATTGCTAATACTTTCCAACTTGGAGGTAAAACGAGGACGACTGCCAAACCCCGTAATGGGATCTTGATAAGCCACTTTATGCAGTTTCTGGTTTTCCTGTGTGAGGCTATCGACTCGTGATTTTAACGTTGTTCGGCATTCCTCAAGCGCTAATCTGACGGGGGTCATTTCGCCATTCAGTCTAGAAGACTCTATGGCTGAAAAACTCAACTCCGGAACATGCATAATATAATCGGCAGCATAACGGATAGAAGATTTTAATTTATTGATAAGTAATAAAAAAACAACAACTAATACAATGTAAGCGAGCAGCAATGAGAATCCTAGCTGCTGGGTATTGGCAATGGCGTTTTCGATGGCTTGGTTAACACTCAACTTAACTTGTAACCGACCCGCAGGCAGCTTTTGTGTATGTGACAAATCTAAGGAAAATAACCCCGCAAGTGGGTGCGCCATTTGGGCGTTGAGTTCACCTTGAGTGTAATTAAGTTGCCCATCAGTATCATCAATATATTGAAAAAATTGCAGAGGGTAATGTTCGGAGAGGCGTTGGTAAAGTTCGCTACCATTACCTTGCCACTGGTCAAAGTTGACCATGTATTGTTTGAAATTATTGAGTTCCTGCTGTTGTTCTGCCTGCAACTGGTGATTTTCGCTTTGATAAATCCAACCAAAAAGGCCTAAAAAGATCAGCAACAAAAAAATGGGATACGATTTAGACATCGCCATAAAATTCGCTCTCAATATGTCAAAGTATTTGCAATAAGATATTGCATGAGATTTGAAATAACACCGTTATCTGCGTGATGATACACGGTATTTTGGTTAACAAACTGCTCACAGTGTAACCGTATTTAAGGCAAAACAGAAATGAAAAGCGTGATCTACAAGCGTTAGATGTAGGATAAAAAACAGATGAAGTGAAATAAAATGGCTCCCCTGACTGGACTTGAACCAGTGACATACGGATTAACAGTCCGCCGTTCTACCGACTGAACTACAGGGGAGTAGAGGGTGCGATATGACTATCGACTTTAGATATTACTTTAAAATGGCTCCCCTGACTGGACTTGAACCAGTGACATACGGATTAACAGTCCGCCGTTCTACCGACTGAACTACAGGGGAGTAGAGGGTGCGATATTGCTATCGACTTTGGATATTACCTTAAAATGGCTCCCCTGACTGGACTTGAACCAGTGACATACGGATTAACAGTCCGCCGTTCTACCGACTGAACTACAGGGGAATCGTTTTAACGTATCAGCTTGCTAACTAAGTGGCTCCCCTGACTGGACTTGAACCAGTGACATACGGATTAACAGTCCGCCGTTCTACCGACTGAACTACAGGGGAATCATTAGTTATCTAACTGTATTCTCATTGATTATCAAGATTAAAGAGTGGCTCCCCTGACTGGACTTGAACCAGTGACATACGGATTAACAGTCCGCCGTTCTACCGACTGAACTACAGGGGAATCGCTTTAATCGTCTCGATGACTCGTTGAGAACGGAGCGCATAGTAAAACGCTCTGTTGGAGGAGTCAACTCGAGTTACTAAAAAAAGTGTAATTATGCTGTTAAGTGCTCATCTAATGTGCATCATGGTGTAGAAATCAGCATTTTGATGAAGAAATAACTTAACTTTTCGCAAGATAGCGCTGTTCGGTACCATAAAATTTGTCAATGAAAAGTGCTTAAAGGCTGGCTCATATCTTCAATTGCTTAAAGATCCGTCGCTTGAGCATCAAAATCACTACGGCATTGAATAAATACACGAAAGTGCAAAATTGGCTGAATGTTTACAGGAACTAATAGCAAACAAAGTCTATGCGGATTCCGGCAGATGCGAACCCTTACTCAGAAAAGATTTTGCCCGCATAGATAATCTCTTACCTCGTTATAATGTTGATGATGCTATCTGGGCTGAGTCTATTGCGTGAGTGGTGAGCACTGACGTTTAGGCGAATAGAGCCACAACTCGGGCATTATCCTCTTTCTAGTCACTAGATGAGCGCCGTTAAACATCAAGATGACCATTTGATTGCAGCAAAGTGAAACTTTTTGACTACGGCGTTTTAGTGCTCAAACTGACGATAAAATGCACTGGAATTCAGGATTAATGCCAAATTAATACACAAGGAAGGACTTTCATCTGCTTACAAAATTGCAACTTAAATTTATGCTAAAAAAGATAAGACTTGCAATTGTCAACTATATGAAATTTAAGGATTAATATTTTTATCGCCAAAATAGTGCAATTTAAGTCCATCGCCCGTGCACCAAGGGTTTGCCGCTTGTTTTAAGTCGCAACTCACAGGGTTATCCACAGAATTTGTTGATAAGTCGAAATAAGCGAGAAACCATGCGGGATTGAGGAGTATTTTCCATCCCCAACATTGGAGATAAATGGTTTGTAATTTAATTACATTTGATAAAAGTTACTACTTGTTACATTGGCGTTTATGTTCAGTGTAGGTTGATTATAAGATAACTGCTGGAGCTTAATCTGTGTCTTGATTAGAATGGTTCGACTAACCACAAGGATATGTAGCGCGTGTCAGAATCTGTTTTTCAGCTTGAATCCCAATTTGCCCCCGCAGGTGACCAGCCCACAGCCATCGCTAAATTGGTTGATGGCCTCGAATCAGGCCTTGCTTGCCAAACCCTATTAGGGGTGACGGGCTCTGGTAAGACGTTCACCATCGCCAATGTGATTGCCAAGCTTGGGCGACCGACCATTATTATGGCGCCAAATAAGACTCTCGCCGCACAGTTATATGGTGAGATGAAAGAGTTTTTCCCCAATAATGCGGTGGAGTATTTTGTCTCCTATTACGATTACTATCAGCCCGAGGCGTATGTCCCCGCATCCAATACCTTTATAGAAAAAGATGCTTCGGTAAACGCCCATATTGAACAAATGCGGCTCTCGGCCACTAAAGCCCTGCTGGAACGCAAGGATGTGGTGCTGATTGCCTCGGTATCGGCGATTTATGGTCTTGGCGATCCTGACTCTTACCTCAAGATGCTATTGCACCTGCGCCAGGGCGATACCATGGGACAGCGGGATATTCTTAAGCGCTTGAGTGAATTGCAATACACCCGCAATGATATCGAGTTGCAGCGCGGTACCTTTCGTGTTCGCGGCGAAGTGATTGATATTTTCCCTGCCGACTCAGATCGCTACGCGATTCGGGTAGAGCTATTTGACGATGAGATTGAGCGCTTAAGCGAGTTTGACCCGTTAACGGGGCAGATTGTTAAACGTATCGCTCGCACCACAGTGTACCCTAAGACCCACTATGTGACGCCGCGGGAAAAGATCCTTGAAGCCACAGAGCTGATTAAACAAGAGCTGCGTGAGCGCAAGCAATATCTGCTCGACAATAATAAGTTGATTGAGGCGCAGCGTATCCACGAGCGTGTGCAATACGACATTGAAATGATGGTGGAGCTAGGCTATTGCTCCGGCATTGAAAACTACTCCCGTTATTTATCAGGACGCGCCCCCGGCGAGGGGCCGCCAACGCTGCTCGATTACTTACCCGCTGATGGTTTATTGGTTATCGACGAATCCCATGTCACCGTGCCACAAATTGGTGCCATGTATAAGGGTGACCGTTCCCGTAAAACGACCTTGGTGGAATATGGCTTTCGTTTGCCCTCGGCGTTGGATAACCGGCCGCTGAAGTTTGAAGAGTTTGAGCAGTTAATGCCGCAGACGATTTATGTGTCGGCGACGCCAAATCCCTATGAATTGGATAAGAGTGGCGGCGAGATTGTTGAACAAGTTGTGCGGCCCACAGGATTGCTCGACCCTGAGCTGGAGGTGCGCCCCGTTGGCATTCAAGTGGACGATTTGCTCTCTGAGGTCGCCAAACGCGTCGCCGTCAACGAGCGGGTGCTTGTCACCACCCTAACCAAGCGCATGTCGGAGGATTTAACTGAATACCTCGATGAACACGGCGTCAAAGTCCGCTACTTGCACTCAGATATCGATACCGTAGAGAGGGTGGAGATCATCCGCGATCTGCGCCTCGGTAAGTTTGATGTGCTGGTCGGCATCAACTTGCTGCGCGAAGGCTTAGATATGCCGGAAGTCTCGCTCGTCTGTATTTTGGATGCAGATAAGGAAGGCTTTTTACGTTCGGAGCGTTCGCTTATCCAGACCATTGGTCGTGCCGCGCGTAACGTTAATGGTAAGGTGATCCTCTATGCCGATCGCATCACCAACTCGATGGCAAAGGCGATGGGCGAAACCGAGCGCCGCCGTGAGAAACAGCGAACCTACAACCTTGAGCATGGCATTGTGCCAAAAGGCGTGGTCAAGCGTATTACCGATGTGATGGATGTGGACGATGGCAGAGAGTCTGAAAAGGGTTATGGTCAAGCATCCCTTGGCAGAGTCGCTGAGCCTAAAGCCAAACGTTATCATGCAGATGCTGCGCAGCTGAGCCATGATATCGACAAGCTCGAGAAGCAAATGCATGAACATGCGCGTAACTTGGAGTTTGAACAGGCGGCGGCCCTGCGTGATGAGGTGAAACGTTTACGTGAGTTGCTGATAACGGCTTAACTCAATCTGTGTCTTAGCTGAGTTAGACGTAGGACTGCGTTATTAATCAAGCAGATACCAAGCTTCACTACCTAATAAAAAGCCGCCAACATAACAATATGAGGCGGCTTTTTTGTATGGATTAATCAAACTTTGAGGTATTAGCGCTGCGTTTCCTTGGCGAATCTGCTTCGTTGGTACACAAACACCATAAGCGCGCAGACTAAGCCACAGATCAGGCCGACTAAATGCGCCTCGGTGGCCACGCGTGCACCAATCATGGCGGTCACATCATCACTGGCGCCATAAAACTGTTCATGGCCGACTTTGACTATCACGCCGAGCAGCAGCAAATAACCCGAGCGGATTTTGCGGTGTATATCCTGCACTGCACCAAAGGTAAATAGGCCATGTAACATGCCGCTCAAGCCCACATAGCCAAATAATTGTGGGTAACCTAAATACAGACCAATGCCTTCAAACAGACAAAGCAGGATAAACAGCGCGGTTAATCCCTTAAGCTGGTAATGAAAGTGGTGCAAAAACAGCACTACCCATAATCCCGCGAGGTTCATCAGCAGGTGCCAATGATTGGTATGTAGTAGATTACCGGTAATCAGGCGCCACCACTGGCCGTCACTGATATCGCTGCGTCGATAGGCGAGCAGATTATCTACGCTTGGGGTAAAAAGTCCCGTAACATACAAGAGCGCGCAGAGCAGACTGACGACAAGCGCCAGCCAATAGGGGCCGAGTTTTGTTAACGTCACCAGTCTCACGCCTGCGGTTTACCCGTTTCAGTTGCCTTGTCGAGCGAGGTCATCACCTCTGCTTTATTTTGCAGGTAATCCTCTAAGCCTCGTTTGCGTAGATGACAGGCTGGGCAATCACCGCAACCATCGCCAATAATGCCGTTATAACAGGTCAGGGTATGGTGGCGAACTAAATCGAGCTGCTGATATTTATCGGCTAATGCCCAGGTTTGGGCTTTGTTGAGCCACATAAGCGGAGTGATGATCTCAAGCTTTTTATCCATGCCTTGCACCAGTGCCGATTCCATCGCGCGGACAAAGTCGTGGCGACAGTCGGGATAACCCGAAAAATCGGTTTCACACACGCCGGTGATAATCGCCTCAGCCCCTAACTGATAGGCGTAGATCCCCGCTAGGGTTAAAAACAGAATATTACGCCCAGGCACAAAGGTATTGGGCAGGCCGTTTTCCATCAACTCGTGGGATACGGGGATCGCATCCCGGGTGAGGGCTGAAATCGCTAACTCATTGAGTAAGCTCACATCCATCACTTTATGGCTAGTGATCTTTAAGCGCTTGGCGAGGGATTTAGCAACTTCAATTTCTTCACGGTGACGTTGACCATAATCGAAGGTGATCCCGTGGACTTCATCAAACTGAGTTAAGGCTTGAATAAGACAAGTCGTTGAGTCTTGTCCGCCACTGAAAACCACTACCACCTTTGAAACTGATGCTGCTGACATAGGATCCACTTAAATTGACACATAAAATAGGGCGTAAGTGTAACTCAGGCGCTAGGGCTTGCAAACTCTTTGCTGGCGCGTGGCGACGGGTATATCGCTCTTGGTATCACTCTGTCTGAGGCGGTAAAAACTTGCAGCTGCAGCTAAAATCCTCTATAACTGCCGCCCCAGAAAAACGGAACGCTAGCATGAATTACCCAGTCAACGAAGTCTTTGAAACCATTCAAGGTGAAGGTGTCTTTACCGGAGTGCCCGCCATTTTTGTGCGTTTACAGGGTTGCCCTGTGGGATGTGCTTGGTGTGATACGAAACAGACTTGGGATCTGCTTGAGGAAAACAAGGTGTCACCCGAACAAGTGATTACCGTCGATGGTTCCGTGGGGCGCTGGGCTAACCATACGGCGCAGAGTCTTATCGAGGCGTTCAACGCTAAGGGATATACGGCGCGCCATGTGGTGATCACTGGTGGTGAGCCTTGCATGTACGATCTGCATGAATTAACCCACACGCTCCATGCTGCCGGCTTTGCCACTCAAATCGAGACCAGTGGCACCTTTGAGGTGAAGTGTGATGCTGATACCTGGGTGACTGTCTCGCCCAAGATCAATATGAAAGGGGGTTATAAGGTGTTAGCGCAGGCCTTGACCCGCGCCAACGAGATAAAGCATCCGATAGCGACCGAACATCATATCGACGAACTCGATGAGTTACTCAAAGGGATTGATGTGTCAGGGAAAACTATTTGTCTGCAACCCATCAGCCAAAAACCAAGGGCAACGGAATTAGCGATGAAGGTGTGTATTGCCCGCAACTGGCGTTTATCGATTCAGACCCATAAGTACTTGAATATCGATTAATCGCTACTTAGCGCTGTGCACTTTTCTTTAACGCTCCGAATGGGGCGTTTTTTTATCAGCAAAATCTATGAATTAAAGACAATAGTCTTAAGTAAGCGATAAAAAATAACTTTGGATAAGGTGGAATGCTAGAAAGAAAACTTGGGGAATAAAGCGGTATATAGCGTGATATGAGAAAGAGTGGTGGAGGGAGAAGGATTCGAACCTTCGAAGGCGGAGCCGTCAGATTTACAGTCTGATCCCTTTGGCCACTCGGGAACCCCTCCACATATTTTCTTCAACTTTTAGTCTTACTCATCGAGTCTGATTTTAAAGTTATCTTAAATCTTGGCCAGATTTAAGGGTAAAGCAAGTTTACAGCAGACTAACGATTGACGAACAACAGAAGATAAAAGTGGTGGAGGGAGAAGGATTCGAACCTTCGAAGGCGGAGCCGTCAGATTTACAGTCTGATCCCTTTGGCCACTCGGGAACCCCTCCACGAGTATCTTTTATAGCATCGCTAATTGTTAGTGCAAATGGTGGAGGGAGAAGGATTCGAACCTTCGAAGGCGGAGCCGTCAGATTTACAGTCTGATCCCTTTGGCCACTCGGGAACCCCTCCTCAATTGCGGCCGCCATAGTAGTCAGAAACCTTAGGCATGTAAAGTCTAAATATGAAAATTTTCCTAAAGTTCTTGTTCAACTGGTCGATTAACTGACAACGAGTTGTTTTAGCGATGTTTTTTTATGCAAATCGATGTTCCTTTAATCAATGAAGCCCAAATTGGCTCCCGCTTAAATGCGGCAATCGAACACAACAGGCGAGGTGAGTTTGCCCTGTTGCTGTCGCTATTGTCTGCTGACGCGAGGGACATGGCGCAGTTTCAATGGCAAAAAGAACTCGATACTGCCGAAAAACTACAACGTCAGTTTGAATTACCACCAAAACAAACGTTAGTGGCGGATTTATCCTCAGACAATCATATTATCGACAATAGCGCCGTGTTTATGCAGCAAGGGGCAAGAGCATTTCAATTGCAACAGGCCTTGCGACCGGAAGCATTAGTGATCCGAGGTGGTGAACCCATCGCCATCGCCGAAGCCTTAAGTAACTGTGAGTTTACAACTCGCTTGCGTCAGCGGGGACAATTGCCATCTCCTCAAGTTGAAATCATGCACTTTGCCGATCAACTGGCGATCCAACGTAATTTGATCCCACGCTTAACCAGTGCTTAATGCTACTGAGGCTATTTATTATCAAAGGTATTATTTCGGGTAATAAGCGTGAGCAATACCAGAGTCTCTCTCATCATCATTCCCTATAATTAGTCGTTAGTGATATTAATGTTGAATCGCTTATGTTGAGTTTTTAACATGAGACCATTAGAGAGGATAACCCTATGAAAGGTATCATTGCAGGACAAACCCCCACAGTAAACGACACATGTACCGATTGCGGCAGCTTTGTCGACATCGGTGCTGTGATTGATGAACAAGATACTGTGCTTGAGTTGCAGTTTACGGGTGGCGAGGCGGAAAATGAGGCGGCAAAGATGGTTGAGCGTGCTCAGACACGTTTTCGACACACGCAAGCGAGCGTTACTCGAGGTGAAACGGGGGTGACGCTCAAACTGGTATTTGATGTCAGTGTCGAAAAAATGATTTTCCAGTTAGAGAATGGTCTATAGCGCAACCCCTGTGATACAAGTCGAGGTTAATTTGTAATAAAGTGTGGCCGATGTTGCGGTTTTAAATGTAGATAGTATAATCTGCGTCAACAAAAACAATGATAAATCGGCTCCATTAACACTCCTATCTTTAGTGTGTTAGTCGCAGCAGTATCGTTTTACCCAACACGAAGTTTTGTAGGGATCAGAGTGAAGCGACGTCAGCATCAACACTTATTAGAGTCTTTAGTCCATTCTACGGCAAAGCAGCAGGGTGATTTCACTAAGACGGCAGAGTTAGCGACAGAGCTACTGTGTCAGAATTTAGCGGTCTCCTTGGTGTCGGTGTGGATTTTTTCTGCCGAGCAAAACACCCAATCTCTCGTCGCCCAGTTTGGGGCGATGGCGCTGCAGGACATCTACCGTCCTAAACTGCTGCAAACGGTGCCGCGTTATTTAAATGAACTAAAAAATCACAGACATATAGATGCTGGTAATACGCTTATTGACCCGCGGTTGACAGAATTAGTCGATAGTTATTTTATTCCACGCCAAATTTTATCTAGTCTCGAAGTTGGCATCCGTATCAATGGCCATCTTGAGGGCGTGCTCTGCATTGAGCGTGCGCAGCTCACACACCATTGGCACGATAGTGAAATTCATCTGGCTTGCCAAATGGCCGATCAATTAGCCCTCACTCTTGCTACCAAACATGCTTACGATAAAGAAGAACGTCTCAGCCTTTTTCGCTGCGCCATAGAACAATCTCGTCAAATGACTATGTTGATTAACTTGCACACTGAAAAAGTGGAGTACGTTAACCAAGCCCATCAGGATATTAGTGGTATTTCGCGCAGCAGGAGCGTTGGCACTAATTTACGTGATTTAACTTTTTTCAAACAGCACAATGCGTTAGCTGAGCAGACCTTAGCAAAAATTTTCAGAGGTGAACTGGCAAAAGGTGAAGTGCAATTTAATCGTGCTGATGGTAGTCGTTATTGGCTGAAATATGTTGTGAGCCAATTTATCACCGATAGAGGCAATCATTACGCTTTAGTGTCGGGTGAAGAAAGTACGGATGAGCATAACTACAAAGCGGAGTTGGAACGTCTGGCGTGGCGTTGTAGCTTGACTGGACTTAACAATCGCAGTCACTTTAATCGAGTGCTCGAGCGAACAACACATGGGCTACTGTTGCTAGTCGATTTAGTCGCCTTTAAGCGTTTTAACGATACTTATGGTCATGAAAATGGCGACAGCCTGTTGATTGAGATTGGCCGGCGCTTAAAGCATTTTTCAGACATCAACAAAGCGACTGAAATCGCTCGTGTCGGTAGTGATGAGTTTGCGGTATTACTGACCGACGATAACGCAGTTTATGATTTGGGTTATATCAGCACCCGCTTATACCAGCATTTAGCCATGCCGATATTAATTGGCCGTGAACAAGTGGAACCTAAACCCGCACTGGCCGTGGTTGATATTGCCTCGGTGGCAAATTTATTTGCACCACTGACCTGCGCCGATATTGCAGTGCAATATGCGAAGAAGAAAAAGGGCACAGCAATTCAAGTCTTTAACAGTACATTGCTGAGTGCGTTTAAGGAAGATGCGCAAATTGAACGCGATTTGCATAGTGCTATTCGCGGTCGACAATTTGAGCTTTATTACCAGCCCTTAAGGGATCTCGAACAGCAAACTTATATCGGTGCCGAAGCGCTTATTCGTTGGCATCATCCCAAAAGAGGCGTGCTATATCCCGGCGCGTTTATTGATATTGCCGAGCAATCGGGGATGATTAATGCGATAGGCAGTTGGGTATTAGAGGCGGCCTGTCGGCAATTGAATATTTGGCAGCATCACAATGCCGATCTTAGCATGCATGTTAACGTGTCTCCGCGGCAGTTTTTTAGTGGTAATTTGTATGAACAAGTATGGCAACTCTTGACCCGTTATCGTTTAAAGCCCAAAACCTTAATTTTAGAAATTACAGAGACGGAACTCATGGGCGATATTCGCCATGCGACCTTATTGTGTCAGGAGTTGGCTGAACTGGGGGTAGGCTTGGCTATCGATGATTTTGGGACGGGTTACAGCTCGATGCGCTACCTTAAACAGTTTCCTATCAGTAAGTTAAAAATCGATCGCTCGTTTATTTCAGATTTGACGATTAGCCGCGAAAGCCAAGAAATCGTCTCGGCCATTATTGCGATGGCGAGTGCGCTCAATATTTCCTTGACCGCAGAAGGGGTAGAAACCGTTGAGCAGGAGGCGTTTTTAGCCAAGAGTTTGTGTCATCAGGCACAGGGATATTTATACAGTCCAGCCCTGCGAGAACCCGAGTTTGCGCAGTTTTTGCTGGCCGCGAAACAATCGAGTTTTATCGCCCACTAAACCAGATGTTCGTATTGGTGTGATGAAAAAATAAAGGCAATCAATTGATTGCCTTTATTTTATGAGTCGATTGTTTTATGAATCGATAGTTTTATGAGTCGATACTGTCATCAACAACTATCGTGTTAAGCAGCACTGTTTAAATTTCTTACCACTCTGGCAAACACAGGGATCGTTGCGCCCAGGGCGTTTGGCCTGCATTTGTTGTCCTTGGGTATAATACCAACGGCCCTGTTCAAATATAAACTCAGATCGTTCATAGATTGCATCAATCTCACCCGCGAGTTTATACCAAGCTTTGAAGGTCACATTGCCGCGTTGAGTACCATCGGGATAGATTTTTTCATTCGCAGCTAAGACCTCAAGCCCTAACCAATGTGGATGTGGGCCTTGCTGTAGTTGTTCGAAGGTTAAGCCATCGAGAAAGTCTACATGGTGAGTTTTAATAATGTAATCAAAATTTTTCCACACAAATGCGCAGTAGCGTGAACGCATTAGTTGTTCGGGACTGATGGCCACTTGAGTCCCAGAATCAACATTAAGGTGCAAAGTTTCACAACAGTGCTGATAAGGTTTTTGGCTGCCACAGGGACAATAGGCTTCTGGTGTCATGAGTGTAACTTGCTCAATAATAAAGATTATTACTTTGGTTTTTTACTGTCAGGTAACGGGGGAAACTGACGGCCATAGTAAAGATTTGGCACAGGCTTCGCATTCAAATAAAAACTAGGCTCGGCTCGATTGTTCATATCAAGGGTGACATTCCAGCGGTGCTGGGTGTCTTTTTGTGTGCCAATGACGAACTTGCCTGCAAATTCACTCACGGGTTCGCCAGTCTCTTCGGCGGGATAAAAACGCACTAAATAATAGCCTGTGTCGAACGCGCTGTTGCCTGATAATTTGCGGTTTAGCACCCGAAAGTCGATATCGATACGGGCCTTTTTGGTTCGGATTTTATCAAAAAAGCGTTGATAAATGGCGACAATATTATCACGGCCGTAATAAATTTCTTTACTTTGACTTTCTGACAGATAACTTGCGTCTTTCGCATAAATCTCGGCAGTGACGTCGTGATTAAGTTCATTAAATGCTTGAGTAAACAAAGGATAATTCGCATTTATCAATTGATCTGTTGTCATGCTGGTCTTGGCTTTTGAGGGGGTCGCAAAACTCGGCAGCGACAATAGGCATATCAGGGCTAGCAGCAAAAATCTCATTACATTATTCTAATCAAGCATTCATGGCGCCACTATAATGGAGGTGCCCGCTGAACTAAAGGGGTGAATGTTTACAAAGTGTGTTTCTGTTGTAAAAGTGCACACTGAGAGTGAAGAGTGGAGGAGCTTGCCATGCTGGATAATGAATCGGCACTATTTTTTGAAGAAATGGCGGGAGTTGTGCCACTTAAAGGTGATGTCAAGGTGGTGAATTTACAACCTAAGGCATTAACGGATGAGCAAATTCAGCGCCGTGATGCGCTGCAACGTGAGGCTTATTTGGCTTGTATGCCGCTGGATTTAAGCTTGATCCCGATTATGGCATCCGATGATATAGCCAGTTTTAAGCGTGAAGGGGTTCAGGGGGCTGTTTTTAAGCGCTTAAGGCTGGGGCAGTACAGTATTAAAATGGAGTTAGATGTGCATGCCTACCGTTTGAGTCAGGCCAGAGATGCGTTACTCAATTATTTGTTAGCGGCGCAGGCCCATGGGGAACGTTGTGTGATGCTCATTCATGGTAAAGGCCATAACAGTAAACCCGTGGCTGGATTGCTTAAATCAGCGGTATGTCACTGGTTATCTCAGCTTGATATGGTACTTGCCTACCATTCTGCGAAAACCGAGCAGGGCGGCACGGGCGCCTTATATGTGATGTTGACTAAATCCGAGCAGCTTAAGATTGAGAATAAAGAGGCAAATCGTAAGGGAATGGGTTGGCGTTAATGGATTTGCGAACGCATTGATTTCTCTGATTGTCGCGAGCGTTAGACGTTAATACTGGAGCTTAAAAAAATGCCCAACATCGTTGGGCATTTTTATTGGTTTAGTTTAAGGCGTGGATATGACTCGCACCTGAGGCTTAATTACCAGCCACATTGACGATTCGCAGCTTTGTTCTGCTCATCAAGCCAGATTTTAAGTGGCGCAAAATAATCGAGTACGGCGCTCGCATCCATTATTTCCGTTCCTGTGACTTCTTTTAAGGCAACGGGCCAAGGTTGGCTTGCACCAAGCGCTAACATTTTATTGAGTTTTTCTCCAGCCGCTTGATTGCCGTAAATACTGCATCGATGCACAGGGCCCTTGTCTCCAGCCGTTTCACACAGCGCCTTGTGGAACTGGAATTGCAGAATATGCGCGAGAAAATAGCGGGTATAAGGCACATTACCGGGCACATGGTATTTTGCACCTGGGTCAAAATCGGCTTCGCTGCGGTCAGTCGGGGCCTTAACGCCTTGGTATTTCTCTCTTAATTCCCACCAGGCTTGGTTATATTGCGCAGGGGTAATTTCGCCACTAAATACCTTCCAACGCCATTGGTCGATCATCAAACCAAAGGGGAGAAAGGCGATTTTATCCAGAGCTTGTTTAAGCAGTAAGCCAATATCCTTCGAAGCATCGGGTACGTCTTCGAGCAAACCAATCTGTTTTAGATAGCTTGGGGTGATAGATAGCGCGATCGTGTCACCAATGGCTTCATGGAAACCATCATTGGCACTGTTTTTAAATAGGAAAGGTTGTTGTTTATAGGCACGTTGATAGAAGTTGTGTCCAAGTTCGTGGTGAATGACGGTAAAATCTTCAGCGGTTTTTTGGATACACATTTTGATGCGGATATCATCTAGGTTATCCAGATCCCACGCGGAAGCGTGACACACTACGTCGCGATCTTTGGGTTGTAAGAATAAAGAGCGGCTCCAAAAACTTTCTGGCAGCGGCGCAAAGCCCAAAGAGGTGAAAAAGCTTTCGGCTTGTTTCACCATCTTCTGCTCATCGTAGCCTTTCTGCTCAAGTAGCTCGGTCACATCATAGCCAGGATCGGCATCATTCGGGGCGACGAGATCGTACACATTCCCCCATTGCTGCGCCCACATATTCCCTAGCAAATGTGCCGGAATCGGGCCTGTTTTCGGCGCAATGGCATCACCGTATTCGTTATTCAGCTCGCCGCGAACATAACAATGCAGGGATTCGTAGAGGGGTTTAACTTGTCCCCATAAACGGTCTAATTCCTGTGAAAATTCATCGGGTTTCATATCGTATTGGCTGCGCCACAACTCGGACAGATTCGCGTAGCCTAAGTCTTTTGCGCCTTCGTTAGCGAGTTCAACTTCACGTTGAAATAGCGGACGCATTGGTTTTGCAATTTCACGCCAGCCTTTCCACGCTTCAAGTAATTTAGCGGGATCCCGTGATTCCGCCATCAGGGTAGACAGTTCAGGTTGCGTCATACATTTGCCATCGGCGAAGCAATATTTGCCTTTACCGTAGAGCCCATTGAGCTCGGAGCTGATTTGCGCCAGTTCAGCATTTTTGGCGGGATCCAGCGGCGCAGGTAACACAAGTGCGCTACGTAGAATATTTAGTTTGCGGGCATTGGCGGGATCAAGTTCAACATTGGCATATTTTGCGGCTTCAGTGGCGAACTTGACGGACGCGGCGCTGACTTTTTCACCCACTGCGGCCGATAATGCTGCGGTATCTTCGGTGATGAAATTGCTATAAATCCATTCGGCACGATTCGCTTCAATGGATAACAGCGCCATTTGCGCTTCAGCATCTTGAATAAAGGCAATGGCTTGAGCTTTATCGGGTGCATTTTTGTTAGCAGTAGGCTTAGCGGCGGTAGCTTCGGCCTTGCTTTGTGCATCGTTACATGCGGTTAAGCCTAAGGTTAGCGCGATAGTGAGCGCAAGTGTTGTGGGACGATTCAATCGAATAACCATGTATCGCAGTCCTTTGTTGTTTTTGTGTTGCACATTCTACCTAAGTGGATTGTATTTTGAATAAAACTTGATGGCTTTTGGCTCTTTTTTGCAATCACTGTGATTGGCTTGTTAAGCCTCGTTGTTGTGACGCAGCTTATTTGGTCATTTTTCGTTTGACAATGACCATACCAATGTTTAATTTAAACGAGTGTTTTAAATTAATTCAAGGTCACGGAATGGCAAGTCGATCTGATACAAAAACAAGAATACTTGATGCTGCAGAGAAACTCTTTGCCGAAAGAGGTTTTTCTGAGACGTCATTACGACTTATCACTAGCAAGGCAGAGGTCAATTTAGCGTCGGTGAATTATCACTTTGGCTCTAAAAAAGAGTTAATCCGTGCAGTGTTAGCCCGCTATTTAGACGTTTTTATGCCCGCAGCATCGACGGCTATAAAACGTTTACATACTGCATCCTCTCAGGCTTCGCTAGAGGATATTTTATCGGCGTTAGTCGATCCGTTATTGGATTTAAATGACTTGCGCACGGAAGGTACCACGATTTTCCTACAGCTACTTGGACGAGGCTATATCGAAAGCCAAGGGCATCTGCGCTGGTTTATCACCACCCACTATGGACAACATCTAGATACCTTTGTGAAGGCGGTATCGGCCAGTGCTCCCCATATTCCTCAGGCAGAAATGTTTTGGCGCTTACACTTTACCCTCGGCACAATCGTTTTCACTATGGCTTCAGCTGACGCCTTAAACGATATTGCTGCGGCCGAATTTGGCGAGCACAACGATATTGAAGCCGTGATCCGTAAAGTGATCCCCTACATGGCCGCGGGCGTATCAGTTCCCGTAGCTTCTTAATAAAAAGGTCTTGATTATGTTGACGATTATAATTATTGCCCTGATAGCTGTTATTGCGCTGTTTGCAGTAAAAAGCCTCAGAATGCAATTTATCACCCAGCCAGTTTTCCATTTTTTCAAAAAAGTGTTACCGCCATTATCCGATACTGAGCGCGAAGCGATGGAAGCGGGCGATGTATGGTGGGAAGGAGAATTATTCCGCGGTAATCCGAACTGGAACACGCTGCACAGCTACGGCAAGCCAACGCTGACGGCAGAAGAGAAGGACTTTATTGATAATCAGGTCATGACGGCCCTGACAATGATCGATGATTTTGACATTGTCCATAATCGTAAAGATTTGCCGCCAGAGCTGTGGGATTATTTCAAAAAAGAAGGCTTCTTTGCGCTGATCATTCCGAAAAAATTTGGTGGTAAAGCGTTCTCGGCTTATGCCAATTCGACGATTGTGAGCAAGTTAGCTAGTCGTAGCGTGAGTGCTGCGGTAACTGTGATGGTACCTAACTCATTAGGCCCTGGTGAATTATTAACTCACTATGGCACTGAAGAGCAAAAGGAACGTTGGTTACCTGCATTAGCGAAAGGCGATGAAATACCTTGCTTTGCGTTAACAGGCCCAGAAGCAGGCAGTGACGCGGGCGCAATCCCAGATGTGGGCATTGTGTGCCGTGGTGAGTTTAACGGCGAAGAGGTATTAGGCCTTAAATTAACCTGGAATAAGCGTTATATCACCTTAGCACCTGTTGCAACGGTATTGGGTTTAGCCTTCCAGATGCGCGATCCTGACGGTCTATTAGGTGATAAAAAGAATCTTGGTATTACCTGCGCGTTGATTCCAACGGATCATCCTGGTGTGGTGATTGGTCGTCGTCATAATCCACTTAATATGGCGTTTATGAATGGTACAACCCAGGGCGATGAAGTGTTTATTCCGCTCGATTGGATCATTGGCGGTCCAGAATTTGCGGGCAGAGGCTGGCGCATGCTGGTTGAATGTTTATCAGCAGGTCGCGGTATTTCTCTGCCAGCGCTGGCAACTGCTTCAGGCCATATGGCAACCAAAACCACCACAGCCTACAGTTATGTGCGCCACCAATTTGGCATGGCGATTGGTCAGTTTGAAGGGGTGCAAGAAGCCCTTGCTCGCATTATTGCCAATACCTACCAGTTAGAAGCTGCACGTCGTTTAACCACCACAGGCATTGACCTTAAAGTCAAACCCTCAGTGGTGACGGCTATTGCGAAGTTCCACATGACTGAACTTGGCCGAGCTGTTATGAACGATGCGATGGATATTCAGTCGGGTAAGGGGATCCAATTAGGACCTAAAAACTACCTCGGCCATCCTTATATGTCGAATCCAATTTCGATCACCGTAGAAGGCGCGAATATTCTTACCCGCTCGTTAATGATCTTTGGTCAAGGCGCAACCCGTTGTCATCCTTACGTTCTGGCCGAAATGGAAGCGGCAGCTATGGAAAATCAGCACGAGGCGCTTGCGCGTTTTGACTCGTTGCTAATGGGCCATATGGGGTATGCGACGCGTAACGCGTTCAGTGCATTATTTAGTGCCTTAACTGCGAGTCGTTTTGGTAGCGCCCCCGTAAGTGGCGAAACCAAACAGTACTACAAAGATATGTCCCGTTTGTCTTCGGCGCTGGCCTTTATGACGGACATTTCAATGTTGATTATGGGCGGCGATTTAAAACGCAAGGAAATGTTGTCTGCACGGATGGGCGATGTATTGAGTCAGTTGTACTTAGGCTCTGCAACGCTAAAACTATTTGAAGACAATGGTCGCCAACAGGATGATTTACCTGCGGTACGTTATGTAATGGCTAATCGCTTGCACTTAGCGGCGAAAGCACTAGAGGATGTGATCCGCAACTTCCCCAATCGTCCATTTGCTTGGTTATTGCGAGCACTCATTTTCCCGATCGGCAATCATTTTAATGCGCCGAGCGATAAAATGGCGACTGAGCTTGTCTCTGGCATGTTAAAACCGAGTCCTGCCCGTGAGCGCATTACCTTCCTTTGTCCTGAGTTTGAAGGCGATGTGGGTGGTATTGCTGAAGTAGAACAAGCGTTTGTAGCACAATATGCCTGTAAAGAGATTTACAAAAAGCTTAAAAAAGCACAGCGCAGCGGTGAGTTACCTGCAAAAGTACCAAACTTGGTTCTATTTGCTAAAGCGCTAGAGCAGGGCACGATTAATAGCGAAGAACATCAAACACTATTGCATGCGGATAAGTTACGTTTAGCCGCAATCAATGTGAATGATTTTGAAGCCTTATAATCTGATTTGTTAGCACGACTACAATAGTTTGACGCTGTTACAAAAGATAAAAAAAACCACCTCAACTGAGTAATGCCGATCAGTTAAGACAGATCGCTTGACGATCTCGCTGAAAAGATCAAAATCCGATGACCTCATGTCATCGGATTTTTTATGCAACTCTCAGAAGCACTCGCC
>NZ_JAMDJP010000009.1:0-182421 GCF_023475945.1 Shewanella sp. 8A
TAGCATTGTGGTCCCACCTGATCCCATCCCGAACTCAGAAGTGAAACGCAATCGCGCCGATGGTAGTGTGGGGTCTCCCCATGTGAGAGTAGGTCATCGCCAAGCACCTAACTAAACAATGAAGCCAGCTGAATAAGCTGGCTTTTTTGTTTTTGAAATTTCAAACTGCCTGTTTGTTGTAACATAGCGATCCCATATTCAAAACATCTACATATTCAAAACATCTAAATGTTATTAGATGATTACAATCAATCACTGTCTTAATTTTTAGGCAGTATTCTCCAAAATACTCGTATTTATGTTAAGTCTTTTTGCTTAGTCGTAGGTTTACCGTTAGCATACAGGGCGTCTATTTCTTTATTTAAGATCATAAGCTACCAATGCTTCGCAAACTCTCACTCGCCGTATTAATTCCTGTGTGTATGCTGACACTTTATTTAGTGTTAGTGACTGCTGAGTATTTTTATGAGAGTGAACTGGTGCGTAAGGAGTTAGCTGATCGTCAAGTTAGTCAGATAAAACAGCAGCTTTTGCGTATGCAGGCTGTCGTTCAGTCAGCACAGGCATTGCAAGATATTGAGCGGATTGAGCAGGAAGTGTCTCTAGCAACCTTAGATATGAATGTGATGGTTTATATCTTGCTGGATGCGAACAGTCGGATCCGTTTTGCTAATCATACTGTTTGGCGCGATAGCAATGCGATAGAAGTGATTGATGGATATGATGTGCTTAGACATCATGCCGTAGTGCAATCAGGTCAGGCAAGTATTTCGGTCAATCCAAAAAGGTTATCAATTCAAGCTTATTATCCAGTTGACGCCCAGTATCCTGGGGCCACAGAGCTGCTTTATCTTGAATCTGATCTAGCCCCTTTGGTCACGAGAGCATCAAGCGAGTTACAACAGCGATTTATGCGTGTGTGGGGGCTTGGGGCGTTGCTGCTTATTGGCTTTACCTGCGTGTTATATTATCTGCTAATACGTCCACTGAAGCTGTTATGCAAATCGGCACAACATGTCGGCACATCGGCATTTTCTACTCAAGTACCTTGGAGTGCGTCCGAGATTTTATCCCTGCAAACAAACCTTCAATTGGTTCATGAGCGGTTAGCGCGAGCGGTTAAACAGCTTAATGATAGTGAACAGCGTTGGTTATTTGCCGTTGAAGGGTCGCGCAATGGTATTTGGGATTGGGATCTTCGTACTGGCGAAGTGTTTCTCTCCGACCGCTGGAAAGAAATGATAGGTTATCAACCCGATGAACTGGAAGGGGTATTCCAGACATGGGAAACACGTTTGCATCCCGAGGATAGACAGGCTGTATTGCATTGCTTGCAGGAATATGTGAGCGGAAAAACAAAAGAGTTTGAGAGTGTTCATCGCTTACAGCACCGCGAAGGGCATTATGTCTGGGTATTTGACCGTGGCATGTTAGTCGACTGGGACCATCTTGGTAGACCGACTCGGATGATAGGCATTCATGTCGATGTATCAGAGAGTGAGAGAAACCATGCTGCGATTGCGGAGTTAGTGAAGCAATCGGCAGGTGGTCATCGGATGCTTCCTGAAGTATTTATGGCGCAATTGTCACATTACCTGACTCAACGTAATAGTTCTGGCCAATGGGGAGCATTATTATTCGTTAATGTCGATACCTTAGGCATTAGCGAGGCATTATCATCCCACGAACTTGAGCGTTTACTGTCGCAGCTAAGTGCAAGGCTCTCGAGTTACTTTACAGAGAACATTGTCGTTGCTCATATTGAACTTGGTCATTTTGCTCTTTTAATTAAGGAGTTGGCCGTTGATGCTGAGATTGCAGGGCGTCGAGCATTAGCTTTGGCAACCGAGTTAAGACAAATTACGATTCGCCCTTTCCATTATGGAGAGTCTCATTTTAGTTTGAGTGCCAACGTGGGTATTTGTTTATTAGATCCCGTCGATACTCTCACTCCAGAACTCGTGGTTCAGCGTGCGCAACTCGCAATGAAGTGTGCTCTGTCACTGGAGCATGAGGGATGCGCGTTTTATCATCCAGAGTTAGCGTCTGCTGTTGATCCTGAATCGTCATTAATCAGTGCATTGCAACATGCGATTACTGACAATCAACTCTCTTTGATGTTCCAGCCTGTTGTTGATAGGCAAGGCAAAATTGTTTCTGCAGAGGTTTTATCTCGCTGGTATTTAACCAATGGTGAAATCGTGCCTGTAGCGCAGTTTATTCGCTTAGCTGAGCATAATGGATTAATCGCCGCGCTTGATTTAAATGTTGCCGATCGAGTTTGTCAGTTAGTCAAACAGTTTAAGCAACAAGGCATCATACTGCCGCGTATGACGTTGAATATAAGTACCTTATCTTTTTGCCAAGCTGATTTTGTAGATCAATTTATTACTTTAGTTCGTTCCTATGAGCTTGATGATAAGCAACTGGGGGTTGAACTTGCTGAGGGTATATTGCTTACTGCTAACGCTTTTGTTGAGCCACGTATCCGACAGTTAACAGAGGCTGGTATTGCGATTACATTAGATAACTTTGGTGCTGGCCAGTGCGCCTTAAGTTGCCTACACCACTACCCGCTTACAGAGGTTAAGTTAGATCTGCATTGTGCTGCAAGCTTGCTGGTTGATGCCAGTTGGAGCCAAGCGCTTATCCAATCGATACAATCTTTTAAACTGCCGATAGTGGCGAAAGGTGTGGAATCTGTACAGCAACAGCAGCTATTTACAGCCTTAGGATGTACGCACTTTCAAGGCTACAATATCGCTCGAGCCTTGAGTTTTAATGATTTTATACAGCTTGCTTGTCCACGTCCCTTGTTGCGTAGCGTTTAAAAAAGTCGAGTACGTAATTGAGTGCTTGATTGCGATAGCTATCTTTCTCCATAAAAATTTCATGGGCAGCACCTGCAATCACTTTTAGTTGGCAATTAGAACTCACCGCAAGATTTTGTGCGGCATTGTCGACAATTTTATCCTCACCAGCTTGTAGGATCAGAATGGGTGTGCGGATATATGCCGTGGCCAAGACACAGGCATCGGCCGCATCTAAGGATTCAGTCAACCAGCGGTTAGTCGGTGAGCCTAATTGCAGCTTTGGCGCTGCATCGTACAATTCTCGGTAAGCTTGATAACGGCTCTGGCAATGGGTGAGATCATTGCCTTTAAAGGGAGCGGCCTTATAGTTTTGCCCGCTGAGAACATAGTTAGGCTCTCCACCGTTGAGGCTGGTATCGAGCTTACTGGCTAACCAACGGACAAACCCTTTAGGCATAGGTAACTTAATACCATACATGGGGGCTGAGAATGCCGCCGCGGTAAACACATCTGGATGTTGTTTGAGATACAAGGTGCCGATGGCGCCGCCCATGGAATGCCCGAGTAAGAACAGCGGTGAAGTGGCATGTTTAAGTACAACTCTTTGCATAAACAGGGCAAAGTCGTCGATATAGTCGTTGAACCGCCGCACATGGCCTTGATGGGGATTTGCCGTCATGCGGCTCGATAATCCCTGGCCGCGGTGATCAATGGCAAACACCGAATAGCCTTGCTGATACAAGTCAAATACCAATTCTTGATACTTTAAGTAGGACTCAACTCGGCCACTGCTGATAACTATGCTGGCATGGGCCTTGGGATGCTTGACCATCATGTAGGCCAAGGTTAATCCATCGGGGGTTTTGAGTGTGTCTTGGATAACGGTTTGCCAAAAGGCTTGCTGTTCAGAAGTATTTAAATCGTGTTCCGTTGAAAAAGCTACCTTGGAAAACTCTTCCCTTGGAAAGTTTTGGGGCGTTTGGCTCATACTCTGTCACACATCTCGGGCAAAAAGGTTTGCTAGAGTGTATCAGAGAACTGGGGCGGGCAGGAAAGGGAGCAGGAAAATACCCGCTCCCTTGGGATGAGCTTAAATCGCGGCTTTTTGCGCTTCGATAAAGTCGTTTATCTGTTGCTCCAGCACCGACATAGGTACAGAACCATTTTCTAATACCGCGTCGTGGAAGGCGCGAATATCAAATTTATCGCCTAAGGCTTGCTCGGCTTTCGCGCGTAGGCGTTTAATGGTGAGCTCACCAATCTTGTAGGAGAGTGCTTGCCCTGGCCAGGTAATGTAGCGGTCAATCTCAGTGGTCACATTGTGGAGCGATAACGCCGTGTTGCTCGCCATAAACTCGATGGCTTGTTCTCGACTCCAACCTTAGGCGTGCATCCCCGTATCGACAACGAGGCGAGCGGCGCGCCACATCTCGTAAGTGAGACGTCCAAAGTTACTGTAAGGGTCTTGATAGAATCCCGCTTCTAAGCCTAAGTATTCGCTATACAATCCCCAACCTTCACCAAAGGCCGAAATATAGCTGTAGCGACGAAAATCAGGCAACGAGCTCAGTTCGGAGTTAAGTGAAATCTGCAGATGATGTCCGGGCACTGCTTCGTGTAGCGTTAGCGCTTCGAGTTCATAGAGCGGGCGCTTATCTAAGGCGTAGGTATTAACCCAGTAGTAACCCGGCTCGTCATCACGATTAGAGCCTGAATAACGGCCTGAGGTGTATTTCGGGGCAATTTCGGCCGGCACTGGCGCGATACCGTAGGGTTTTCGCGGCAATTTACCAAAATATTTGGGCAACATGGCATCGGCTTTTTTGGCAATAAATGCCGCTTCCTTCAGGAGCTGATCCGCACTGGTGGTATAAAACTGGGGATCGGTTCTTAAGAAATGTAAAAAGTCGGCAAAGCTGCCTTTAAAGCCAACAGACTTAATGACTTGCTCCATTTCCTGGCGGATACGCTTTACTTCTTTTAAACCGAGCTCGTGCACTTCGGCCGAGGTCATATTTAAGGTCGTGTAGTAACGGACGCGGTTCTCATAGAAGGCATCACCATCGGGTAAGCTGTTGGCGGCAATATTTTCCCGAGTGTTGGGCATATACTCCTGAGTCATAAAATCATAAAAAGCCTGATAGGTCGGGAGCACATTCTGCTCGACCGATGCTCGGCCTTCTTGGGTCAGTTGCGTTTTTTGCGCCTCAGTAAAGTGGCTTGGGTATTGAGTAAAAGGCTTGAAATAACTGCTTTTCTCTACCGGTAAGATGTAAACACTAATGCTGTTTTCAAATCCCTTGAGCGTGGCTTTAGGCGGTGTAATGCCTTCCTTTAAGCCTTGTTTTAACCAATGGGTTTGCTGGGCAAAATAGGTAGGTAGTGCCTTGAGCTTGCCTAGGTAGTTTTGGTAATCCTCTAGGGTATTGAACCGCCCTTGCGCAATGGAAGATATATAGGCGTGGAAGCCACTCTCTGCGGTGATTGGCAGGTAGTAATCCTTGTATTTATACAGGTCGACCTCGTTTTGGATCTGATCTTCGAGGATTTGGGCGTTGATTTTATCCTCTTTACTCAGCTTACTGCGATCCAGTGCTTTCAATTGGGCCAGAATGGCAATTTGTCCTTGATTGAGCTTGGCTAAGGCTTCTGGAGACAGATCTTGTAGTTTACCCGCAGCACTCTTATCTCCCATTCCATAGGCCATTTCTGGGCTGGCACTGAGTTGGAGTTGCCAACTTTGATCCACAATCGCTTGCAGTGCTGGTGCCATAGTTTTGGCTGGCGCCTGCGCTGTAGTGATGGTTGTCGGTGTATGTTCGATAGGAGTTTGAGCTGTGCTACAGGCAGTTAGGGCGCAAATCAGTAAGCTTGGGGTAAAGAGTTTATGCATGATTTATCTCGGATATTTTCGTTGTTATTGAAGTCATTATGCCTGAGGTTTACCCCAGATTCTTGTACGCATATTAAGCAGAATTGTGACTGAATGTGAATTTAAATCCTGCCCTTAGCTAAGTGCCACCCAAGAATGCGTGTTAAACTTAGTGTCCGCCCTAGACCAAATAACAAAAGCATTGGCTGGGTAGTTCATATAGGGGTTAATTATGATCAATACATCCATTCCATTGGTGGATTTGCATCGTCACTTAGATGGTAACGTGCGAGTGAACACCATTTGGGAACTCGGACACCAACATGGCATTGCTTTGCCTGCCGATTCTTTAGAGACTCTCGCGCCATTTGTACAGATTCAGGGGAAAGAAACCAGCTTAGTCGCCTTCTTGAAGAAGCTTGACTGGATGGTGGCCGTTCTCGCTGATTTAGATGCGGTAAAACGTGTCGCCTATGAAAACGTGGCCGATGCGGCGTTATCTGGCCTTGATTATGCGGAGCTGCGTTTTAGCCCATATTACATGGCGATGAACCATAAGCTACCGATTGAAGGTGTGGTTGAAGCGGTTATCGATGGGGTGAAAGCAGGCCTGAAAGATTATCAAGTTAAGATCAATCTTATCGGGATTATGTCGCGCTCCTTCGGCCAAGCCGCTTGTACTCAGGAGCTTGAAGGTCTACTCGCCCATAAACAACACTTAGTCGCGATGGATTTAGCTGGCGATGAGTTAGGTTTTCCTGGCGAGTTGTTTAATGAGCACTTTAAGCGAGTGCGAGACGCGGGCTTAGCGATTACCGCCCATGCGGGCGAAGCGGCGGGTTCGCAAAGTATGTGGCAAGCGATTCAGGAGTTGGGCGCGACACGTATCGGCCATGGGGTGAATGCGATTCACGATCCTAAGCTGATGGAATATCTCGCTAAACATCGTATTGGTATCGAATCTTGCCCAACCAGCAACCTGCACACCTCGACAGTGTCTTCCTATGCTGAACATCCCTTCAGAACCTTTATGGATGCTGGTGTGTTGATAAGCCTTAACACCGATGATCCGGGTGTGAGTGCGATTGATATCAAGCATGAATACCGCATTGCCAAGTCTGAACTGGGATTAAGCGATGCCGAGCTGACTCAGGTGCAACGCAACGGGATGGAAATGGCGTTTTTATCTGAGAGTGAGCGCAAGGCGCTGTATGCGGCTAAAGCTTAAGTAATCTGCTCTATTTCCCAATAAAAAATCCGACATTTGAGTCGGATTTTTTATTGGAAATGTGTCAGTGTTAGATCACACGGGAGAACTGTTGTTGACGCGCTTTTTGACGGTAGTAAAGGTCGAAGCACATACAGATATTGCGGATCAACAGGCGGCCTGTGGGGCTGATGGTGATCTTTCTGTCGGCGATTTCAACTAACTTATCGTCGATAAAGGTTTGCAGTAGTTTTAAGTCTTCGGCGAAGTATTCCTCAAACTTAATACCCAGTTTTTCGTCCATTTTCGCCATATCTAAATCGAAGTGGCAGATCAATTGTTTGATCACTACGCGGCGGATTTCGTCGTCACGGTTCAGGCTACAACCTTTCCACAGCGCATGGCCATCTTTGTCGATGGCTTCGTAGTAAGGACGAATGTCCTTCTGGTTTTGCGCATAACAATCGCCGATTTGGCTGATTGAAGACACGCCCAGACCGAGCAGGTCGCATTCTTCTTGGGTGGTATAACCCTGGAAGTTACGGTGCAGTTTGCCTTCGCGTTGTAACTTAGCCAGCTCATCGTCAGGCTTAGCGAAGTGGTCCATGCCGATGTACTGATAACCCGCGCCGGTTAAGGTCTCGATCGTTTGATGCAACATCTCGAGTTTTTGTTTTGGCGAAGGTAAATGTTCATCTTTGATCTTACGCTGCGCGGCAAAACGCGCGGGTAAGTGGGCATAGTTGAATACAGATAGACGGTCGGGCGACAGGTCTAACACGCGCTGCATGGTGGCGGCGAATGTTTCGGGTGTCTGGTGTGGCAGACCGTAAATTAAGTCGATATTGGTTGAGACGAATCCCATGGCCTTGGCTTTGGCCATTAAATCGAAAATAAATTGCTCGTCCTGCTCGCGGTTAACTGCGACTTGTACTTCTTTATTGAAGTCCTGCACCCCGATAGAAATGCGGTTAAAGCCTGCTTCTTTTAAGGTATCGAGCATTGAAAGCTCAATCTCACGCGGGTCAACTTCGATCGAGAACTCACCTTCAGCGGCAAAGTTAAAGTTAGCCTTGATTAAGTCGGTTAACTTCAAAATTTGCTCTGGATTTAAGAAGGTTGGAGTGCCGCCGCCCCAGTGCATTTGGGTGACTGTGTAGTGCTTAAACAGCGGAGCACGCTTAATAATTTCGAGGCTTAAATACTCAATGTATTGATCAGCCTTGTGGGCGTGGCGAGTGATGACTTTATTACAGCCACAGTAGTAGCAAAGTTTGGCGCAGAAGGGGATGTGAATATACAGCGACAGTTTGTCACTCTTACTGTTTTCAATCGCCGTTAACAGGTTTTGTTCAGTGAATGAATCATCGAACTCTAGCGCCGTTGGATAAGAAGTATAACGGGGACCGCTGTAGTTATATTTTTCGATCATCGACTGATCCCAGCTTATCTGAGTGGGCTGCTTCAAGGCGTGTCCTCCGAGGGTAAATTAGCAACAAACGAAGTATGCAAGGTTCTTAGGTAAATAACCTTGATCTAGGTTGTAAAAATGATGTCTGCCATTTTAGAAGTTACGCAATATCTATGAAAAAAGAGCGTGTGTCTGTCGTTTTTTGGAGGTTTTGTGCACAGGCTCACGGGAAGTCGCACTCTATGTGATGAACGGATTTAAATTGATCGCCTCGAAACCGATCCAAATTTGGCTTCGAGGCGGAGTAAGCGTTTTTAGTGCGGTGTTTTTAGCTGATAAGTCGACAACTTTTTAGCATCTTCGTTAATACCTTCGGCAAGCTCAGCTTCAGATTTCATTCGTGTAAAATCGAGTTTCATTCGATCTTGCTTTGGCAGAGCTTGGCGGGCTTCCATAATCGGATGATTTTTAATTAACTCAAAATGTTGGAAGAGTGCAGGAAACTCTGGTGCGACTCGCTCGCTGAGGGATAAAATCTCAAACAAACGCCCAATCCTGACCACGCCTTCGGAGATTTCACAGCGGTCTTCAATCATGGCTGTCGCAATATAGCGGATATCTTCGAGTACTTGTGCTCGTTTGGCATTAGCTGCCACTTCGCGCTCGGCAAAAAGCGCTTGTTGACGGTGTTTTTGTTGCTTGAGTTTGAGGAGTAAAAAAGTGGCGTAGCTACTGAGGGCAACAATAATGATAAAACCAAGAACGATAAGAGTGGTAGACACGAGAACTCCTTGTTCAGAAAGCATAAAAACAAAACATAATCGTTTTGTTTTTATGCATATTCTAAGATTTAAAACTTATCTTGATAATCTTTTAGCAGTTCGGCACCGGATTCAAAGCGATCGAACAGGTCGTCATCTGAATCAGCTTTAGATTTCGCTGGCACTTCATCTTCTAGCTCATCGCTAATACCCAGTTTAATCATCAGGGCTTCAATCTTATTCAGCTGCTGATCTAACCATTTTTGATCGGCATCATTTAAGTTGCGACCTTCTTCTAGCATATCGAGCAACTGATTTAGTCTTGGATCTTCTTCCAGCTTCAGTAATTTTTGCTCGTCAGTTAACTTTGGCTGCTTAACCTTTGGCGTGGCTGGCTTTTCTGTCGCGGTTGGCAACGTCAAAGCCACAGGTTTTTTACTGCCATGGCGAGGATCTTTGCTCTGTGCAGCCTTTTTCTGTGGTGCTTGAGCCTGGATCAGCGCTTCATTATGACGACTGCCAGACTTGTTACCCTTTTCTGCGCGCTTGCCTGTTACTTCAGCACGGTCCTGCTTTTTCACTCTTGGCTGTTGTTTGGGGCTATTCTCGCCGCCCTTGCGTGTTTTCTTGCTACGAGACATGATTTTCTCAATTATTTACATCGTATGGCCTAGCCGATACGGGATCGACTAAGTGCTAAATTCGGTCGGCTGTTATACCAGATTATGATGTTTTTTGCATCAAAACGAGGTCTTTCGCGGCAAATAATAGTTCAAAATCACTATTACTCGCTAGGTATTCAAAAGTTAGTCTTTGGTAAAAACTCACGTGAGTGAGATTGTTTTTATAATGCCACTTAGCAAAACCTTCTAAATCAATTAATAAAGGAGTACTAATTGCTAACCAGCCTCCTGGTTTAAGCAAGCGGGTCAGTAATCTCCATTCTTTGAAGGGATACTGAAAATGCTCAAATACTCGGTAGCAGCAAATAAAATCATACTCTTGCTTTAGAGGTTCATGGTCAGGAGCAAAGAAAGGGTCATATTGCTTGAAGGTGTGCCCCGCCGATTCAATGGTCGCCAGACTGGTTTGATCTAACACGCGTCCAAAATTTAAGCCCGTAAGGCTACCTTTTTGCTGCAGTTGTATTTGTGTCAGTAGCGGCAAAATAAATTGCGAGAGTTGGCGCTGTTTGGCGGCAATCCGCGAACGTCCATAGCGCTGTTTTTCTGCCGCAGGAGGAAGATGGCTATTTGCATCAGCAAAAGTGAGTCCGCATGTCTGGCAAATATAAAAACACCGTTTTTTGTCCTGTAGGAGCAACAGTGTTTGTGTGCTATGACAAAGGGGACATCTGCGCATTGAGTCAACTGATAAAAGATTAAGGCTTTGATTGTAACAATTATATTTGCAGAGTGCACTTTCTAGACAAAGTGCGTTTTGACTGAAAATCACAAAGAAAAAAGGCGGCAGTTAAACTGCCGCCTTACAAACAGTGCATTTTAGCACCCTATTCTGATTCCAAGTATCCGTACTTGCTATGCGACTTTCCCGGTCGGTATCCTTCTTTTTTTTACTGCTTTCCCAGCGTGTTTTTGTTAGCGGTCTTCCAGACTCTTAATTCTTTCCTGTCGCCATCCTGACCACAGTTTCCGTAGATGGTCTCAAGACACATCTTTTATAGCAGCGTCATCAATGACGTTAAATCAACCATCCTTGTTACTTGAAGTACCTTCCAGTGATAACAAGCTTCCAGCCAGTGCATCCAAAGCGATTAGCTTCCTTTGCTACAGTTTACATCATGTAAAACTGTGTCCTGATGGGGCAAGTTACCCTGAATGTAAGGCGTTTTGCTTTCGCAAATTGGCGTTATCGGCCGTCCCTTACAAAAATGTACTGACCTGGATTTCAAAGCGAAATCACTGCTCTTGTTATTATTAGAGAGTGGTCTTAGTTATATTGTTGTTATTGAGAGTCTTTATTCTTATATCTTGAATGTTAATTATACCGAAATCTGTAAGTTATTATTAATTTATTTGTACAAACAGATGGGTTTATCTCGGTACGGGGCTTATTAAACCCAAATCTGTGATCCATGTCAAGCATGAATCTTTATCAGTTTACGTTAACGTAAACTAGGCGGTGTAAAAAAAGGGTGACAACACACCCTTCTTTACATCGCTAAACCTTATTTCAGGCTAGCAAGATATTTAGATAGTGCATCGATATCGCTGTCATTTAACTTCTTAGCGACATCTTGCATCATACCGTTTAGGTCATTGTGACGACCTGCATCACGGAACTTAGTCAGTTGGATCTTGATATAGTTAGCGTGTTGACCGGCTAATGCTGGGAAACCGGCTGATTCAGCCCCTTTACCATCTGGACCGTGACATGCCATACATGCAGTGATGCCGCGTGACACATCGCCACCTTTGTAAAGTTTTGCACCTAGCTCAGGAACATCTTTCACCTCAGCAACTTGGATTGCTTGAGTAGAGAAATATGCAGTAATGTCGAGAATATCTTGATCACTAAGAGGCATTGCCATACCACTCATGATAGGATCCATACGACCATCTTTACCGCCAGATTGTGCCGCACTACGGAAATCATGTAGTTGCTTTTGGAGGTATGTGGCGTGTTGGCCCGCAAGCTTAGGGTACATATCGATCATGCTGTTACCGTCCATACCGTGACAGGCAGAACAGACGATAATTTTAGTTTTTCCCGCTTCAGCATTACCTTCAGCAATCGCAGGTGAAGATATGGCGGCAACTACAACAGACAGCGCAAGAGCTAACTTTTTCATGGCGTTCCAACTTCTGGTTAAGATTATTATCCTGAGCTTACTAGGGTGACCCGCAAGCGTGGTAAAATATGTTTAATGTGATCGGGGTAATATTTTACACGAAAACGTGGAAAAGTAAGCAATTCTTCATAAATTATGGTATTGCGCAGTAAATATATTGGAGTAAATAGTGACTGAATCTCATATAGATTTTCGCAGGGCGAAGTTTTTAATCAGTGCACCAGACATTGCACATTTGGATCAATATCTGCCTGGCGATGTCGGTGTTGAGATTGCTTTTGCTGGTCGCTCAAATGCTGGAAAATCGAGTGCGCTCAATGCATTAACTGAGCAGAAGAACTTAGCGCGTACCAGTAAAACGCCTGGACGCACTCAACTGATTAACGTATTTGAGCTTGATGCACAGCGTAGATTAGTCGATTTACCGGGTTATGGTTTTGCCCAAGTGCCATTAGCCATGAAGATTAAATGGCAACAATCTCTAGGCGAGTATTTACAGAAGCGTGCTTGTTTAAGTGGTGTTGTGGTTTTAATGGATATCCGTCATCCCCTAAAAGATCTGGATATGCAGATGATTGAATGGGCGGTGGCGAGTGAAATTCCGGTACTCGCATTACTGACTAAGTCAGATAAGCTGGCGCAAAGCGCGAAGATGAAGACAGTAAACGAAGTGCGTAAAGCGCTGGTTGAGTTTGGAGATTGGGTACAGGTTGAGCCTTTTTCTGCGCTCAAGGGCACGGGCAAACCTAAAGTGCTCAGTATCTTAAATGAATGGTGTCATCCGCAATGGTTGGCCGATGAGTTAGAAAACCAAGACGGCGCCGAGTAAGTCTTTTGCTTTATGGTCGGATACCACAAGTGCATTCGGCCATCTTCTCCTGCGATATCCCGCTCTATCCCCTTATAAAACAATTGATTTTCAACTCTCAACCCTCAAGTTTCAGGCAAAAAAATAGCCGATAACAATAGTCACCGGCCAAAGTTTTAGCTCTTTTGGGGAGAAGCTAAATTCAACAAGACTCAAGCACCATCAAATTACCTTCAATGGTTCTCAATGACGACAGCATACATCGAATTTATCTTTTATTAAAGTAAATACTCTAAAATTTACTCACCTTTAGTTAATGGCTTAATTTATGACTGGCATTCAAAATGCGGTTGAGAACACTAAACACTATTTGGGATGACGGGTCATTGGCTGAAAAAAAGCAAAAAAAAGCCCCAGCAAACAAGTTGCTGGGGCGCCAGAATTTGGCTCGTCACTATAAGTGAAATAAAGGTCTGAAAGATAGAACATCTTAACCTCTGTACCCTACGCAGAGAATAATACGCTATTTATCTTTAAATGGAAAACAGTTTTTTTGAAAAAGTGATAATTGTGTGCGATAGATCTCAAGTTTTAGGTGAAAAAATCAGCGGTGTTTGATCTAAACTTTTCAAAAAGAGTATCTAAACCACTGTTTTAGCTAAATAGACTGTATTTTTAGTACAGAATTGATCAATTCTTCAGATTTAATGTTTTTACTCTATTTTGATGATTGTTGTTGGTTGTATCCATCAGCGAACGATTGTTTAGGCTTGTGTGGAGTGTCTCGCGGATAGCAGGTTGTGCTTATGCCGGCGTTAAAGCAGCGAGAATTGAGGGGAGATTACATTTAGTAACAGAGAGTATTGTATAGGGTCGAATGCTATTTCCCGCTCTTGAGAGGGTTTAGCCATCAGGGTATTCGCTTGAGTAAACAACTTCTCCTCATCTTGTTCTCTGCGACGTCTATTTTAGAGGTACATAAAAGTCGCACCAAATACAAAGGCCCATCCTGTAATGAATGAGCCTTAGTAAGTGTTAGCAATGAGGTTCGAAGCTAAAGTCTACAGTTTAAATGCTAGTGGGCTTGATCCCAGTTATCACCAATGCCGGCTTCGGCTAGGAGTTCTACATCCAGATTGGCCGCTTTCGCCATGAGTTCACACACCTTGAGCTTGAGTTTTTCAGCTTTATCGGCATCGACTTCGAACACTAATTCGTCGTGCACTTGCATGATCATGGCGATTTCACCTTGGGTATCAGTTTTTATCCAATCGGCAATGTTGATCATGGCTTTTTTAATGATATCCGCGGCGGTGCCTTGCATTGGGGCGTTAATCGCTGCTCTTTCTGCTGCTTGGCGGCGCATTGCATTACGGTCGCGAATTTCGGGTAAATACAAACGGCGACCAAATAGCGTAGAGACATAGCCTAGCTCTGCTGCACTGGCTCGTGTTTCTTCCATATACCTTAATACGCCAGGATAGCGGGCGAAGTAAGTGTCTATATAGGTTTGTGCCTCGTTGCGGGGGATGTCGAGCTGACGCGCTAATCCAAAGGCGGACATACCATAGATCAGGCCAAAGTTAACGGCTTTGGCGCGGCGACGCTGCTCCGAGGTTACGCTGTCAAAGTCGGTGCCAAATACTTCGGCGGCGGTGGCTCTGTGAATGTCTTTGCCTTCGGCGAAGGCTTTGAGTAAGCCTGCGTCTTGGGATAAATGCGCCATGATACGCAATTCAATCTGCGAATAGTCGGCGGCTAAAATCTTACGTCCCTGCGGTGCAATAAAGGCTTGGCGAATACGACGACCTTCCTCGGTGCGGATAGGAATATTCTGTAGGTTAGGTTCGCTCGAGGATAAACGCCCCGTTGCGGCATTGGCCTGATGGTAGCTTGTGTGTACTCGGCCGGTTTTAGCGTTCACCATTAAAGGTAACTTATCGGTGTAAGTACTCTTTAACTTGGTCAGGCTGCGATGCTCAAGGATCACCTTAGGCAAAGGAAAATCTAATGCCAATTCGACCAGCACTTCTTCGGCGGTGGATGGTGCACCCTTAGGCGTCTTTTTGATAACCGGATAACCCAGCTTTTCAAAAAACAGCACTTGCAGTTGCTTTGGTGAACTTAAATTGAATTTTTCACCAGCAATATCATAAGCTTTAGTTTCTAACTCATCGATTTTACGGGCAAGTTCATCACTCTGTTGACCAAGCAACATACTATCGATAAACACACCTTGGCGTTCAATATCGGACAGAATTTGGATCAGCGGCAGTTCAATATCGGTAAAAACTGAGGCTAATTCAGCTTCTTTTTCGAGTCTTGGCCACAGGTGTTGATGTAGGCGTAGCGTAATATCGGCATCTTCCGCCGCATAGGGAGCTGCTGTTTCCAACGGAATTTGGTTAAAGGTTAGCTGTTTAGCACCTTTACCTGCGATATCTTCAAAGGCGATATTTTTATGGCCCAGATATTTTAGCGCCAACCCATCCATATCATGGCGTGAGGCGATCGAGTTAAACACATAGGATTCGAGCATAGTGTCGAATACCACGCCTTGGAGTTTTATGCCTGCATTGGCCAATACGCTGATGTCATATTTCAGGTTTTGACCGACTTTTTTGATCTTGGCATCTTCGAGTATCGGGCGCAGTTTTTCGAGTACAGTCTGCTTATCTAATTGTTGAGGTGCGCCAACATAATCGTGGGCTAAAGGCAGATAAGCGGCTTTTCCTGCTTCCACTGCGAAGGACATGCCAACCAGTTCCGCAACCATATAGTCGAGGCTGGTGGTCTCGGTATCCACGGCCATTAATGGCGCTTGTTTGAGTTTGGCAATCCACTCATCAAGCTGAGCTTCGGTCAGAATCGTATCGTATTGGGTTTCAATCGTGACGCTGGGCGCTGATTCTTCTTGGGTTTCGGTCGTTTCGGCTTTTGCTGTGACCGTCGCTGGCGCCTTATTATCTAAGACTTCGGCAAGCCAGCGTTTAAACTCCATCTCGCCGTAGCATTTGATCAGTTCGTCTCGATCAGCAGGTTTGGCGGTGAGCTCATGCCAATCTTGTTCGAGTTCAACATCGGTTTTAATGGTGGCAAGCTCATAGGACAGTTTTAGCATGTCGGCATTGTCGATGATTTTCGCCGCCATGGTTTTTGCGCCCCTAAAGCCTAATTCGGTGACTTTTTCGGGCTCTGCAAGCAAATTGGCGACACTACCCGCCCCTGTGAGCATGGCTAATGCGGTTTTTTCGCCAACACCAGGTAAACCGGGAATGTTATCCGCCTTATCGCCCATCAGCGCTAAGAAATCGATAATTCTGTCTGGACCTACACCATATTTAGCCGCAACTTCTTCAGGGCCCATAATGGTATCTGTCATGGTGTTGATCAGCGTGATATTGTCATCAACCAGCTGCGCCATATCTTTATCGCCTGTACTGATGAGTACGGCGCGGTTTTCGCGGCTCGCTTGGCGAGCGATAGTGCCGATAACATCATCTGCCTCAACACCTGGGATAGAAATTAAGGGCAAGCCTAAGGCACGGATAATACGGTGCAGGGGTTCAATTTGTGAGCGCAGGTCATCCGGCATCGGTGGTCGATGCGCCTTGTATTCTTCATATAAGTCATTGCGGAAGGTTTTGCCTTTAGCATCGAACACCACAGCGATATGACTAGGTTGATAACGGCTTAATAAGCTGCGGAGCATATTCACTACGCCATAAACTGCACCAGTAGCTTCGCCCTTTGAGTTTGTCAGGTGAGGAGGCGCATAATAGGCGCGATATAAATAAGAAGATCCATCCACAAGGACAAGTGGGTTATTGGCTATGGTCGGCATAAGTAATTTTCGTTTATCGATGACTTAGATGGCGCTAAGCATGCCACAGAAGTGGTATTTCAGCCACGGCAAATTGACTCTCAGCCTGTGGATAACTCTGTGAGTGAAAAAGTCAACTGTGAATAATGGCGATAATTACGGCTTGGTGCGATATTTTTAAGTTGTTGATTTTTATGTTTTTATAATATTTGTGTGAGTTCAATACTGTTTCTTGAAAAATCTTCCTGATTTGTGGATTTTTTATTGACTCCGTAAAATACCTAGAGGCTGGCTTAATTTTCACCGACCCTTAGATTCGACGAACTAAGTTAGCACGATTTTTAAGCAGATCAACCATTTTGTTTACAGTTTGTTAAAACCAAATGACATAAGAAGGATATTTATAATGAAAAAAATCGCAGTATTGCTCAGTGGGTGCGGTGTTTTCGATGGAACAGAGATCCATGAATCGGTTTTAACGTTATTATCTCTATCGAAAGCGGGGGCTCAATATCAATGTTTTGCTCCTGATATCAATCAGATGCATGTTGTTAATCACTTCACTGGCGAAGTAGACAAGACAGCGACACGCAATGTGCTGGTTGAATCGGCACGTATCGCCCGTGGCGAAGTAAAAGCAACCACCGAACTTGATATTACCGATTTCGATGCACTGGTTATCCCTGGCGGGTTTGGGGCGGCGAAAAATCTGTGTAACTTCGCCACTAATGGCAGTGAGTGTGAAGTGAATCCACTCGTGACTGATTTTATTAATGAATTTATTCTGGCGAAAAAGCCCGTCGGCTTTATTTGTATCGCGCCTATGATGATCCCGCAGTTATATGGACACGGTGCTAAGGGCACTATCGGTAATGATGTGGATACGGTAGCAGCCTTTAATCTGATGGGCGGCCATCATCAGGCGGCGACTGTGCATGATATCGTGGTGGATGAGGATAATAAGATTGTTAGTACGCCCGCTTATATGTTGGCGGGGAATATTGCTGAGGCACACTCTGGCATCGAGAAGCTGGTCGCCAAAGTGCTAGAACTAGCCAAGTAATTACGCCTAAACACAGCAGGGTAAACTCTAAGGCTTACCCTGCATTTGTATCTGAATATGGAAGAAATCGCGGTGAGTTAGCGAGTAGCTTTACTGCGACTATCAAGCCAGCCTTGGGCGAGACCTATCAATAGCCCACCAATATGGGCGCCATTCGCAACTGAAACACCTAAGAAATCCGTAAAGCCTAACACCAGCCAAATCAACATAAACCCCATGTAGGAGGGCGGTAAACCTATACCCGCCTCTGGTTTACGTCGCCCCATGACCCAAGTGTAACCGGCGACGGCATACACTACGCCTGACAGCCCGCCAAAGTTGGGACCACTAACATAGTATTGGACGACATTGGGTAAAGTACCTGCGACCAGTAGCAGGATTAACAGCGGGGCTGTGCCTATACGAGTCTCGATTTTGCCACCCAAATACCACCACCAGAGTAAGTTGAAGATGATATGCATGGCCGAAAAGTGCATTAGGCTTGGGGTAAACACGCGCCAGAATTGGCTAACACCCGTGTCAGGCACTGCGCCAAAATAGGAGAGTGCTTGGTAAACGAGGCTGGCGAAGCCTAAATTCATCGCAGTATAAATCAGTACACAGAGGCCGAAGATGATAAGAGTAACTGGGCCTGCGCCTGTGATAAATTGGCTGAATAGCTGTAAAGAAGGGGCGCCATAATCGAGCTTAGTATTGGTATCACCATGCTCCCACGAGGCTTGTAAGTATTTGTTATCGTAAGGATGAGCGATAAAGTGGGCAAATTCTTTACGGGCTTGCTCGGCATCCTGATCGCGGATAACCAGAATAGCGACTCCCTGCGGTAATGGCTGAATTTGGCAGTCTATCTGTTCACCTTTGAGGTAATCGACAAAGGCCTGCGCGGCTCTGCTGTTGGGGAGTCTGCCAATCTCAATCATGCATTGGCCTCATGCCAAGCGCTAAAGCCACCATCTAGGCTATAAACGTCATCAAACCCTTGCTCACACAGATATTGAGCGGCATTTTGGCTGCTGATGCCATGGTAGCAAACCACCACTAAAGGACTGTCCATATCCGCTTGGCTAATAAAGTGCGCTAGATTCTCGTTATTCAAATTAAATGCGCCATCAATGTGGCCGTTGTTAAAGCTATGACCATCGCGAATATCGACGATTTGCACTGACTTTGACTCGGTCATTTGCACTAATTGATTCACGCTAAGGTGTTTAAAGGAAGACATAATAAAACCTGAAATAACTGAAAAGGGATAAGCGATGGGATAAGTGTGCAACATGGGGCTGCATGTGTACAGCCCCGTGATTGGCATAGCTAAGAGAATTAATCCCAGCTGAGGATGACTTTACCGGATTGGCCTGAGCCCATAGCGTCGAAGCCTTTTTGGAAATCATCAATCTTGTAGTGGTGCGTGATAATCGGCGAAATATCTAAGCCAGATTGGATCAAGCTTGCCATCTTGTACCAAGTTTCGAACATTTCACGGCCGTAAATGCCTTTGATGACCAGACCCTTGAAGATCACTTTGCTCCAATCAATCGCCATTTCACCACCCGGAATACCGAGCATCGCGATTTTGCCGCCGTGGTTCATGGTATCTAACATGGCGTGGAAGGCAGAAGGTACGCCAGACATTTCTAGACCGACGTCAAATCCTTCGGTCATGCCGAGTTCTTTCATCACGTCTTTCAGACTTTCCTGAGCCACGTTAACAGCGCGGGTAGCACCCATTTTACGAGCTAGCTCTAAGCGGTATTCGTTAACGTCGGTGATAACTACATGGCGAGCACCAACGTGGCGACATACGGCCGCAGCCATAATACCGATAGGGCCCGCGCCAGTGATTAACACGTCTTCGCCCACTAAGTCGAAAGACAGCGCAGTGTGCACTGCGTTACCGAACGGGTCGAAGATAGACGCTAAATCGTCGCTGATATCATCGGGGATTTTGAAGGCGTTAAAGGCCGGGATAACCAAATATTCGGCAAATGAACCTTCGCGGTTTACACCCACACCTGAGGTGTTACGGCATAAATGGGTACGACCTGCGCGGCAGTTACGGCAGTGGCCGCAGGTGATATGGCCTTCGCCAGAAACGCGGTCACCAATGTTAAAGCCACGAACTTCTTGTCCGATATCAACCACTTCACCCACATATTCGTGACCTACCACCATAGGTACAGGAATGGTTTTTTGTGACCATTCGTCCCAGTTGTAGATGTGCATGTCGGTGCCACAAATGGCGGTCTTTTTAATCTTGATCAGCAGATCGTTATGGCCCATTTCAGGCTTAGGCGCATCGACTAACCAAATGCCTTTTTCGGCTTTTAACTTGCTTAGTGCTTTCATTTTGTAGGGTCCTAAATAATCGCCATTTCTTTAGCGATACGGGTAAAGGCTTCAATCGCTTTGTCGAGTTGCTCACGGGTGTGGGCCGCCGACATTTGAGTACGGATACGGGCTTGTCCCTTTGGCACGACTGGGAATGAGAAGCCGATAACGTAAATATGTTCTGCTAATAAGCGGTTAGCAAAATCGCTCGCCAATTTGGCATCGCCAATCATCACTGGGATAATTGCGTGGTCGGCACCACCTAAGGTAAAGCCTGCCGCTGACATTTTCTCGCGGAAGTAACGGCTGTTTTCCCATACCGCTTCACGCAGTGCTTGGCCCGATTTGAGCATCTCTAATACATGGATAGAGGCAGTTACAATCGAAGGCGCCAATGAGTTAGAGAATAGGTAAGGGCGAGAGCGTTGACGTAACCAGTCGATGACTTCTTTTTTACCTGAAGTGAAACCGCCCGATGCACCGCCTAAGGCTTTGCCTAAGGTGCCAGTGATAATATCGACGCGACCCATTACGCCGCAGTGTTCGTGCGAACCTCGGCCGTTGAGGCCAACAAAGCCTACGGCATGGGAATCGTCAACCATCACTAATGCACCGTATTTATCGGCTAAATCACACACGCCTTGCAGGTTGGCGATGACGCCGTCCATTGAGAATACGCCGTCGGTGGCGATCAAAATATTGCGCGCGCCAGCTGCTTTTGCGGCGATCAGTTGCGTTTCTAAATCCGCCATATCGTTGTTAGCATAACGGAAACGTTTGGCCTTACATAAACGCACGCCATCGATAATAGAGGCATGGTTTAAGGCGTCGGAAATAATCGCATCTTCGGCATCTAACAGGGTTTCGAATAGGCCCGCGTTGGCGTCGAAGCAAGAAGAGTACAGAATCGTGTCTTCCATGCCGAGGAACTCACTCAAGCTGGCTTCGAGTTGCTTGTGGATGTCTTGGGTTCCACAAATAAAACGGACCGACGCCATACCAAAGCCATGACTGTCTAAGCCTTGCTGTGCGGCTTTGATGAGTTCAGGATGATTGGCTAGGCCTAGATAGTTGTTGGCACAAAAGTTAACAACTTCTTGGTTATTTACTTGAATGGCTGTCTGTTGCGGTGAGGCAATAACACGCTCGCTTTTATATAAACCTTCGGCTTTGATATCCGCAAGCTGTTGATTAATCTGTGCGTAGAATGAGGTAGAGGCCACCTGATATCTCCTTAGTTAACTTTATTCTGATTCTGGGAGTTGCGGCATTCTAACGCTAAACCCTATCGGCCTACAGCCTTTTTTTCATGCAGGTTAGCTAGATAAATTAGTTTAGGGCTAAAGGGGTTGTTACATTATAAAAACTAATGTGCAACATGGTCGGCATGTATGTCGCATCACCGCCAACGGCATGAATTGAGCCCGCATTTAGCACGTTCAACCTGTTGAGTTTAGCGCTAAATGCGACGGCGTCGGACGATTAAAGCGAATCTTGGGTCGCTAACTCGTGGTAGTGCTGCTCTAAACGGCAGAAGGTCGCTTGGGAGGTTGGCGTGGCGTAGGCCTTAAAAATCATCAAAACCCGCAATACTCCTTCGTACAAAATGCCTTTAGTGATGGTGGACGTGCTCGACTGGGTAAGCTGATAACCAATCCAAAAACTCACAATCATCTTGATGGTGTCGGCAAGTGGGGTGATTTTATCGTTATCAATATTTAAAAAACCATCCTGCTTGAGTTTACCTAGCACGTGACTTGAACGGGTTAATACTTGCTGCTGGGCGTGCAAATAGCGGCTTTTTAATTCTTCATCGCGGGCGAGGATATCGGCCAAATTGGCGTACATAAAACGGAATTGCCACAGGGTGTAAAACATCGCATCAAAATAGCCGATCAGCTGTTCTACGTTGACTTGCTCGCCCTCATAGGGCTGAAACCCCGATTCAAGGTGCGCCTCGTAGAGACTGAAGATCGACTGAATAATATCTTCCTTATTACGGAAGTGGTAATAAAGATTCCCGGGACTCATATTTAGGTGAGCGGCAATATGATTGGTGGTGATATTTCGTTCGCCATGCTCATTGAACAGCTCAAGGCTGGCGTAAATAATTTTGTCGCGGGTTTTCATATGTTTTCCAAGTGGCTAGTGAACGCTGCAAATTGACTAAAGAAGGCTAACCAACGACCGCTACACTGCTGGTAAATTATCCCTAATTTAAAACCCTATTGATTAAGCCCCAACGCACAAAAATTCAATAGGATTGGTATACGCAAACAACTTCGAGAGGCTTGAACTCGTATCTTGAGGTCGCTTGGGTATATTATGCTAACATTGCCGTTATCCAACAGGCAAAATCTCATCAGCACGATTTTATGAATCGATTTTTTTACAGTGTGTTGCTTTATCTTTTATCCCCTCTACTCATTGTCTATTTGGCTTTTAGAGCCATTAAAAGTCCAGACTATCGTGGCCGTTGGGACGAACGCTTCGGATTAGCCCAACTTAAACCGACGGATTTACTGATCCATTCGGTGTCGATGGGAGAAACGCTCGCGGCTATTCCCTTGATCCGTTTGATTATGCAAATGCACCCTGAGCTAAGCATTACGGTTACTACCACCAGTCCCACTGGCTCTGCCGAGGTACGCAAAGCCTTTGGTGATCAAGTGCAGCACTGCTATTTGCCCTTCGATTTGCCTTGGTGTGTGAGCCGTTTTCTGCGCCAGTTGTCCCCTAAATGGTGCATCATAATGGAAACTGAGTTGTGGCCGAATCTGCTGGCACTCGCGGCTAAGCGCGGCGTGCGCTTGATGCTCGCTAATGCTAGGTTGTCGGCTAAATCGGCTGCGCAGTATGCCAAGCGTTCGCAATTAAGTCGTCCCATGTTGCAACGCTTAGATGTGATTGCGGTGCAGACCCAAGTTGAAGCGCAGCGATTTATCGACCTTGGAGTGCCTGCTGACAGAGTGACTGTTTGTGGCAGTTTGAAGTTTGATTTGAGTATTACGCCCGAGCGCTTAACCTTAGCACGAGCGCTACGACAAACTTGGGGGCGTGAGACGGCGCCCGTGTGGGTAGCAGGCAGTGTCCACCCCGGTGAGTTTGATGCCATGTTAAGTGCCCATAAACGGTTGCTCGCTAAGTGGCCGGAGGCGCTGCTGATCATTGCGCCGCGTCACCCAGAGCAGTTTGCGGCGGTGGCGGAGGTTGCCGCTAGCCAAGGTTTTGAATATGTGCGCCGCAGTGATGCTCAAGCGATTACTGCCACGACGCAGGTGCTGGTGGGCGATACCATGGGTGAACTATTAACCTTTTATGGCGCGGCCGATCAAGCCTTTGTGGGAGGTACTTTGATTGAAAATGGCGGCCATAATCCCCTCGAACCCGCTGCCATGGGCGTGCCAGTAATGGTAGGGCCAAATCATTGGGATTTTGCCCAAATTACCCAAATGTTGGCAGATGCGGGAGGCTTGCGGATTGTGAGTTCAGGGCAAGAGTTAGGTGATAATTTGATCCAGTATTTTGAGCAGCCGATTTTACGCCAACAAGCCGCTGAAGCAGGCCTTGCCGTGGTAGAGGCTAATCGTGGTGCTTTACAGCGTCAGTTTGCTCTCGCCGAATCGTTACTCATGCACCAAACAGCCTAGTGCCACTGAGGTATTAGGCTTTTGGGATAATTGAATGATAACCCTCGAGCAATGCAGCCCAGTTAGCGGGTGTAAAGGCAAGTGTTGGCTGTTTACCTTGTTCTTTATTGAAGGAGCGTAGCAGCCTATCAAGATTCGCCTTCTGCCATTGGACATTGGGCGTTTTGATTTCACCCCTATCAAAATCAATCAGATAGAAACATTCTTGTACGCTATCCGCTTGCTGTGGTTGCCACAAAATGTTCTTTGCGTTTAAGTCGGCATGGTAAACGCCGCGGCGATGAAACTGGGCAATGGTCGCGCCAAGAGCTTGCCATTGGGCTTGGCTCATAGTGCCTTTGGTTAACTTAGCGACCAAGTCTTCGGCGCCATCGACCCGCTCAATAATAATGTCGGCACGGTAAAATAAGCCATCACGCACAACATTGGCGGCAATAGGTTTAGGCACCGCAAATTGCTCACGGTAAAGCAGGTCAAGCAGCCTTAATTCACCCATGGCGCGAGTGTTTTCAAGCCCGGTATAGAAGTAAGCATCCTTACTGAATTTCTCCATCAGGCCGCCGCGCCAGTAATGCCGCAGTACCCAATGACTGTGCTCAAATGCTACAAACCAAGTGGTATAGCGGCCCTTGGATGAACCCACAACTGCGGCTTTTTCGCGCCAAAAATCGACCGAGAACCAAGCCGGCGTGATGTCCTCTGGCGTATCTTGGCAAAGTGCCATATAGCCATTGGCAGTATTTATGATTTTGATTTGTGCGTTCATGGGAGATTTGTTGACTTAAGCGTGGCACCTGCGGCCATTCTACATTAAGATCCTCAGCTTGCGCCAAATAACCTTAAGGGCTATTCGCTTGAGTTTAGATATTAACACCATGAATTCTCTCTGCCTGTTGAGGCTATCGGCTATCGGTGACGTCTGTCATGCCGTGGCGATGGTGCAGGCCATTCAGCGCCAATATCCCCAGCTCAAAATCACTTGGGTGATAGGTAAACTTGAATATCAGTTGCTGAAACACTTGCCCGGCATTGAGTTTGTGATTTTCGATAAATCCCAAGGCTGGCGTAGCTATTTTTATCTGCATAAGGCTTTGAAAGGCCGCCGTTTTGATGTGCTGCTGCATATGCAAGTGGCGCTGCGTGCAACCTTGGCATCCCTCGCTATTTCGGCAAAGGTTCGGGTCGGATTCGACCGTGCCCGCGCCAAAGAAGGTCAATGGCTAGTCACCAATCATAGAGTTGAACCTTTAGCTCAGCCCCATGTGCTCGATGGCTTTATGGGGTTCGCCAAGGCGATTGGTGTTAGCGATATTACCCCGAGTTGGAATATTCCTGTTCCTCAAGCGGACACTGAATTTGCCCAACGCCATATTGCCGATGATGAGAAGGTATTGGTCATTTGCGCGGCCGCCAGTAAAGCCGAGCGTAATTGGCTGCCCGAGCGTTATGCCGCCGTGGCGCAACATGCGGTGAATAAGGGGTATCGAGTTATTCTCTGCGGTGGCCCAACAGCACTTGAAAAGACATTGGCCGACGATATTGCCAATGCGTGCTCTGCCAAACTCGATAACTTGGTCGGCAAAACCAGTTTGACCCAATTGCTGGCTCTACTGAAACGCGCCAGCCTTGTGCTCGCGCCCGATACTGGCCCTGCACATATGGCGGTCACTCAAGGGACGCCAGTCATAGGTTTATATGCCCATTCCAACCCAGGGCGCACCGGGCCTTATTTATCGCAGCAATATGTGGTGAGCGCCTATCAAGAGGCCATCGCCTCACAGCAAAGCAGTGAGGTGAAATGGGGCACCCGAGCCAAGGGTGAGCACCTTATGGCGCTAATTAGTGTTGACGCTGTGATAGAGAAATTTGATCAGGTTATTCAGCAGACACACAGTTAACCACTGTTAGCTTGTCACCCTGAGTTTTAGATTATCGTTTAGGAGAAAAATCATGCGGATAGCCATAGCCATCGACAGTTTAGCGGGTGGTGGAGCCGAGAAGGTCATGATTACCTTGGCAAAGCAGTTTATTAGCCTAGGGCATGAGCCGCATTTTTTGGTCATGGAAGATAATCGTTATTACGAAACCCCAGACAATTTACCTGTTCATCAATGTTTTGCCGACAAAGATAAAGATTATGACCACTTCGGGCACCTAGGGGCATCGGTCGATAAATTACGGGCAAAGATTGCCGAGATTGAGTCCCGAGTCGGTAAGTTCGATCTGTTTTTATCCAATCTTGATAAAACCAACTTGATGATGACCAAAACCGGGGTGACACCACTCTATGTGATTGTGCACTCATCAGTTGAAGAAGAATTGAGTCGTCAGTTTAAGTTAGGCCCCTTCGCCTACTTCAAGAAACTGCGGGCGAAAAAAGCGCTCAATGGCCAGCATTTGATCACTGTATCCAATGGCATCGCTAAAGAGATTCAAGCCAAGGGGCGTTTGCACCCAGCATCAATGCGAACCATCTACAATCCATTTGAATTTAATGAGATTGTTGCTCAGTCACAGCAAGATAATCCGCAAATTCCTCAGGGTGACTATCTGATCCACGTAGGACGTTTTGCTAAGCAGAAGCGCCACGATGTGTTGTTTGAGGCTCTTAAACAGACCCAAAATCAGCTACCCGTAGTGTTGTTATGCCATAACCATAAGAAGGCAATTAAAGCAGCGAAGAAATTCGGCATCGAGAAGCGCTTAATCATTCCTGGATTCCAGAGTAATCCTTTTCCTTGGATCAAACGTGCGAAAGCACTGGTGCTGAGTTCCGATTTCGAAGGATTGCCGACGGTATTAATCGAATCCTTAGCCTGTGGCACACCAGTGGTGAGTACCGATTGCCCACACGGACCGAATGAGATTTTGACCGGAAATTTGGCTCCCTATCTTGTGCCCCGTCGTAATCCTGCGGCCTTGGCGAAGATGATTGACGCCGTGGTCGCGCAGCCGCCATCCCTCGAACATGTTGAGATTTTAGCTAAGGTGGATGCGACTGCAATTGCCGAACAATATCTCGCGTTAGCGAAATAATTTACCCGAGGAGAAAGCGGTGGAAGCGCGCAAATCAAACAAAAGACGTTATTTGTTCTACATCGCACAGAACTATTCCTATGCGATGCTAAGGCCGCTGCAGCAAGTGATTCTGGCGCGTGGCGATGAGGCGTGTTGGTTCCTCGAAGGCCGTGAGGTAGACCCCAAATTCCTTAAAGCGGATGAAAAACGCTTACTCGATATCGATGCCGTTAAGGCATGGAAACCCGATGCCGTGTTCGTGCCGGGTAACGTAGTGCCAAGTTTTATCCCTGGGGTAAAAGTAGGGGTGTTCCACGGTTTTAACGCGGGCAAAATGAATCATAAGGGGCGAGAAGATCACTTCGAAATCCGAGATTGCTTTGACCTGTATTGCACCCAAGGGCCGGCGACGACGCTACCTTTCCTTGAGCTAGAGAAAAAATTCGGCACCTTTACCGTAGCCGAAACGGGCTGGCCAGCGCTCGATCCTTTATTTATTGAAAATAAAGATAATCCTTACATTAAGCCCGACGATCCTCGGCCCGTAGTGCTGTTTTGCTCAACATTCTCCCCCAGTCTGACCTGTGCGCCTGAGGTATTTGAGCAGATTAAAGCCCTGTCGCAAAAGAGTCAGTGGCGCTGGTTGGTACAATTCCATCCTAAGATGAAACCTAGCATTGTTGAGCAATACAAGACTCTCGAAAATGAGAATCTCCAGTTTGTAGAAACCGACAACGTGATCCCACTTTTGCAGGCGGGAGATGTGATGCTCTGCGATACATCCTCGATTTTATTGATGTTTTTAATGCAGCGTAAGCCTGTAGTGACCTTTAAAAATCAGTCACCGAAGGCGCATTTAATCGATATTAACCGAGTCGAAGAGATTGAACCTGCACTCACTAGAGCGCTCAGCCGCCCCGATGATTTGATGGCGCATATCCATGATTATTGTAATCAAATTCACCCCACGGGAGATGGTCAGTCTAGCCAGCGTGTACTCGCGGCGACCGATGCCTTGATTGATAAGGGAACCGCTTGGCTTAAACCTAAGCCATTGAACCTACTGCGACACTTTAAAATGCGCCGCAAGTTGGGCTATTGGAAGTTTTGGTAAAATTTTGATTTATGATTAGTTTAAATTTATTTTGAGATAAAAATGAAAGAACTTACTTTTGTTGTGCAAGGACCTTACTTTCCGCATACAGATAGAAATCATATTTCTTCTGATGAATGCTTTAGAACTTTACGAAAATATTTTCCTGATTCCAAAATAATATATTCAAGGTCAGATAACGTCGTGATCCCTCTTGAAGTATTATCTTTGATAGATCTTATAGTTTGTCCTGATGACGTAGGCCCTAATCAGGCCGGATGTATCAACTCAATTCCAAAATTTGAGAATGTGAATAGACAAATACATGGTGTTGTAGCCGGATTGGAGTTAGTCGAATCTATTTATTGTTGTAAAGTTAGATCTGATTTTAAATTTATCAATAATAACTTGATAGATATTCTCCCTTCTTTATTGGTTAAAGCCAGTAGATTTAAAGGACGTTTGACCATATTGGATATATACAGTCGCACAGAGTACTTTAAATTTGGTGGAAGGAGTTATGTTGATTATCACTTAAGTGACTTTATATTTATAGGATATTCTGAAGATGTTATAAAGTATTGGAAAGGTGAGCTTTTTGGTGATACAGACAAAAATTATCTTCATTATGATGACTATAGGACTGTCGAACAAATGTTGGGGCGACGTTTTTATAAGAACTATTTTTCAAATATTGAAATAAATTCTGAACGAAATGTTAGTCTTGAGGAGTGTTTGTTGGCAAAGTCAAGAATTCAAGAAGATTTTAATTTTTTGCCATTTAAAAAGCTAGGCTTAGATATACCTCGTAGATTTAAACGACCTTATAGAGATCAGGCATACTTTATCAATGGAAATATATTTGGGAGATTAGTATATAATCTATATTTTATAAATAAATTTATTTTGAAAAAGTCTGGACTAAGAGATTTTTGGAATAAGTTAAAAAAAATAAATTAAACCTACAATGCATGTTTTATGCATTGTAGGCTAAGATTTTTAATCATTTACTGATAGAAAGTCTTTATATTCCGAAGGGACTCCGCAAAATATGACATCCTCTCTAGATATTAAATTATAATGTATTTTTTTATTTTTTCTTATGAGATAGTTATACAGCGGTGCTACATATAGTTCTCCCTTTTCCCATTTTTCTATAGGGAGACGTATGTAATCATTATATGCATCTATGTAATCTTTACTGCTTTTAAAATAATACAACCCAGTGCAGCATAATTTGGATATAGGTTTTTTCTCAGTAGTTAAGTCAATCAACGTTGTTTCATTGGAAATTGCTCTCACAAATGACCAGTTATCTCCTTCGCCCTGAAATACTTCTAAGTAGCCATCTCCGAGCGCTTCCAATTCCGGGTATATAAATCCTGGTCTAAATGTGTCTATATTGAAAATAGTGATTGGTTCTTCTGTTTTGTTAATCTCTTTTAAGCCGAGAAAAACTGTCTCAGCCTGTCCCTTTGTATTTTCATGAAGAACTATTATTTTGAAGTTTTTTATGCCTAGGATCTCTGATTTTTTTCTTACAAAATTAGGAGTCTCATAGCTATCTCGAACTATAAAAATAAACTCTTCGCTTTTGAAATATTTTTCAAAGCTTTTAACTGAGTGCTCAAACAGAGATAATCCATGGGCTAGTAACATATATTTTGGTTGCTCATATCCTTCTTTAAAAAATCGACTACTTAGTCCTGCCATTGGGATTACAATCATTTTATAAGCTCCTTCATAATACTGTAAATTCTGAAAGCATTAGCAAATAGCCCTGATTGCCTATATTTATCATCAGAGTGTAATGTTAACATGGATATGAAAAGTTGAATTTGCATGGCATATATATTTAACGGTGTTAGATTGTAATGTTTGCAAACCTTATTTAAAAACGACGACTTTATTTTATCGATTTTGTTATCGTTTGGTAAGATTATTGATAATTCTCTTTTAGCGTAGTCAACACTTGTTTGATGGTAACCAGCAATAATCCAATCATACATTCCTAATACGGAGTGACTTAGCTTAGCTATATCATATAAAATATCACCATAAATGCTGATTTGTCCTTGATGTGTAATTCCTCTTGGATCTATGACTTTTATCTTGTCAGCTCTGAAATCATACAAAATATTGCTAAAGCAAAAATCTCCATGCATTAATGTTGCGTGCTTACTTTCTGCTGGAAGATATTGTTTGCTTAGATCTAAAATATCTAAAATGCTACACTTGATGTTTTTGTTAAATGTCCACTTTTCGTCAATTTTTATTTTTTCACTCAAGAGATAATCATTTAATCTATCTTTTGTTTTTACGGTTAGTAATTCATTGAAAAATTTTTCATTTTTAACATTTTTTACTTCTTTACAATAGTCAATGAATTTTATGCAATGAGTGAAAATGTTATCCCAAATGCTAGTTGGAATCTCAGTGAATACAAATAATTCATTCAAGGAAATGTTGTGAAGATATTCTAAAGAGTAGCTATAATTTCCTAGTTTATCTTCAGTGCAACCCAAATATTGTGGGGTATAAACTCTGAGCATTGGTGGTATTGATTCAAACCAGTTTGCTTCGGCAAGAATTTTATTATTATTTTTGCTAGATTTTGTAATCTGTGTTTGGTTTATTTTCAGATCATTGAAAGCTCTTTGTGTCGTAAATGCTGTTTTTGAGTGGTAATATGTGTTTATATGACCAAAATCATACCACTTTTTAACTTTAAAATTTGATAATCCATTTTCATTATTGTAACGATTTACTCCATTAATAAAGTCCCAGCGCTCAATTGTGATACATTTTATTAGTTTTTTTGGATGGGTGAAGTTAAAATAACCACATATAATTTGTTTGTTTTCTTTCCTGCTAATTTCGTTTTTTGTTGAGAAAGTGGACCATGTATAGTTATCTAGTGTATTAGCTGTTGCTATAATATCGCATTCTGTTGGATAACTCTCCAGTAATGTATCTCCAAAGAGAATGCTAAGTGAATTTGAAGACATTTCTTCTGCAATGTTTAAACTGGTGACAATAGCTTCGCCGATAGAAAGGTTTACTGGTGTACGAATAATGTTAATGTTATGGGCGGCTAGCCACGTATTGTCCACTTCAGGAATTTTATAAGAGTCTGGTAAGGAAAGGTAAATACTCTTTCCCTTAGGAATTTTTTGTATTTGATGCTGAAATAGCCGTCTGTTACCTAAAGGTAGAAAGGCTGGTGGTATTGTTCCGAATTCAGCTTTAAGATCTTCGGTAACATATGCACCAGACATAATTAAAAACATATATTTTCCTTGTTTAGTAGACTTTTTATTTCACTTAAATCCATGCTTAAAAACTCAGATGGGCGAATAGCTTTATCATCAATATAAAATCCATCATTACCACACCAGGGCTTTCCTACTATAATTTCATCATAAGGAACTTCATGTTTATCTAGCCACTTTATTATTTTTGGTAAAGTATGTATGTTGATTTTTCCGATGTTTCCATCGTATGTTCGCATATTTCTTGCTGTTGCAATTACAATGCTAAATCCAGAGGTTTTATATTCTTTAAGTTTCTCAATTAACGCTGTGTTAGGTAAAACTTTTTCATAGTCAGTAGTATTCGCTAGTGTAATAGTTCCGTCCAAATCGACAATTAATTTTTTCACATTAACTCCAAGTACTCTCATTGAGAATAATTTAAATTACTAAATTAATATATTGAGCGGCAATATATTGGCTATCTACTGCCTTTAATATTTCTAGATTGTCTAAAGCAGGTGGTGAGGCTAAGCACTCTAGTGCCTTTTGTGCCAGCAGCGCGGGTTGGCGAACGGGGACGAGATATTGTGCTAAATGGCCTGTGAGAATTTCATTGGGCCCGTGGGGGCAATCCGTACTGACGACAGGCGTTCCACAGGCTAAAGACTCAATTACAACGGTCGGTAAGCCTTCAAAATCTGAGCTGAGTAACATCAACTCGGCCTTGGCAATCCAGGCGTAGGGATTGTGTTGAAACCCTGGAGTGATGATTCTGTGTTCGACACCGTATTTCTTGGCCAGTTTGCGCGCCTTTTTGGGGCGGTTGCACAGCAGGACAAGTTTAGGGGCTGTTGGCATATCCCTAAGTGCCTTAAACAAAATATCGTGGCGCTTTTGCCGTGTCACGCGGCCGACATGGATCATATAAGGCTCGCTTGGGATCTCGGCAATTTCTTCTTGAGTCTTCTTGCGGATCTCCTCCAATCTAAAGGGGTTATAGATGGTCTGAACGCTTTGTGGTTTGAGCCAGGAAGTGGCTCTGAGCTCATCAGCGATGCCATTGGAAACCGTGATGATTTTTTTGCCTATCAGTGCCTTGGCTTTTTTCCAGCGGCGCCAGAAATGCACTGGACCGCGCTTTAATTCCATCAATAGCTCTTGCTTAAGGGCGCAGTGGCAAAAGTAATAGCAGGGATCGAAATCGCAGCCGGAAACAACAACATCGCAGTCGGTCGAGTTACTTAAAAATAGCGAGAACTTACCCGATTGTTCCGCTTCGGCCACCTTGGCCTTCAGGCGTTGTCTTTGTTCCTGTAGGCTTGGCTTTTGGCCGGCGTCATACAGGTAATGAATCGTCACATTTTCTGGCGGCATAAAATCTCCCTCTTTATGGAACACAAAGAGGTGAACATCTTGCCCGGCTTCCTGCAGCACTTCGGCCTGGGATAAGGCAATTTTGACCGTGCCATTCGAGAAAAAGTTATGGCAAAAAATGGCGATTTTTTTCATATAAGTGCTCTGATTACGTGGACTTAATCGGTTGCAGTATGGTTTTAATCCTCCTAGGTTGGATGAAAACCATTGCCTACTTAATCCAATATATTGCGAGTCGGCATTATATCAGTTCATGCCTTTACATGGGCTTAATCCGAGGAATTCTTGCCAGTATTTCAATTTTTAATGGGATTTTTGGTGGTTTTTATCTGGAAGATTCACTCAAGTGGCTAAAACGAGTAGACTGGCGGCAATGATTTTTAGGTATTTATCTGAGTCGAGCCAGCAAAGTGCATACAAGAGCGATTTATCCTGGGACGTTTGATCCCATTACCAATGGTCATGCCGATTTGATTGAGCGTGCGGCTAAGTTGTTTAAGCATGTGATTATTGGCATTGCGGCCAATCCATCTAAGCAGCCAAGGTTTACCCTTGAGGAGCGCGTTGAGCTGGTGAATCGTGTCACTGCGCATTTGGATAATGTCGAAGTGGTTGGTTTTTCGGGCCTGCTGGTGGATTTTGCCAAGGAACAGCGTGCGAGCGTGCTGGTGCGTGGTTTGCGCGCAGTGTCTGACTTTGAGTATGAGTTCCAATTGGCCAATATGAATCGTAGATTAAGCCCAGATCTTGAGAGCGTGTTTTTAACACCGGCCGAAGAAAATTCCTTTATTTCTTCCACCTTAGTGAAGGAAGTCGCGCTGCATGGCGGTGATGTGAGCCAGTTTGTTCACCCTGAGGTAGCAAGCGCGTTGACCGCCAAGCTTAACCTCGCAAAAGCCTGATAAGGCTGAGTATTTCTATAAAACCTTTGAGGCATCAGGCCTCGCGATGATAATGAAAAGGATGTTATGAAGGCTTTTTTGACCCCCACTATCCTCGCTGCTAGCGTTGCATCTGGTTTACTGTTTTCTGCTTCCGTTGCTGCCGCCCCTTGGGTGGATGCCTCGGATATTTATTTAAGAGCCGATATTCAAGCACTAGCCGATGCGGGCGTGATCCGTGTGCCTGTGAATACCTTTCCCTTGATGTGGTCGGGAATTGGTGGCGACTTAGCGAAAGTCGAACCCGAGCTATTGTCTCCCCGATTAGTGCAAGCCTTTGCTCGCGTGAACTTTTACTATCAAAATGCCGTCGATAATCGCGGCAATGCGAGGGTTAAACTCTCGGGTGCGACCGATCCCGCTCGCTTCCAGCATTATGGCTCCGACTACCGTGAAAAGGGCGAGGTTAAAGCCTCCTACGAATATTTAGGCTCACGTGTGGCCTATAAAACCACAGTTGCCGAGACGTATGATCCGCAAGATAACAAGAACTTCCGCCTCGATGAGTCTTATTTTGCGGTGATCATGGGGAACTGGATTGCCACCTTAGGTACGGTTGAGCAATGGTGGGGGCCGGGATTTGATTCGGCATTGCATCGTTCTAACAATGCGCGCCCAATGCAGTCACTGTCGCTCAGCCGTAATAATGCCGCCGCCTTCGAAACGCCATGGTTATCTTGGATTGGTCCTTGGACCTTCAAGACTGGCTTTAGCATGGCTGAAAAAGAGCGCGCTGTGCCAAAAACAGCTGAATGGGATATGCGCTTTACCGCCAAACCGATTAAACAACTAGAGGTTGGTCTGTCTTGGTCAACACTCTTTTGTGGCGAAGGGCAGAATTGCGACTTCGATTCCTGGTGGGATTCGGTGGCGGGCAGTGCTGTTTGTATCGATGGTTCGGATTCTTGCCTAGCCGATCAACGCCGTGACGCGGGCCATAGAACCCAGAGCATCGATTTACGTTATGCCGACACTTGGCAGGATATCCCCGTTGGTTTGTACCTTGAGCATAGCTGTGAAAACGGCAGCGATTGCGGCTCACTTTGGGGGATAGATACCCATTTCGGTACATCGGGTAAGCAATTCAAGCTATTCATGGAATACTCGGATACCTTTGTCGAGTGTGATGGCAAACCTAACTGCTTCTATGAAGATCCTGTTTACCTCAGTGGAGCGCGTTACTACGGCAGAGCTTTAGGCTCGACCTATGATAGCGATGCCCAAGTCTTTGTGTTTGGTTTGGTTGGTCAGTTCCATAACAGCCGTGGTTTTACCTCGCTACTGCGTTATGCCAAGTTGAATAAAGACGGCACCAACGTGGCGACCACATGGGCGCCACAGCCACCGAAGGAAGACTTGCTGATGCTGGAACTTTCTTACCGTATGCCGGTGTGGAAGGGCATGTGGAGTCTGGGCGGTACAGTATCGAGATCGGAATTTGATGTACAAGAAAACGATACTAATGCGACTTTCTTCAGCAGTTTTGAATACCGTTTTTAAGCGCTAATCCAATAAAAAGGCCTGCAAATCAGCAGGCCTTTTGGTTTTCTCAAAGAGCTTACTTCGCATAAAACGCGCGGTACCACTCGACAAATCTGCCCACTCCAGTATTGATATCCACTTGGGGTTTATAACCCACCGCCTTAAATAGGTCTTCGGTATCGGCCCAAGTGGAATGCACATCACCTGGCTGCATGGGTAAGAATTGTTTGTTAGCCTCAATACCGAGTGCACTTTCGAGTGCGGTAATAAAATCCAGCAATTGCACAGGGCTGCCATTGCCTATGTTGAATACGCGATAGGGTGCGCTGCTATTAGCAGGTGTACCAGTTTCTACACGCCAGTCGGGTGTGGGGCGAGGAGGTTTGTCTTGTATCCTGATGATGCCCTCAACGATATCGTCGATATAGGTGAAATCACGGCTGAGATCGCCATGGTTATACACATCGATAGTGTCGCCCGCGAGAATGGTTTTTGTGAATTTAAACAAGGCCATATCGGGTCGTCCCCAGGGTCCATACACGGTAAAAAAGCGCAAGCCTGTAGTGGGTAACTGATAAAGATGCGAGTAAGTGTGCGACATTAACTCGTTGGCTTTCTTGGTCGCCGCGTACAGGGATATTGGATGATCGACGCTGTCCTCGGTCGAAAATGGCATCTTTTGATTCAAGCCATACACAGAGGATGAAGAGGCATACACTAGATGCTCAATCTTATGGTGGCGACAGCCCTCTAAAATGGTGAGATGCCCAACTAAATTGCTATCGGCATAGGCGAGGGGGTTATCGAGGGAGTAGCGCACCCCTGCCTGCGCGGCGAGATGGATAACCCGTTGAAAACCTTGTTCTGCAAACAATGCCGCTATGCCGTCTCTGTCGGCTAAGTCCAGTTTGATAAAACGGAAATTGCTTAAGGCCTCGAGCGGTGCCAGTCGGGCTAGCTTTAGCCCAACATCATAATAGTCATTGAGGTTATCGATACCGACAACTTCATGGCCCTGTGCGCAGAGGCGCTCACTGACTTTAGCGCCGATAAATCCGGCGGCGCCTGTGACTAAGTATTTCATAGTAAACCTTTATATTTGGACGCTTAGTCGTGATGAAACAGATCCCGGGTGTACACCTTAGCGGCGACATCTTCGAGTTCATTGGCCATACGGTTAGAAATAATTACATCGCACATGGCTTTAAATTCATGTAAATCGCGGATCACTTTCGAGTTAAAAAACTCGCCTTCCTTGAGTACGGGCTCATAGACCACGACTTCGATGCCCTTGGCCTTTATGCGTTTCATCACTCCTTGTACCGCCGAGGCGCGGAAGTTGTCTGAGTCGGATTTCATGATTAAGCGATAGATCCCCACTCGCTTCGGTTGCTTACTGATAATCGCGTTGGCGATAAAATCTTTGCGGGTCGTGTTGGAATCGACAATGGCGCTGATGAGATTGTTAGGCACATCGTTATAGTTGGCCAGCAATTGCTTAGTGTCCTTGGGCAGACAGTAACCGCCATAACCGAAGGAAGGATTGTTATAGTAATCGCCGATGCGCGGATCTAAACATACGCCTTCGATAATCTGGCGGGTGTTGAGCCCTCGGCTCTCCGCATAGGTGTCCAACTCATTAAAGTAGGCGACGCGCATGGCTAAAAAGGTGTTGGCAAACAACTTAATCGCCTCGGCCTCAGTGCTGTCTGTGAGTAAAATCGGAATATCTTGCTTAATGGCGGCGCGAGCAAGCAGATCGGCAAAGGCTTGGGCGCGCTCGGAACGTTCACCCACTATGATCCGCGAGGGGTGCAGGTTATCGTAAAGCGCCTTACCTTCGCGCAAAAACTCGGGTGAAAATAAGATATTGTCACTGTTGAGTTTACTTCTCAGCCCTTCGGTAAAACCCACTGGCACAGTCGATTTGATGACAATGGTGGTGTCAGGATTCAGGGCGAGCACTTCCTTCGCCACCCGTTCGACCGACTGAGTATTAAAGTAGTTGGTTTGTGGGTCGTAATCCGTAGGAGTGGCTATGATGACAAAATCGGCTTCTTTAACGACGTTTTTGTCGCACGTGGCACTGAGATTTAAGGCTTTATGCTGCAGGTATTCTTCAATCAGACTATCGGCGACCGTTGGTTTACGCGCATTAACTAACGCGATGCGCTCGGGCATCAAATCAATCGCTACTACATGGTTTTGCTGGGCGAGTAAAACCGCGTTCGATAGGCCAACATAGCCCATTCCAACTACAACTATGTTCATAGGTTTTATACAGTTTGGCATTTTGTTTCCCAAACTAGCATTTTCTGCGGCATTAGAATATGTCATTTCGATGAAATTCACAGTTCCAAATTAAGTGCTCTTTTCTCGATTTTCACCCGTATACAATGCTGGGCTCGCGTTCCGTTTAATTTATAACATCCTATCTATGCAGATTTTTTTTGCCACAATCCTATGTTACCGTACTTATGGTTATTAAGCTTGGAGCCTTAACGTGATTTCAGTCGTGATCCCCGCCAAAGATGAAGTGGGCAATATTGGCCCATTAATGAAAGAGATATGCCAAGCCCTGCAAGGGTTGACTGAGTTTGAAATTCTTGTTGTCGACGACGGTAGTCAGGATGACACCTTTGGTGAAGTTATGCATACCGCAGAGGTGATGCAATGCGATGCCAAAGCCATTCGTCACGAGCGCAGTACGGGCCAAAGTACCGCTATCTCCACTGGCGTTTTACACGCCCGCGGTAAATACATCGTCACCTTAGATGCCGATGGACAAAACGACCCTGCGGATATTCCCGCCATGCTGGCCCAATTGCCGCAAATTCATGCCGAACATTTTTGTATTGCCGGTTATCGCAAAAACCGTAAAGACACGGCGTGGAAGCGATTCCAGTCCCGGTTTGCGAATAAAGTGCGTGATGCACTGTTACACGATGGCGTGCCTGATACCGGATGTGGCTTAAAACTCTTCCCCCGCGAAACCTTCCTGCGCATGCCTTACTTCGACCATATGCACAGATATATCCCGGCACTGGTGCGCCGCATGGGGGGCGAGGTGTTTATTTCTGTGGTTAATCATAGGGATCGCCAAGTAGGCGTGTCTAAATATACTGCTTGGAATCGGGTCTGGGTCGGAATTGTCGACATCATGGGCGTCATGTGGCTCGGTCGCAGGGCGAAAATCGCTAAGGTCGCCCGTAGCGAAACCAGCTGGCACGATTAAGATGAAGCGACTCTATAAGGCGATTTTTATCGTCTTTATTTTGCTGGTGTTAATGTTTGCGGCCCAGCAAGGGTTATTCGAGCATGTAACCGATAGCAATTGGGTGGCACACTTTATTGCCGCTCAAGGGGTCTATGCGCTGGCGGTATTGCTGATGGTTGGCGCCTTGTTTACCGCTGTCGGTGGGCCGAGGCAGGTGATCGCCTTTGTATTTGGTTTTGCCCTCGGTGGCGTTTATGGTGGCTTATTTTCCACCTTAGCGGCATTGCTGGGTTGTGTGCTGGCGTTTTATACCGCGAGATTAACCATTCGAAGCAGTCTGCAACGACGTTTTGGCAATCGTTTGCAAAAGTTTGAGGCGCTGATCATTCAGCGGACTTGGTTAAAAGTCTTAATGATCCGCCTGTTACCCGTGGGTAGTAATCTGCTGACGAATCTGTTTGCGGGGGCGACACATATCCCCGCGGGGGGATTTATGTTTGGCAGCGTGCTGGGTTATTTGCCGCAGATGCTGATTTTCAGTTTTGCGGGCGCGGGCATTGGCTTATCTGATCATAACCAACTGGGGATCAGTATCGGGCTGTTTATTATCTCGAGTCTTATCGGCGCTTACCTTTACCGTTCTAGCCTGCGTAAGCAGGTGGATGAATTGGAACACTAAATAGGGATTAGGAATGGATGCATTGAATCGTCGTTTCAATAGCGAAGATTATTACCAAGTACTCTGGCCGCTGCTGTTGATGAGTTTGCTGATCTTGCTGGTTGGCATTGGTTTTCGTTCCCCTTGGCCAGCCGACGAGCCGCGGTTTGTTGAGGTCGCGCGGGAGATGGTGGCCTCGGGTCAATGGCTATTCCCTACCCGAGGCGGGGAATATTATCCCGATAAGCCGCCAGTGTTTATGTGGGCGATTGCCCTGTTTTATCAACTCACGGGGTCGTTAAAACTCTCCTTTTTACTCCCCAATGCCCTCTGTGGCTTGCTGACGGTATTCCTTGTCTATGATTTGGGTGCCAGATTGTGGAATGTGCGGGTTGGCCGCAACGCTGCACTATTGCTCCTCATCGTGCCGCAGTTTTTGATGCAGGCGAAAAATGCCCAGATAGATGCCATGGTGATGTGTTGGATAACCGTGGGATGTTACGGATTAATCAGACATTTTATGCTTGGGCCTAAGTGGCATTGGTATTTTATTGGCTGGGCATTTATGGGACTTGGGGTGATCACTAAGGGGGTTGGTTTCTTGCCCTTGTTGTTGCTCATTCCAATTGGGATTTACGCCTTCAAAGATAAGACCCGTTTCGAGGGCCGCTTAACTTGGCTTTGCCTGGCGGGGCCTTTGGCCATGCTGGCCGTGATTGCCTGTTGGTTAGTGCCAATGGTGATGACGGTTCAAGCCCATGGCACGTCCGAGATGGTGGCCTATCAAAATAACATTTTGTTTAAGCAAACGGGCGAGCGTTACGTCAATGCTTGGCACCATATCAAGCCATGGTACTTCTTCGTGCTGAGTGTGATCCCTTGGATGTGGTTCCCGATTTCGTTGCTGTTGGTCGCCTATTGGAAACAGTGGGTGCAAAAGGTAAAAGCCGATCCCACCATCGCGATTCTGCTGATTTGGGTCGGGCTCGTGGTGCTGTTTTTCAGTATCAGCCCGGGCAAGCGCAACGTGTATATTCTGCCCGCATTACCTATGCTGGCCCTCGCGGCGTCAGCGGTATTAACGGGTGTTTCACCCAAAGCTTGGTTTGAAAAACTGGTCACTGGTGTGCTGTGGTTCTTGGGCGCACTCGTGTTAGTGGCCGGCGTGCTGGCATTTATCCATCACCCTGCACTTGTCAAAGCGCTGGCGGATTATACCGATGATCTCACTGGCATTGGTTACTTATTTATTTTGCTCGGGGTGCTTTGGTGTGCCTTGCTGTGGCTGGCGCGTCGTCAGTTTGCACTGGTGAAAGTGGGGTTAGTTTCAGCCTTGGGCTGGGTGCTGGTGAGCACTTGGGGTTACGCTATGCTTGATGAAATGCGCACCCCCAGAAGCCTGATGCTACATACCGCCGAAGTGATAGGTGAGGATGCCGAGCTTGGGTTAGTAAACTTTAAAGAGCAATTTATTCTGTTCTCGCCCATGAGTGTGACGCATTTTAGTTATCTCGCGCCAGTAGAAGAGCAGGAGCGTAACGCGTGGCAATGGATGCAGGAGAACAAACAGCGTTATGTGTTAGTGCCTAGCGGTGCTGAGCTGAGTTGCTTCGATATTAAAGGCGGTAAGAGCATGGGGATTGCCCACCGTGACGAATGGATTTTGTTATCCGCTGCGGAACTTAAGCCTCAGTGCCAAGCGCCAGAGCGTGAGTATCGTTACTTTACCGATCATCCTGGCCGTTGGTTAAAAGAGTAATCAAACACCATATCGAAGAAGCTAAAAATGCCTGCAATAGCAGGCATTTTTATCGGTGAGGTTAACGCGTCTGGCAGATGCTGCAAAACACTGTGCTGCGTTGACCAAGGCGGATTTCGCTGAGTAGATTGCCGCACTGAGTGCAGGTTTCGCCGCCGCGGCCGTAAACATGCAGCTTTTGGGCGAAATAGCCGGGTTTACCCTCGGCATTGGTGAAGTCCTTAAGCGTGGTGCCGCCCTGCTTGATGGCGTGTGCGAGGATTTGTTTCACTTCAGCAACCAGTACCGTTAAGCGTTCAATATCTATCTTGCCTGCCTCCGCCTCGGGGTGTATCCCTGCGGCAAACAGTGCTTCGTTGGCGTAAATATTTCCCACACCCACCACAATATGATTATCCATCAGGCAGAGTTTGATGGCCTTTTTCTTGCCCGCCAGTGCGGCAGCTAACTGATTGACGTTAAAGACATCGGTCAGAGGTTCTGGCCCGAGTTTTTCCAGCAGCGGATGGGCTTCCTCTGGCAACTGGCACCATAACCAAGCGCCGAAGCGTCTTGGGTCGTTAAAGCGTAGAATGCGGCCATTGGCGAGAACGAGATCGATATGGTCATGCTTCTCCACTGGCGTGTCGTGGGGCAGGATCCTTAGGCTGCCCGACATCCCCAAATGCACTATGCTGGTGCCTGCATCGGTATCGATTAACAGATATTTAGCGCGGCGGCGCACTTGACGTATGGTTTGGCCGATGATCTGTTTGGCAAGTTCGGGAACGGGCCAACGCAGTGAGGCGTTCCGCACAACGAGGTCAACCACGGTTTGATCGACTAAGTAAGGGGTTATCCCCTGACGGGTGACTTCGACTTCTGGTAATTCCGGCATGATTGGCTTCTTTTATTCAATAGATTAACGTGCAGGTTTCGCATCGAGGATTGGCTGTAAACCCGTCCTTAAGCTCGGTGGCACTAAGTACCAGTTGCTCGCGGGAGATTTAAGGACGCCTTCATCGGGGAAATAAATCCAGCGCTGTGATTGACGAATATCAGTAATTTGGATCACCAGCTCCTGAGGTTTGCCAGTGGGTTGTGGCGCGTCATTCCAGGGCGAGACCCTTAAGCCTTGCCAAGCCTTTGCCCATTGCTCACAGTTGAGTACTTGTGGATCGCATTCCCAGCTTGAAGTTTGTTTGTGCAGCCAAATACCATCCAACTGCAACTGAGCCAGCGGGGCATTATCATCAAATAGCCGTTGCGCATCACTGGGCACATTTTGGGTTTTCTTATCCATAAACGTGAGCACGCCAATGATAAACACGCAGGCAAGAATAATGATGTTATTCCACTGTTTACGAGTGAGCGCCATAGGAAAAGGGACACAAAAAATAGGACTAATGCCATGAGTGTATCACGGCAAAATTGAGATGCTAGCCCTGAGGTGAGGAGGTTAACCGCCGGTGGCGTTCATAAAACGCAGAATTTGTACTTCGTTATTATCGAATACATGCTGCTGAGGTTTGCGCTTAATGCCTTGGAGAATGGCGGTTTTTAGTCGTTCAATATCGCCGGGGAACTCTCTTATAATGCTTTTTAAATCAACGGAGTGCTCATTACCCAGACAGAGCAATAGCTGCCCCTCTACGGTCACGCGCACCCGATTACATTCGTGGCAAAAGTTGTGGCTATGGGGTGAGATAAAGCCGATGTGAATTGGACTATCGACCATCTTGTAGTAACGCGCGGGTCCGCCTGTGCGTTTATTGGAGAGTTGTAGTGGATAATGCTCGCTAATCATGGCCTTAACTTCATCACTGCTGCAATGGCGCATGCGTTTGCGTTCATCCATTTCACCCAGCGGCATTTCTTCAATAAAGGCGATATCGAGCTTGCGGTCGCGGCAAAAGTTAACCAGATCGATGACTTCATGATCGTTTTGCTGTTTGAGGATCACGGCATTGATTTTTATGCGCGTAAAACCTGCGGCAATGGCCGCATCAATGCCTTCGATAACGCGTGCTAATTTGCCGTTGCGTGTCAGTTGGGTAAATAGTTCGGGGTTAAGGGTATCTAAGCTGATATTTAAACGCTTAAGACCCGCATCAAACATAGGTTTGGCAAACTTACTGAGCCTAGAACCGTTGGTGGTCATCGATAAATCTTTGAGCCCTGGGAGCTTGCCAAGTAAGTGCACCAGTTGATCGCAATCGCTACGCACTAGCGGCTCGCCGCCGGTGAGGCGAATTTTGGTCACCCCCAGTTCAGTAAAGGCTTGGGCAATCCAAGCCAACTCTTCGAGGTGCAGTACATGGTCCTTGGGCAAGAAGCAGGGATCTTCGGTCATGCAGTAGACACAACGGAAGTCGCAGCGATCTGTCACTGAGAGTCGTAAATATTCGACCTGACGGCCAAAGGCATCTACAAGTTGGCTCATAGGGACTCAGTGGCTCTTATAGAAGATCGGCAAAAGGTTGAATAAACACGGTTTCACCCGCATTCACCACCTCAGCATCATCTCCAATGATGATAAGGCAATTACCTTTGACCATAGAGCTGAGCATGCCCGAACCTTGGTTACCTGTGCTGGTCACGTGCAGCCGGCCATCATGACCGAGGCGATAAATTCCGCGGATAAACTCAGTGCGGCCAGTGCGGCTACGCAGGGTTTCATCGGTAATCGCTGGGAATAATGGCGCCTGCCAGTGAGTTTCACCAGCGAGTTTACGCAGTGCAGGTTGCACAAATTGCAGGAACGACACCATCACCGCCACCGGATTGCCGGGCAAGCCGAAGAATAGGCTATCGCCGACCTTACCAAAGGCGAGTGGGCGACCAGGGCGCATATTGATCCGCCAGAAGTCGATATTGCCAAGGCGTGCCAGCACGGCCTTGATGTAGTCGGCATCGCCAACGGAAACCCCGCCAGAGCTAATCACCACATCGGCCTGCGCCGCGGCTTTGGTTAAGGTGGCTTCGAGAGCGCTTTCGGAGTCTTCGATAATGCCTAAGTCAATGACGTCACAACCTAAACGTTTTGCCATCGCCTTGATGGTGTAACGGTTCGAGTCATAAATACAGTTTGGATTCAGTGCTTCGCCGGGTTGGCTGACTTCATCCCCGGTTGAAAACACGGCTACTGTTGGACGGCGATAAACCGTTACACGGTTAAGGCCTAGGGAGGCTAATAAGCCTTGCTCGGCGGCGCTTAGGCGCGTGGCCTGTGTGAGTGCGACTTGGCCTTGGCCAATGTCTTCACCCGCAAGGCGAACGTGTTGGCCCTGTTGAATGCGGCCATCGAAACTGACCTTGGCATTGGTTTCGTTGGCCAGTTCTCGAGGTTGAACGGTGTCGGCGCCAGCGGGTACGGGCGCGCCGGTCATAATGCGCACGGTTTCACCCGCCTTGAGTGTGCCCGAATATTGATGTCCGGCGAGGACTTCACCGACTAAGCTGAAACTCTCAGGCATGGGTTCTTGATAGGCAAAGGCGTAGCCATCCATCGCGGAATTAGTTTGCTGCGGCACATCCACGGGTGAAATGCTGTCGCGGGCAAGCACGCGGTTATCTAAGTCGTCTAAGCCTATGTCTTCCACCTCAGTGACGGGCGTGACATGGGATAAAATTTGCGCTAACCCTTGGCTCACGCTCAGGTTTTTATCGCTGCCCAAGGTGCAGGCATCGACAGTCGCGATCGGTAATGCGGGGTTAGGGGCTTGCCAACTATTGGCATATTCCATAACAAAGTCAGCAATTTGGCCAACATTGTTGAGATCGAGTCTTCTGAGCTCGCTCGGCAGTTCGGTGTCATCACAGCAGGCGATGGCGAGAATATTGTCGTCTTGAGTATAAATAAACGGCTTGCCGTGGGCGGCGCGGTGCAGCTCGATTTTTGGTAATGTGAGTTTTTTAAAGCCTTCGACTAAGACAATATCAACCTTGTCGGCTTCAATTTGCTTTAGCAGGTGGACAAGTTCTGGGTCGCCATCGCGGGCATCTTCGGTCATCAGCGCCCAACGCACATGGGAGGCGACTAACATTTGCCGTGCGCCAGCTTTTCGCATCTCGTAGCTGTCTTTACCTGGAATATCGACATCGAAATTGTGGTGAGCATGTTTGATCACTGCCAGACGCAGGCCGCGCTGATTTAATTCGGGGATCAATTGCTTGAGTAGGGTGGTTTTCCCCGTGCCGCTATAGGCACAAAATCCGAGAACGGGAATAGATAGCGGATTGACGAAGGGAGTACTCATTTGCACCTCTAATCTGGGAAATTGAAGCCTTAGCTTTGGTTTATCTCTGCTGCCAGTCGTTGTTTTTGTTCTGGCGTGTTCACATTGACAAAGGCATTAGGTTGATCGGCAAAGGCCGCTACGGCAAAGCGATGTTTGGCATACCAAAAATCAATTTTACGCTCACCCGCTTCGAGGAAGGCGGTCATCGACTCGCGCAGGCTTGGCTTTAATAACATCACCACGGGCTGCTCACGCTCACCATCGCTGGCAACGGCAAGTTCAGCATCGTTTGCCTCAATGGCGGCCAATAAGCGGGCGACTAAATCCCGCGGGAGTAGCGGACAATCGCAGGGCACCACGAGCAGATAGTCTGCTTGGGTGTGACCCATAGCAGTGATCATGCCCGCCAAGGGGCCGAGAAACCCAGTATGCTCATCGCTCAACACCGTAAAACCGAACTCAGCATAGCGTGTTTGGTTACGATTTGCGTTGATCAGGATCTCCTTAACCTGAGGTTTTATCCGTTCGATAGTGTGTTCTATCATGGCCTTGCCGTTTAGCTCGACGAGGCCTTTATCGTCCCCGCCCATACGGCGTGCCATACCACCGGCAAGAATAACCGCATCAATTTGCAACGACATATAAAGATCCCTGTGTGGAGTTTGTGGGCGTTTGCTGATGGGAGGTTATCACCTGTTGGTCTGCAATGTGCCACTGCTGCTCGCAAATGGCGGTGAGCGCACAGTTTTGGTGGCTGCTTAATAGCATTCCCGTCCCTTGCTGTTTGAGCTGTTGGATCATTTGCAGCACTAAGGCTTGGGAGTCCTTATCCATATTGGAGGTCGGCTCATCGAGCATCAGTAACTTTGGCTGCAATATCCAAGCGCGGGCGATGGCGAGGCGTTGTCTTTCGCCGCCAGATAAATTGCTGGCTCTAGCTTGTAATAGCGAGCCTAGTTGGGCCATTTCAATTGCTTGGCCTATTCTGCGTTTGGCCTCGGTTTTTGAGGCCGCAAAGGGGAGCCCGTAGGTCAGGTTGTAATTGACTGTACCATCGAATAGATAGGGATGCTGGTGGAGGTAAACGGCTTTGCCCAGCAATGGGTTGCGTGTCCACCATGCATCCTTTTTAAAGCCGCTGACTTCAATCTTGCCCTTAGATGGCGGCTGTAAACCCGCGAGGATCTTCATTAGGGTCGACTTGCCCGAGCCGTTGTCACCCTGCAAATAAATCACGTTCCCTTGGCATAACTCGAGGCTGTGGGCTTTGAATAATAAGCGCTGGCCAAAGGACATTTCCAAGTCGCGGGCGATCAGTTTGGCTTGGGTCATAAGTTAATGGCTCCTTGGCGTTTCTTTGCCGCGTAAACTGCCTAAGGCAAAGTTGAGGATCAAAGCCAAGATTAGCAGCACTAATCCGAGGGCGATAGCTTGGGCGAAATCGCCTTTACTGGTTTCCAGTGCGATAGCCGTCGGGATATTACGTGTTACGTTTAAGATGTTGCCGCCGACCATCATAGAACAGCCGACTTCGGTGAGAATACGGCTAAAGGCCGCGACAATCGCCAGCAATAACGGCATACGCAGTTCGCGACACACGGTCCAGACCGCGCTAAACCAAGAGGCGCCTAAGGTGCGTGAGGTTTCCCATGCCCGGCGATCAACACTGGTGAATGCTGCTTGACTCATGGCGATCATCACTGGGGCGCAAATCAGCATTTGGCCGAGGATCATCCCCTCTTGAGTAAACAACCACTTTAAATCCCCAAGCGGGCCATTGCGGGTCAAAATCAGATACACCAGCAGGCCGATGACGACCGTAGGGATCGATTGCAGCGTTTGCACTAAGTTAGTGACAAACCACTTTCCGGGGAAATGGGCAAACGCCAACACAAAACCGAGCACCATAGAGGGAACTAAGGTGATGAGCAGCGCCGCGAAAGAAACCGAAAACGAGACAGAGATGATGGACCAAACGTCGGGGTCCAATGAAAACAGCAGGCTTAACGCCTGCTGTAACAGTGCTAGCCAGCCTTCGCTCATTCGCTATAGGTTGCCTTGAACAGTTGCTCGCCTTCAACTTTGAAGTTATTGATCATGGCTTGACCTTCTTTGCTGATCAGCCAGTCACTGAAGGCTTTAGCGCCTTTGTGGTTCAGATCTGGGTACTTAGCTGGGTTGATCAGAATCACTTGGTATGGGTTCGCTAGGGTTTTACCGCCATCGAAATCCACGCCTAAGTCCAGCTTAGTTTTGTACGCCACGAAAGTACCACGGTCAGACAGCGTATAACCTTGTAATTCGTTTGCCATCAGCAGGGTTTTACCCATGCCTTGACCGACTGAAGTGTAACCTTTGAAGTCAGGAGTCACGCCTGCTGCTTTCCATACTTCTAACTCTTTGATGTGGGTGCCAGAGTTGTCACCACGAGAGACGAAAGGTAAGCCAGATTTGGCGATTTTAGCGAAGGCTTCTTCAGCAGTTTTGCTTTCACGTAGTTTTGCTGGGTCGTTTTTAGGACCTAACACCACGAAATCGTTTTCCATAATGCCACGTGGCTCAACACCAAAACCATCGGCAACAAATTTTGCTTCAGCACTTGGTGCGTGGGTCATCACTAAATCCACATCGCCTTGCTCGCCTAGTTTCAATGCTTTACCCGTACCCGTTGCGATAACTTGTACTTTATAGCCTGTTGCACTTTCAAACTTAGGCAGTAATTCTTGTAACAGACCAGAGTTTTCAGTACTGGTCGTGGTGGCTAACTTAATTACTTCAGCCGATTGAGCGGGTAACACTGTGAGCATGCTGGCTGCAACAACCAGGCCCAGTAATGACTTCATATGGGATTTCACGTTTAGCATGGATACTCCTTGGCGAAAAATAGGGTTCCGACTCAATTGCCTACTGAGTGGGAGGTTCCGTAAATTGTAATGCGTTCGGTTGAAAGCAAATAGGGTGCCAAACCGATATTCACGCTTTTACCTTCACAGCTTGATCTAAATTGTGACTTCGATCTCAGGCTCAGCAAATAGTTTACAGACAAATTGTCTCAGCGCATGCTTCTTATGGTTCATAGTGACCTATTTGTCTAGTTTCAATGCTAGAATTGGTCGCAATTGAGTCAAAATGTCCAGAAGTGAGCACTATGAGCCAGATAGATAATAACCTCAAGCCCCTTCCTTCCGCTGTTTCAGTCCTGATCGTCGATGACGAGCCGGGGATGCGTAGCTTTTTGAATAAGGCACTTTCGAAGAAATTCGCCTTAGTTGAAACGGCGGGCAGTATTGAAGATGCTGAGCAGTTACGTAGTCGCTGCCATTTCGACTTGCTGATTGTCGATATCCGCTTACCCGGTCGCTCGGGTATCGAGTGGCACGAAGCCTTAGACGAGCAAGGTCGACGTTCCGATGTAATCTTTATGACCGGCTATGCGGATTTAGAGGTGGCGATTAAAGCGCTGCGAGCAGGTGCCTCAGATTTCATTATGAAGCCATTCCATCTCGAGCAGATGATGTCGGCGGTTGACCGTTGTATTGAACGCCGATTGCTGCGCCGTGAAAACTTGATGTTGCGTCGCGAAGTCTCTATCGGCTATTCCTCTACCATCATAGGGAGTAGCGACGCCATGAAGTCGGTGAAGCAAGTGATTGAGCGCGTGGCACCGACCAATGCCGTGGTGTTAATTCAAGGCGAATCGGGCACAGGTAAAGAGTTAGTCGCGCGGCAATTACATTTACTCAGCGGTCGCCAAGGGCCCTTCGTGCCAGTTAACTGTGGCTCGATAGCCCCCGAACTGCTTGAGAGTGAACTCTTTGGTCATACGGCTGGCGCGTTTACTGGTGCTAAAGGTAACCGTGAAGGCCTATTTAGTTTTGCCTCCGGCGGTACGATTTTCCTCGATGAAATTGGCGAGATGCCGCTCAAAATGCAAACAGCGTTGTTAAGGGTGCTGGAGCAGAAGGCGATTCGCCCGGTGGGCAGTGAGAAGGAAGTCAATATTGATGTCCGGGTGATTGCGGCAACTAACCGCACTCTGATGGATGAAGTCGAAGCGGGGAACTTCCGTCGCGATCTTTATTATCGACTGAATGTGCTGGATATTTTTATTCCTCCGCTGCGTGAGCGTCCGGAAGATGTGGTCGAATTGACCCACCATTTTACCCGCCAATTGGCTGCTGAATTAGGCGTGCGTGAAGTGGTGTGGAGTCATGAAGACATGGTAAAGCTGCAACAACATGAATGGCCGGGTAATATCCGCGAACTGCGTAATATGATTGAGCGCTGTATTCTGCTCGGCAAGCCGCCAGCGGAGTACTGGAAGCAGCAGGTTAAAACCGAGTCTTCGGCTTTGCAGGGTTATCCTTTAGATTGGCCATTAAAAGATGTGGAAAAACACCATGTGACGAGTGTGGTCGATCTGCATTCTGGCAATAAATCTGCGGCTGCTCGGGACTTAGGGGTTTCCCGCAAGACCTTAGATCGCAAATATAAAGAGTGGTTTGACGTTAGCGACGAGCAGGAGTTTTAAGTGTCTTTTTTTACTCACTTTTTTGGAGTTAGTTGGCAGCAAATGCAGGCTAAAGTGCGTTATCGCATTTTGATCCTCACATTGCTGCCGATTTTGCTCACTTTGGTGAGTTTAGTGTTTATCACGATTTACTGGAATATCAGCTACACAGGCAAGCAACTGTTTATGAAGGTCAAAGCCGATTTGGCTGTGGCTGAAAATACCCTGCAACAGGTGCAAGTTCGCCAAGAAAAACAGCTAGAAAGAGTGATGACCTCATGGACATTCCAGAATGATTTTAGGCCGATCCTCAGTGGTGCATTAGATCATAGGACGAGCATAGATAGTTTTCTAGATGAGCAAAAGCAGCAACTCGATTTAGACTTTTTGCGGCTGGTCAGTGTCGCTGAAGCGGCGGCTGATCCTGACTTACGACAGATTTTACCGAAAATGGGTGGAATGTTGCCTTATTCGGGACTGATGGTGTTATCTCGTGAACGTTTGGCGCGGATTGACCCTGATTTAGCGCAAAGAGCGAGTATTCCACTGTTAGCGACCTTGCGGGCACAAAGTCCCAATAAGCAAGTAGAGGACCGTGGTTTGCTCAGCCGTAGCTTGTTGCCGATCCCCGATACTGAAGGCAAAGTGGCATGGTATCTCGACGGCGGGGTGTTATTTAACCGCGACACCCGCATCGTTGATCATATCCGCGATCTTGTCTACGACAAGGGCACCTTGCCTGAACGTTCAATTGGTACTGTGACGATTTTTCTCGATAATATTCGGGTATCGACTAACGTTCCTTTGCATTTTTTTCCACAGCCGAATGAATCCCAAGGGCGTGCACTGGGGAGTTTGGTCTCGGAGGAAGTGCGAGAAAAAGTGTTAAATCACGGAGAGTTATGGGTCGATAGGGCGTTTGTGTACAATGATTGGTTTATTTCTGCCTATGCGCCGTTAGAAGATGTCCGTGGACAGCGAATTGGGATGATCTACACCGGTTTTTCGGAGTCACCTTTTATTCATAACTACCTGCTTAATATCATTGAGTTAGGTACCATTCTGATGTTAGTGCTGCTTATTTCTGGATTGCTGGTTTACCGCGGTGCCTACAGTTTATTGCAACCGATTGAGCGGATTCACCATGTGGTGCAAGCCGTGCAGTCTGGGCGCAATGTGCGTATTGGTGCCTTGGGGTTAGATAGGGATAACGAGTTGTCGAATCTTGCCGAGCAGTTCGACCGTATGCTCGACCTATTGCAGCGGCGCAACGCGCAAATTCAGGCCGCTGCCGAACAGCTCGAAATGAAGGTAGAAGAGCGTACTCGTAGCCTGCAAGATAAGACCTTAGAGCTACAGCGTAACGTCGCTCTACTCAATGAGACACGCCAGCAGTTAGTGACCAATGAAAAGTTGACCGCTCTAGGAGAGTTAACCGCTGGTATTGCACACGAAATCAATAATCCGACCGCTGTTATCCTCGGCAATATGGAGTTACTGCGCTATGAGCTGGGTGATAATGCCGACGTCGTAAAAGAAGAAATTGATCTAGTTATTCAGCAGGTTGGTCGTATAAGCACTATTATCCGTAGCCTACTGCAATATAGTCGCCCGGGAGAGTTTAACGCTCCCTTAGAGATGCATCCTATCACGCCGATCATTGAGGAAATGCTGGTGTTAGTGCGGCATTCAATTCAAAAGCAAGAAGTTGTGCTGATAACGGAACTGAACGCCAGTTGCCCTGTTCAGGTCAATCGCCCGCAGTTACTGCAAGTACTGATTAACCTTGTGGTGAACGCAGCCCATGCGATGGATGGTAAGGGACGCATTTGGGTTCGCACTTATGATTGGGTGCAGCAAGATATGCCGATTGGCGTCAAAATCGAGGTTGAAGACGAAGGGTCTGGGATTGAGCCTGAGCAATTGGGGCGGATTTTTGATCCTTTCTATACCACGCGTAAAGATGGCACAGGCCTTGGGCTGTCGCTCAGCTACGGTATTATTAAGCGCATCGGTGGCACCATAGAGGTGAGCTCTGTATTAGGTAAAGGCTCAATCTTCACCATTGGCTTGTATCACGAGGCTAAGGAAGATCAACAAAACAACCTTTACGATGGCTTACATTTTTCTGGACATAATGCTGAAATCTAAAATTCTGCGCGAGTTAAGTATAAGGTTAGAAGAGCTTTATTTATTGAATAACAAGCAAAAAAAAGCCGGATGATGAATCCGGCCACAAAAGAGTGTGTGAGCAATGTCGTGCTTGCAAACTCAGGAGCACTTTAACAACGTCAGATTACCAGTCATCGGTGTTAAAGATGAGTTTTGGAACGCAAGTTAACGATAATCATTCTCAATTGTGTTTGCAAGCTATTTATTGCAAAAAATGTATATTTTTATCTATGGTATGTTTACGCCGCCGCAATAGACTTGCTTAAATGCAATTTATGGTTGATCAAACTCTGGGGATCGGCATTTAGCTCGGTAATTAAATATTGGTTTCTAATCAATAGATTGAGCATTGCAGGGAAGCGATTCATGGTTTTAACCTGAATATGGTTATAGCCTTGGAGGCTGGCCCATTTCTCTTGGTATTCCAGTAGGCTTTGTGCTAATCCTAAACGTCTAAAGTCTGTCGCAACGCCACCTAACCAACTGTAAAAAATCCCTTTTTCCTGTTCATATCCCAGCTTGAACCCCGCCAGTTCGCCTTCCACATAGGCTAGGAGAATCAAGCAAGTCTTGCCTGAAAGCCGTGTCGTTAAGGTGTCAGGCGTCAAGGGACGGTCGAGCTCAGGAATTTGCTTACTTAGTTCGATGAGTTGTATGGCTAACTCGGGAGTCAGAGCTGTGATTGCTTTGATTTCAATTGAATACATAATTTTCTCTCACAAAAATCAGCCCCAATAGCGTATCAAACGCATTGGGGCCGAATAAAAACTGTTCAAATTATAACAGGTCTGGCCAGTTGGGTTAATCAGGAAAATGATTTTTGTGGGCTGGTTTGCAATATCTTGTCTTGTAACACTTTCAGCAGCACACCGTAGGCGGGTAAGAATAGCCCTAGGCTAACAAGCAATTTAAAGCTGTAATCGACAGTGGCAATTTCAGGCCAGTTGGCGGCCATAAAGCTGTCTGTTGAAGCATAAAAAGCGATGCTGAAGAACACTAAGGTATCGACTAAATTACCAACAATAGTCGATGCAGCAGGCGCGACCCACCATGAACGGCTCTGGCGCAGACGGGCGAATACAGTGATATCCATCAGCTGACCAATCAAATAAGCCGCAAAGCTGGCAAACGCAATACGAAACACAAAGGTGTTCCATTGGCTTAAGGAGTCCATCCCTTGGAAGCTACCCTGATGGAATACGACTCCCATAACATAGGAAATCATCAGTGCGGGCACCATGGCCTTGAGGATGATGCTTCGAGCGGGTGTTTGTCCAAAAATGCGCACCGTTAGATCGGTTGCAAGGTAAACAAAAGGAAAACTAAACGCGCCCCAAGTGGTGTGATAACCAAACAATTGAAACGGCAGTTGTACCAAGTAGTTGCTTAGGCAAATAATCAGTATGTGAAATCCCACTAATAGCAGGAGTGCGCGGCGAAGCTGCGCAGGGGTTAACATTAACATATGTGGCCTTTTTAGTTGTGTAGGGCGGGGTGAGGGAACCCGCTAAATCGTCTGCTGTTATTTTATCCCGTTCCAGCGTGCTGAAATCGGGCCGCCATTATAGTGACCATGTTTGAAGATGCAAGCTTACGGTTTATATTTCAAGCAATTTAGCCGCGAATACTGCGCAAACCTAAGGCATAGGGATCGAAATTGTCCTACACTTTCTAAGAAATGTTAGGAGAAACCGATGAGATTATTTCTTGCCGCCTTGTGTGTTAGCTTATTGAGTTTCTGTGCTTTCGCGACTCCCAATAAGCCGGTCGTGGTGCATCTTGTCACAGCCTCTTGGGAAGGTTTTGCTAATCCTGATGAGACGGGTTACTACTTTGATCTCCTCAGGCGTGTCTTTCCATCACCGGAATGGCAGGTCGATGTGCAGTTTATGCCTTTTGCTCGTACCTTATATCTGATTGAAAGCGGGCGGGTTGATATGGTTCTCAGCGTGTACAAAGGCGATGTGAAAAATAGCCTACTGAGTGAAAATGCCGTTGAGCTTGATTCAATTGATGCCGCAGTAACGCCTCAAATTGCAGCAACTTGGGCTGGGATGGAGAGTTTATCCCATAAGCGAGTCCAAGCCATGCTGGCCTATCGTTACAATATGCTGACCTCCATACCGATGTTTTACGAAGAAAGTAGCGACATGCTGAGTATGCTCAATAGTGTAAATGCTGGACGAATCGATGCCGTACTGGATTACAAAAAGAATATGGAGGCGCTCATTCCTGAACTGAGGGCGCCACAAACGTTTGTGATTATCCAAGGAGTGTTAAATGCAGAAACTTTTTTTGCCTTTGCCAATACCGAAAAAGGACAAATGCTAAAGCAACATTTTGATATTGAACATAAAAAAATCATTGACTCCGGTGAGCAGGATAGGCTTTACATCGAGACCAAAGCAAAGGGTTTTTAATGTTTTGGTATCAGTGTTAAATGTTTATAGTTCAATCAGAATCGACATTATCGTTGCAAGTTTATTCTCTAGCTCTTGCCACTCAGCCTCGGGATCTGAACCTGCAATAATGCCTGCACCCGCAAACAGATTAATTTTACCTGGCTCAATCAATGCACTGCGGATGGCGACTGAAAACTCACTCTCATCTTGATTAAAATATCCGCAAGCACCAGCGTACCAGCCTCGCATATAGCCTTCCCGCTGGCGAATGAACTTCATTGCAGATTCTCTAGGGAGGCCTCCCACCGCGGGTGTAGGATGCAGTGCTTGTAACAGCTGAAAATCGTTCACGCCGGGCTTTAACTCGGCACGAATAGCGCGGTGCAGATGCTGAATATGATTTAACTTAAAGATTGTGGCCGCTTCTTCTGCACCGACATACTGACTCAAAGGCGTGAGCATATTGACTATGTGACGGCGAACAAGCTGATTTTCAACACTATTTTTATTGTCTTCCAGCAGCGCATTGGCTAGCGCCACATCTTCTTCTTTATTTAATCCGCGAACTGTCGTGCCCGCTAATGCTTCGGTAAACAATTGTTGCCGACGACGACGAAATAAGCGCTCTGGGGAGCAGGAGATATAAGTACGCTCAGGGCTAAATTGGAATCCAAATTGAAAGCTATTGGGGTTACGGCCTTGCCAGCAGGCTAATACCATCCAAGGATCAACTTGCTCGTTAACCTTAAGCTCTGTCAAACGTGAGAGAACGACCTTGGGCGTATCTTGATTAAATTCAGGCTCAACGACTTGTTCGACTAAGGTTTTCCAACGAGGAAAGTCCGGAATATCTTGGCGGCTCACTAGGGTGAGTTTATTGGGTGGCGCCAAGGGGCGTGCTGGCATAACCGCTTCAATAGCGGCAATCGCAAGGTCGATCTCATCGATAGGATTGTTATCGGCAAAATTAAGATTTACCCGCAAACTAAACTGATCCGCACTGCGTCTAAACTCGATTCTGGGTAGTACAAATCGGCTATTACCAAACTCAGGCCAAGATTCAATGCTGCGGTCAAAGGCTACACCGCCATAGTATCGAATGTCTGGATTGCTAGATAAAACACGTTGCCGTTCGTAAACACTGGCCAGCTCGTTATCCTGGACGCCAGTTTCAAATTTTATGTCTTTACAAGCACCTATGGCTGCAACTTCTTCAATTTTGTCACGCCCATGCCAGTAGATGCGTGGATACTGAGTTTGTGATGCCAACCATGAAATCAAAGGAATAGAGACAGTCGTTAAAGATAGCTGCACTATCGGCTCCGACGCTGGAACCTGTTTCATTTGAATGAGTTTGTCGATGAGAGACTTAAGGTCTTCAGACAGGGCATGAGCAGGCAAGTAAAACTCCAAAGATAACGGAATGAAGGTAGTGGCTGAAGTTCCGGTTCTCAGCGGTGAATATGAACTAGGTTAATGCATTCTTTTTAAAGTCATTTACACCAAGTTGATTAGAGCGTGTAAATAAGAATCTTTCGCTCAAATTAAAGGCCGAGGCCGTCAGTGTCAAGAAGCAAGCCATGAGTGTGTGACTTTTACCATAGTCTCATTTTAAGACGCAAAAAAATGTGACCAAGATGGGTCTTTTTGTCGATACCGTTGGCAGTGTTGGACATTTTGTCTCTTTGTGACTAAAGGCGTGTTCCATTTGCCGTAATTAGTCGATCTGGGTTGGTTTTTAATTTTTTTTTGGTTGAGACGGAATTATCTAAGACCACAATAGGGAGCACATCTTAAATTTCCTCTATGACAACAATAATATGATTACCAGACAAACGATTTTTAGAGTGTCGTCCTTAGCGTTAGCGATTGGGCTCAGTTTAACGGCTCACGCCGATGAAATCGCCCGCGATCCCCTGCTAAATGTGAATGAAGTGATTGTAGTCCATGGCGACGGCGCCGATGCGGAGCAATTGGCGACCACTCATTGGAGCATCAATGAGGCCGAAATCCGTGCTTTGGGTGCGCAGACATTAGACCAAGTGCTGAAGAATGTGCCCGGGGTTTATATCCGTGTGGGTGGTGATGGCACCCCTAGGGTCGATATCCGTGGTTTTAAGACCCGCCATGTCACTCTGTTGGTAAACGGCGTGCCCATGAGCAGTGCCGACGATGGGCAGTTCGACCCAAGCGTGATCCCAACCAGCCAAATTGCCTCGGTTGAAGTGTCGGTCGGCCCGACTTCAGTGCTGTACGGCCCAAGCGGTGCCGGCGGGGTGATCAATATTATTACTAAGCAAGGCAGCACTGCGCCCGCCTTGTCTGGACGTGTAGAAGCGGGTAAAGACAATACCTTTAATGGCGACATCAGCGCCGCAGGTTCGGGTGATGATTGGCAGGGATTAGTGAGTGTTAGCCGTCAACAGACCGATGGTTTCCCGATGTCGAACGATTTCGAGCCGACCAAATATCAAGACGGTGAACTGCGTGCCAACTCAGATAAAGAAGTCACCAACGTTTATGCCCAAGGTAGTTACTGGTTATCGGATAAGACCCAACTGATTGCCAACGCGGCACTGCGTAATGGCGAATGGGGCAAACCTGCCCGTGATGGAACTGGCAGTGGCAAACTTAAGTATGAGCGCACCGACGATTACGATTCACATACCTTCCAGCTCGGCTTAGCCCATCAGTTCGACGATACTTTTACCCTGCGTGGTTTTGGCTATCACAATCAAAGCGATACCTTAGAAGCCGCTTATGCCGATGAAACTTATTTGGCATTAACGCAAACTCAAGACGGTCGCTCCGTGGTTCAAGGGGTCAATTTACAGCTGATCACTGATTTTCATAAGGCCGGGCTGTTAACCACTTCTGTGATTGCTGAAGAGCAGAGCTGGAAGTCTGTAGTGGACACATACTCCAGCAATACTGGTAGTGGTACGGGGAATAACTCGGGCACTGGTTCAGGTTCCGGCAGCGGCTCTGGTAGCGGTGGCGGAACAGGTTCTGGCGGTGGCACTGGCAGCGGCGGCGGAACAGGTTCCGGCGGTGGTACTGGCAGCGGCGGCGGAACAGGCTCTGGCGGTGGCACTGGTAGTGGTGGCGGAACAGGTTCTGGCGGTGGCACTGGTAGTGGCGGCGGAACAGGTTCCGGCGGTGGAACAGGTTCCGGCGGTGGCAATGGTAGCGGTGGCGGTTCTGGCGGCGCTGAAAACCTAAATGATTCTGCATGGTTATATACTGCGGCGGCCGAATATCAGTATCAATCTGAGCACAACTACGGCGTTACCTTAGGTGGAGCTTTCCATTCACTCGATGCCTCTGATGGCACGGATGATAACTACTCGGCAATGGCGTCAAGCTACTGGCAAGTGGTACCCGATTCACGTTTAAGCCTAAGTGTGGCACGTAAAGTCCGTTTCCCTTCCATGGTGAACTTGTACTCGCAATCATCGGGTAACCGTGATTTAGAAGCAGAAGAGTCTAAGCATGTTGAGTTGGGTTTAGAGCAAAACTTACCCGCCAGCACCGACTTCTCGCTCTACGGTTATTACACGGATGCGAAGAACTACATTGCCAAAGATACTGCGGGTTTCTACCAAAATATGGGGCGCTATGAGTTCAAAGGGATTGATTTTCAAATTAATAACCATGTGATTGAACATTTGGATCTGAGCTTCTCTTACAGCTTCCTAGACTCGAAAGAAATGGAAGGCGACGATACCTTAGATGCGCTGCAATACCGTCCTCGTCACCAACTGCGCTGGCAAATGAGCTACGAATTCCCATTCGAGACACAAGTCCACCTCAATGTGGAACGTATCCTCGATCAGGTTTATGCGACTCAGGTGAAGGTAAACGGACAAAACCAATATCAACAGCAATCGCTGGATAATTACACCTTAGTGGATATCAACTTAGTGCAGCCGCTGATCACCGATAAGTTAGACGTGTATCTGCGTGCCACTAACCTATTGGATGAGAACTACTACCAGAGTGAAGCCCTGCCTCAGGCTGGTCGTCAGTTCTTCGTGGGTGTGAACTGGCAGATTTAAGATGAAATTACTCGAGCTCGACGGTGTCAGCTTTAACTATGGCAGCCAGCTAGCCCCGGTTTTACAGGAGCTTAATCTCTCGATTGGCGCAGGCCAATGCCATTGTGTGAGTGGGCCCACGGGCTCGGGTAAATCGAGTCTATTAAATCTACTGGCGGGCGTACAGAATCGCCCGCATGAGGGCGATATTTGGCGTCACCCAGAGTTGGTTACTGGCTTAGTGATGCAGGATCCGCAAACTCAGTTACTGCGGCAGACTGTTGGGGCCGAAGTCGCCTTCGCCTTAGAGAATCTCGGCATCCCCGCCGAGAATATGTTACCTAAAGTGCAGTTAGCGCTGCGACGCGTCGGGCTGTTTTTACGGCTCGACACCTCAGTCAGCACCCTTTCCCTCGGTCAAAAATACCGTTTGATGATTGCCGCACAGTTGGTGTGTGAGCCGCATTTACTCTTGCTCGATGAGCCATGGGCGCAGCTCGATGACCATGGCGTGAGTGAGCTGTTAGCGGTATTACGTAATCTAATTGCCGAAGGCATGGCATTGGTGTTAGTGGAACATAATGCGGCGGCCTTTGCCGAGATTATCCAGCATTATTGGCAATTAGAGGCAGGCCGTTTATCCGAGGGGATATATACCGTCAGCGATGCCACCGTGCAGGAAGCGCCAGTGAGAGCTTGGGGAAGTACACATCACTTAGGCAAAGTACAGGTGAGCGCCGAGGCGTTTGATTTCTGCTTCGATGGTTGTCAGCCCTTGTTTAGCTGTCCACAAGGGTTTGAATTGCACGCCGGCGAGATAGTGACCTTAGTGGGGGATAATGGTGCGGGTAAAACTAGCCTCTTAAAATCCATCGCGGGCATGCTGCACTTAAAGCAGCGTTTGCCACTCAAGGTGCTAGGCCGTAAACCTAAACTCGGTGTGTACGGCGCCGAGTTAGGGTTATTGCTGCAAAGGCCGAGTCGACAACTGTTTGAAACCAGCGTGCTGGCCGAGATGCAGTTTAGTTTGAATCGTTTCGAACTGCCTAAAGAGCGTGCCGAGCAAATGCTGCTCGATCTCGAATTGAGTGCGCTGGCCGAACAGTCGCCTCATAAGTTGTCCTACGGTCAACAGCATCTAATTGCCTTGGCATCATTAGCCTGCTTGCAACCTAAGGTGTTGCTACTCGATGATCCACTCGCGGGCATGGATAAAGAGTACTATCGCAAAGTATGGTATCTGCTCAGGCGCCTCAGTGCGCAAGGTTGCGCCATTTTAATGAGTAGTCACAGAGTAGTCGTGCATAGTGCCGTGTCTCGGCAACTCAGTTTACACAATGGGTTGTTGACGGAAGACACTCTGATGGAGGAGCGCTATGTGGGTTAGTTGTCGTCGATGGCGACTACGTGCCCGCCGGCGTTGGAGTCGCGAGAAGCAAGAAACTACGCTATGCGCGCTGTCGCTGTTTTTCGTCTGCGTACTTTCCGCCTGCGCTTTTGTATTGCCCGCCGATTTATTGCTGCCGCTGGCGGCCGTGAATGGCTTGCTAGTGCTCCATGGCTTAGCGCGCCGGGGCAGTATTATGGGCGTGGTTAAACTCGGTGTGATTCAACTGACGATTACTTTAAGTCTTTATTTATTGCTCTATGGCGTTGATCACCTCGCCCAAGGCGCCGTGGTGGTGGGACGCATTATTTTAGCGACTATCCCCGGCTGGTGGTTGTGTATCACGGCGGCGCCCGAGCGCATTGGTGAAGTATTAAGTGCATTTTTGCCGAGCAAATGGGCCTTTGTGGTGGCCGCATCTTTGAGTTTGCTGCCCTATATGGCGGACGAAGTGCGCGAGATTTACCAGATCCAATGTCTGCGAGGCGCGCGTATTACCCCTAAGGCGCTGCGAAATCCTAAAAATTGGCCTGAGCTAGTGTATTGCGTGCTGTTTCCTGTATTAATCCAATTACTTAAATTATCTCGCCAGATGGCGGTTGCGGCCCAGAGTCGTCACTTTGGCAAGAGTACGCGTGTCACCCATTGGCACTCACCGAGAGACAAAAAATGAAGAAAAAACTTCCTCTGAGTTTGCAGGACTCGCTGTTTATTGGTTTTTGCGCCACTTTGCTGGTGGCATTGACGAGTATGTTAAGGCTTAAGCTCGGGATTTCTGGCCATAGCATGTTTTTGATGAGTTTCTTCTATTTGATTTGCTACGGCGTACTTGGGCGTTTTGGTAGCATGATTGCCTGTGGTGGTGTTGCAGGGCTAGTCGCGATGGCGCTCGGTGTTGGTAAGGGCGGCCCAATGATTTTATTGAAGTTTATCTTACCTGCTATTGCGATGGATCTGGTGGCCTTGTTGCTACCTCTCACCTTAAGCCTGCACTGGCGCTGCGTGATTTTAGGCATTGTTGGCTGTATGGCCTGGGCGGTCAAAGTGGCTCTGACCAATGCGCTGGCGGGCATGGCGCTCGATGTTGTACTGATCCAATGGGGTGCTAGTGTGCTTAAGGGTGGATTTTTTGCCACCTTAGGTGCCCTGCTGGTGCCTCCCGTGCTGCATAGGCTTAAGGCCCATGACCTCCTCCACCGTGACAAGTTTTAACTGCTAGGAATACCGATGAAAAATTGGCTTATTTGTATCGATGATACCGACGACATTGGCACTAAAGGCACAGGCGAGATAGCTGAGGAAATTGCACATTTGCTCGCGCAAAACTCGGGTGGCAAGGCTTCCTTTGTGACGCGGCACCAATTATTTGTGCATCCTGATATTCCTTACACCTCTCACAATAGCGCCATGTGTTTTGCGTTGCAGTCGCCGTTATCACAGGCCGAGATCTATCGTCTGGCGGTCGCGCATCTGGTGGCTGAATCTGCACCTAAGGCAGATCCTGGGATTGCAATTTTGGATGTCGATTCCGACTATGATGTGAACGCGCTGATAGACTTTGGGCTCAGAGCCAAGTGTGAAGTCATTGCCAAAGCGGCCGCCTATCAGCTTGCTGAGCAGTTACAGATTCATCTGACTGAACACGGTGGTACTGGTCAAGGTGTGATTGGTGCTTTGGCTGGGCTTGGATTGCGGTTAATGGGCAATGATGGGCGAGTGAAGGGCCAAATCAAACTCGGTCAACTTGAAGAGGTTTCCCTTGAGCTACCTGTGGCGGATATCCTTGAACAAACCGGCTTGGATGCGGTGATGAGTACCGATAAATACCGCTTGGCCGCAGACGAAAAAGTCCAACTCAAAGGCAAAGTAAAAGCTGTCTATCTTGAACATCAATTTGTTTTATTAGTCGCGAAGGATGGTGAGCTGTGGCGTAATGCTGGCAAGCAAGCCTTGCAGGACTATTGAGGTGGGAATGGATCAAAAGTTACTCAAGCTGTTTGAATATGAGACTGAACGTTGGATTTTTCGGGCGGGTTTACAGCAATATTCAGAAGCAAGGCGGGCGGCGCGGTTGTGCACTCATTTTGCTCCAGATGATGAAGATGAGCAGATAGATGATGATCTTCATTCCTGCTATAACTGCCAATATCGCCGTTGGATGGTGGCAAGCTTCGAATGTGTAATATTAAAAAATGCTATATTATTAGACGATTAGCTCGCTCTTTAGTAATGGCATAGGATTCTACTAGGTTTTTGTCTTGTTCTTTGATGCTAATCATCAAAGCATATGGTGCTTTTATCTTCCTCAGCATAGAATGCGCGTTATACTGTCCTATACTTCCAGGAAGTAAACAACGGCATCGTGCGCCCAATAGTGCGGCATGTTACGTAGTCGATAGCAGTAATATTCTCTATGCCTTGGGGTTGCTAGTATGAGTGAGTCGGCAGAATCGGTTGACCTAATCAAATTGCCAGTGTCGAAATTGACGTTGGGAATGTTTGTCACAGCAATTGACAGAAATGATCAGGGCCGGTTGGCAATTGCAAATGCTGGACAAATCAAGCACAAGGACTCGATTCTAAAATTATCAAAGAGTGGCATCAAATATGTTTGGGTCGATACGGAGCGTTCGGCTGAACATTGTGGTTTTAAACGTAAAGCCAGCAACGATAGCCTATCAGAAGTTAAAAAATCCCTACTGACCCGTGAGAAGCAACAAGCGCAGGCGAAGGTCATTTTGACCGAAGCGAAGGATCTCATTCGCAAAGTACTCTCAGAAACATTCGAGGGTAAAGCGATTGAAGTCGCTCCTTTTGAAGCACTTGCTGACAGCATGATTGAGTCAGTGTTGTTGGATGAAGACGCCCTAAAGTGTATGTCAGCACTGCGCACTAAAGATGCTTATCTGTTAGAGCACTCAGTGAATGTCGCCTTCCTGCTCGTTACTTTCGGTAAATACCTTAAACTCGACCGCGCTATGTTAAGAGAAATGGCGGTGGGCGGCATTTTGCATGATATTGGCAAGATTAAGGTCGACAATAAAGTCCTGCATAAACCGGGCAAGCTCACGCCTGAAGAATTCGAGCATATGAAGTTGCATCAAGTATATGCACTTGAAATAATGAATGAAACCAAAGGTTTGTCGCAGATAAGCAAAGATATCTGCCTAATGCACCATGAAAAATTAGATGGGCGGGGCTATCCAAGGGGATTAAAGGGAGATGAGATACCTCGCCACGGTCGGATGAGTTGTATTGTCGATATATTTGATGCCTTAACCGCGACGCGTTGCTACAAAGAGGCCATGAGTCCTGCGGCCGCCTTTAAGATCTTACTGAGCTTGACGCCATTTCACTTAGATCAAGAGCTGGTTTATGAGTTTATTCGTTGTATCGGTGTATATCCTGTAGGCTCTTTAGTCGAATTGTCCGATGGTCGAGTTGGTATTGTTTGGACCTCCAAGGATAGAGATGCATTACATCCAATTGTGAAGTGTTTTTATTCTCTAAAAGCAAAGCGTTACACTGAAGTCGCCATGGTAGACCTTCTTAAATCAGACCTTCACATTGAGCGAGGCGTATCGCCAAGCTCCTTAGATATAGATCCATCACCCTTTTATTGATTGCCCAAGTTGCACTTGATATCTACCAAGATCTTAAGTGCCATTCATTGCCCCCGCTGCGCCAAAAGCCTTACACTGGGTGAAAGTTTGCTTTGGGCTCAGTTATGAACAGTGTTCGTCAATCCCTCCTTCCCATTCTCGTTATTCTGCTGTCTTTGGCGTTGTTAATTCCCGGCGTAACTCAGCCCATTTTGAGCCTTAACGGCAGCATAAATAAGTCCAAATTAGCCGAACAGGGGATTGAGCAGGTTGCCCAAAGTTTCGATGAAGACTCGGGGCGCGACAGTGCTCGCGGCATGTTGAATATGGTTAGTGGCCTGCTGGGGCTAAATAACCTTAAAGGTGAGGTCCAAGTATTGCAGCAAACCCGCAGTATTTGGAGCACAGTCACCGAATTATATAATACTGGCAATGGCTTAGTTGCAGGACTGGTGATGCTGTTTAGTATCATTATCCCTGCGGTAAAACTCAGTCTAATGTTGGTACAACAAACCGTGAGTTCGATTGCGCTGCAGTGGCGTATTCATCATCTAGTGTCTGCGCTGGCGAAATGGTCGATGGCCGATGTGTTTGTGGTGGCTCTGATCATTACCTTTTTGGCGGGTAATGCCTCTGGTGGCATGGGTGAAATGCTAAAGACCAAGGCGGAGTTTGAGAGCGGATTTTACTTCTTTACCGCCTATTGCATCCTCTCCATCGTCAGTGGTTACTTAGTGCGTCGTCCAACCCCGATTCTGTAGTCAATCAAAGGGCATACAGCCGGTTCTGTATGCCCTTTATTGTTAGGAAAGCGTGCCGTTTTGATAGATGGGCATAATCCAATAACGGCAACGGTTGTGTTTACAGACCTTTGCTAGTGCTTCAAGCAGGGCGCTTTGCTGGCTTGCAGGGTGCATAATCTCAAACTTACAAAACTCCCGATAACCTTCCACCTGTTCCTTGATATTGAAATGGCTGTGCTCTCGGCTAAATCCGCAAATATTGCCCAAGCTAAAGCCGGATAAAAACTCCAACTCAATCAGAGTGTCGACTATATCGTCCTTGATATCGTTTTGGGCGATCAGGACTAGCAGTTGTTCGGTGCTCATCGGCGTTTCTCCAGCCAAAAATACAACATGGGCAGTAAATACAGGGTCGTAATGGTCGATGTGAGCAAGCCACCGATCACCACAATGGCCAAGGGTTTTTGGATTTCAGCACCAGGGCCCGAGGCGAACACTAAGGGGATCAAACCAAACATGGCGGTGGTGGCCGTCATCAGAATGGGTCTGAGTCGCCGCGCGGCACCCTGTTCGACTCGCTCCCTGAGGCTGCCAAATAAGTATTTGGTTTGTTCGTAATAACTGACCATCACTACGCCGTTAAGCACCGCGACACCTAGCAGGGCGATAAAACCTACTGAAGCGGGCACCGAGAGGTACTCCCCCGAGAGATACAAGCTGACGATACCGCCCATCATAGCGAACGGGACGTTAGCGAGGATTAATCCCGATTTTGCTAGCGAGCCGAAGGTGGTGAATAAAATCAAAGTGATCAGTGCGATAGCTATTGGGATCACCAGCAACAAATTGCTGGTGGCGCGCTGCTGGTTTTCAAACTCGCCACCGAAGCTGACGCTATAGCCGCTTGGTAGTTTGATTTCCTTGGCGATTTTGCTGTTAAGCTCTTCCACAAAGCCCACAATATCCCGCCCTTGAACGTTGGTGGTGATTACCGAAAAGCGATTTCCCTGTTCCCGCTCGATCAGGATTGGGCCCTGTTTATAACTCAATACCGCCACGTCACTTAGGCGTTTCAGGGAATGATCTGGCATTACCAATAGCTGATTTTGCAGTTCGTTGATATTGCTGATCTGCGCCTGATTATTGGCGATAAGCACAGGCGTACGCTTCTTCCCTTGCAGCACCTCGGTGACGACCACGCCTTCGAGTTGGCTCTTGAGGTAACGGGCAAATTCCATAGTGCTCATCCCAAACCCACGGGCGAGCTCGTTATCTAAGGTGAGATTGATAAAGGGGCTACCTTCAATCATCGCCATCTTAACGTCGACACTGCCCTGAGTTGCAGTGACCAGTTGTTCTATTTCGCCGGTGAGTTTTCCTAAGGTCTCGATATCATTACCGAATACTTTAATCGCGACATCCCCAATACTGCCTGTGAGCATTTCGGAGACGCGCATCTGTATCGGTTGCGTAAAGTTAAAGTTCACGCCGGGATATTTAAGCAGCACAGTGCGGATGGCATCGATAAGCTGCTCTTTAGTGGCAAAACGCCATTCGCTGCGGGGCGCCAGCTCTAAAAACACATCGGTTTCGTTCAGTCCCATGGGATCTAAACCAATCTCATCGGCACCAGTGCGCGCCACCATCTGTTTGATTTCGGGGATTTGGCTTAGCAGTGTTTGCTGGATCTGTTTATCGATAGCGATGGAGGCGTCGAGGGAAATCGAAGGGGATTTCTCTAACTGGAGAATGATGTCGCCCTCATCTAAGGTCGGCATAAAGGTTTTCCCCACCAGACTAAATAGGCCCAGACTGACGATCAGCAAGCTAAAGGCGGTGAGCATAAAAGGTTTTTGCCAACCAAAGCAGGCTTTTAGGCTTCCAAGGTAAAGATGCTTGAGCTTTTCGATGGCCTTAGGTTCTTTCGCGGCCTTTTCGTTAACGAGGTATGAGGCAATCACGGGGATCACGGTCAGCGATAACACCAGCGCCGACAGCATGGCAAACACTATGGTGATGGCGACTGGGGTAAAGAGTTTGCCTTCTAAACCACTGAGGGTGAGCAGTGGCGAGAACACTATGATGACGATAACCGTGCCCGAGACTACCGGAATGGCGACGTCTTTGGTGGCGCGAAAGATCAAGTGCAAACGCGGTAAACGCTGTTTAGTGGCGATTAAATTCACCATGTTTTCAACCACGACCACGGAAGAGTCCACCAACATGCCGATAGCGATAACGAGGCCTCCAAGACTCATCAAGTTAGCGGAGAGATTGAAGTAATCCATCATCAAAAAGGTGAACAGTGCGGCTAGCGGTAGCGACAGGGACACCACTAACGCGGCGCGCACATTACCTAAAAACAGCGCCAGCAATACGATGACCAGCACTACGGCCTCGAATAGCGCATTGGAGATGGTCTCAATAGCGGTATTGATCAGGTTAGCGCGGTCGTAAAAGGTGTTTATCTGGCTGCCTTCAGGGAGAGTCAGGCTGATTTGCGCCAGCTTTTCCTTAATGTTGTTAACCACTTGTGCCGTATTGGCGTCCTTGAGGGCAATGATTAAGGCTTCGGCGGTTTCGTTGCCATCCTTAGTGACGGCGCCGTATCGCGCAAGGTGGCCTATCTGGATATCGGCGAGATCCTGCAAGCGATAGACTTTGGCATTATCGGCTTTGATCACTAGCTGTTTAAGCTCGTCGATATCATCGATGCGTCCCTCGGAGCGCACTATGATGGTGTCTGTACCTATGGTGAGCTTACCAGCACCTTCGTTGTGATTATTCTCCACAATCGCCTGTTGCAGCGCGGCAAAGCTCACGCCCGCAGCCGCCATCGCCGCAGGATTGGGGCTGATACTAAAACTCTTGGCATAACCGCCGAGGATATTCACATCGGCAACACCCGGCACTGTGCGCAGCAGCGGCCGAATTTCCCACTCGAGTAATTGACGTCGCTCCAGCAGGGAAAGATTGGGGTTTTCGAGTGAAAACATAAAGATTTCACTGAGCGGCGTGCTCATGGGCGCCACACCGCCACTCACGCCTTCGGGAAAACTGTCCCAGACCGCCGAGAGGCGCTCGCTCACCTGTTGGCGCGCCCAATAGATATCCGTGCCTTCTTCAAAATCGAGGGTGATATCGCTAATGGCGTATTTAGTGGTCGAGCGCAGAATCGATTGCTGCGGAATGCCGAGCAGCTCGGTTTCAATCGGGACGGTAATCTGGGCCTCGATTTCCTCCGGCGTCATGCCGGGAGCCTTGAGGATAATCTTCACTTGGGTTGGGGAAATATCCGGAAAGGCATCCAAGGGAATGGCAAACCAAGCGCGTGCGCCAGCCAACATGAGGATCAGCGCCACAATCAGCACAAAAAGTCGCTGAGTGAGCGAAAAACGGATCACAGAGGTGAGCATCTTATTCGCCTCCTAAACCGAGCATGATGCCTTTCACCGCGGCAACCGACTGGGATAGAACTTGCAGCTGACTCAAGTCTTGATCGCTGGCGACAATATATTGCTCCGGGGTTGAGCCTAAGATATCGACCGTTAGCGTATTGAGCTGGTTATCGGACAGAGTGAACACTTGGCTGTCTTGCTCCCAACTAAACACACTATTTTTGGGGAGCAAATACACGGCTTTTTGATACTCGGGAACCACAGTCATTTGCTGGCCTAACAACAGGTTACATTCCTGCGGTACCGCCGATGACCAAGCCGTAACAAAGGCGCCTTCGGCAATCGCCGACAGTGACTCAATCGCGATATGGCATTGATTAATATTGATGGCCGACAGGGAGTGGGACTGGCCCGTCGGCACATTGACTTTGACGCGGATGCTGTTATTGGGCACCAGTGAAAATAGCTGATCCCCCGCCATATAAGGGCCGCTGATGGCATTGAGTTTAACGATACCGTCAACGGGCGCGGCGACCACTAAGGAGTCAGTTGCCGCATCCGTGCTGTGGACGCGCTCCATAAAGTGCTGCATATGCTCGTATTCGAGGTGAGTCGTGAAATAGTCCTGACTGATCTCACGCCATTTTTCGGCGCTTATGCTGCCATTGGCGAGCAAAGGTTTGTTGCGCTCATAACGACTCTTGGCGAGTTGATACAGGGTAGCCGCGGCCTCGACTTGGGCGAGGTAGTGGAACACTTCTGGCCCTGTGAGTTTAACTATCGCTTGGCCTTTACTGACGCGCTGGCCTTGGCCGACGAGAAAGTGCACCTGCTGGATATTCTCGGGCGTGCTGATCCAGTAATCATTGCCGGGGAGGATTTCAACCTGCGCCGGCAGTGGGCTGCCCTCATAACTGGCGACTCTTTGGGGTTGGGTGTAACTGAGGTCGAGATTACCTAAGGCGCTAATGGCTAAGCTTTCGGCCTGTGCCAAACCTACAACACTCGTGGATAAACAGAGAAGGCATGCGCCGTACTTGGCCATCATAATGAAATTCCTAAGGCTTGGAGTTGTTGGGAATGCAGTTGTTGTAAACTGACGCGGTTGAGCGCCAAGCGGGATTCGGTGTCGAGTGCCTCCATATAGCGGCGTAGCCAGACTTCATAACTCACCTGATCTTGATCTTTTACCTTGGCGAGTTCCTCGGTAATGGTGCGACTGAGGGCGAGCGCTTGGGTGAGTAGGCGCTGTTGCTCGACGAGGTTAGTTTGCTGGCGGACTAATTGATCCCATTGGTTTTTAAGCTCGAGGGCGCTGCGGTCAAGATTGAGACTTTGCTCGGTATTCGCTTGTTGCCATTGGGACAAATCGCTCTGGGATAGCGCCGAGCCCAAGGTTAAGGGCACTGACACGGCTATGCCTAACTGCTGATCATCCACGCCCGTATCCGCGGTATTTTTTGCTGTGAGTGAGACGGTCCAAGGATCGCGCTCACCCGCTTGCTGAGTTTGGATCAGCAGCAGGTGTTGCTGTTGTTGCAGCTTTAGCAATTGCCATAGGGGATGTTGGGCTAAGGTCTCGGCGCCCTTGCCAAGCGGGCGGTCAGTTTCTTCTATCGCGCTCGGCATTCGGTCTTGACCCGTCAGCTGTTGATACAGGGCTAAAGATTGGGCTTGTTGCTGCAGAATGTCGGCGCGGCTTAAGGCGATATCGACACTTTCCCGCTCCAGTAGCAGAGTGTTGGCCAGTGGCAGTTCCCCCGCATCGGTCAGTTGTTTTTGCTGGCGATGGAGTTTATCGAGCAACTGCTGTTTGCGCTCCAGCTGCGACAGTTTGACTTCGCTCTGGCGGTATTCCCACAAGCTCTGCCTTAATAATCCCGAGAGATACAAGCCTTGCAGCGCTGTTTGTTGTTGATGAATTTGCTCGGCGAGTTGTTTTATTTGCTTATCGCTGCTGTGTAGCGCGGGCGATTTAAATGGCAAATTGACTGAGAGTTCCTGCTCGTAGCTGTTACTATTATCCAAACTCCCGAGGTGACTTAAGCTAATGCTCGGCAGGCCAGTGAGCCAGGTCGAGCTGGATAAATTTGCCGATTGGGTATTCGACGAAGTGAGATGAGTCAACCTCGCTTGGCTGCTCGAAAGCGCTTGGGAAAGTTCGGCTTCCGCCGCAAGACACAGGAAACTACTGCCGACTAAGCTGGTCAACAGACATAACTTGATACAAGACGAACTGACAGACATGAGATGATTCTGTGGTATTAAACAATGCTGTCAGTGTAGGGATTGACGGGTGAAAGTCATCGGGGACCTGTATCATAAATCCGCCTATGGTACATATGTCCCATAAAGTAATTGATTGATTTTGCTTTTATTTAGGAGTTTTAGATGAAGGATATTGTCATTATTGGTCTGCTGGCACTCATCATGTGCTTTAAGCTTTTTGACATTAGTTCCGACATTCAATTAGGCATTCCGCAATGGCACTTAGTGCAGGAAGCCATACTCTTAGTGCTCACCGCTGTCGGTGCCATCTACCTCAGTTACGATTTAATGCGCCGCTCGCGCGAGGTTAAAGCCTTAGCAAAACGCCTCGAGTACGCCGATAAGAAAATCGACAATATGTCGACCCAAATGCGCTCCGCCAGACAGGAATACAGCCAAGCCGTATCGAACCAGTTTGATACTTGGGGTTTTACCAAGAGCGAGCAGCAAGTCGCATTTTTATTGCTTAAGGGGCTGAGTTTTAAAGAAATTGCCGAAGTTAGGCAGACAAAAGAGAAAACCGTGCGCCAACAGGCGTCGACCATTTATGGCAAGGCCGATGTGGATGGCCGCCACACCTTTTGTGCTTGGTTTATGGAGGATTTTATTCAAGAACATAACCAAGAACTGGCGGCAAACGAGTCCGATAGCGCCCATAAAGCCGCTTAAGCTAAACTCTCAGGCTTAGTTTTTATAGCTATTTGTTATTGAAAATCGATATTGGCTGGCTTTTTAGTTCTAAACAATAATGATCATCCCCTAAGTTTGTCGGATGATGCAATTGAAAAACTCGCTACTGATTGTGTTTTGCTTTATTGCCCTCGTTGCATCCACGCAAACCACAGGATTACTCCGCTCGCTGATTGAGTTTTCCGCCTTTTTAGGCGTACTGGGGTTGGCTTGGCGGATTAAACCCAACGCCGAATAAAGCTTCCCGCGTTAGCGCGTCAATCAGAGTCGTTAGACTCAAATCCAATCTATTGAAAATACAGAATATAACCTAAAGACGTTATTCCTATCGCTGCCCACAGGATCACGCCCAGCAGCAAAGGCTTAGGACCGCTTGCCCGCATTTTTTGCACCGTAATCCCCGCGCCAATCAAAAATAGACACAGAACCAAGGTACGTTTCGACACCATAAACAGCGTGTCGTAGAGCGGCTGAAACTGCGGCAACCAATGGGCGATTGCAATGGCTAAACAGTAAAATCCGATAAAATACGGTAGGTTAAGCTTACGTTTATCGCCGCCAAAGATCAGCGCACTGACAAGGGCGATAGGGATAATCCACAGTGCGCGCGCCAGTTTAATGGTTGTGGCGGTTTTAAGTGCTTCATCACCATAGGCAGAGGCCGCGCCGACAACTGAGGAAGTGTCGTGAATCGCGATGGCACTCCACACGCCAAAATCGTATTGGCTCATATTGAGTAAATGCCCGAGGGCGGGGAATAAAAACAAAGCCACCGAGTTGAGTACAAATACACAGGCTAATGCGGTAGCGGTTTGGTCTGGTTTGGCATTAATGGCGGGCGATACGGCAGCAATCGCGCTACCGCCACAAATAGCGGTGCCAGAGGCGATTAAGTGCCCTGTGATCGGGTCAAACTTTAAAGCGCGAGTCACCATAAAGCCCAAGAACAGCGTAAAAATAATCGAGCCGACAATCAGCCCGAGATTGTGGCTACTGGCCTCAATCGCGGCATTGAAGTTAATGCCAAAGCCTAAGCCGATAATCGAATAGGACAGTAATTTTTTGGTGAGGGCGGCGATATTCCAGTCGTTTGGTACCCAACCTAGGCTGGCTAAGGTAAAACCGAGCACAAGTGCCATAGGGGATGAGATAACAGGCGCGAGACACAGTAGCGCAGCGCAGATAAACATAAGGCGATGGGGTTGCTTAAGTTGCGAGACTATCGATGAAAAATTCATAACGCCTTAGGTTTGCGACTGAGTGTTTGGTTCTAACTACTGGAGCGCGGTTTTATATGGCAACGAGGTTAGAACTGAGACGCTGATAAAAGCGGGTATTATAGCGATGGAATTAATCTTCAATAAAATCAATTTAATTTATTTTGAGAGTCAGTTTTACTGACTATTGGGCCGATGGAATGAACATCAAGGAAAGCTGAGGAGATTCACCTATGGTTTCATCTCCTCCAACTGTAGGATTAAATTAAAGATTAACAATGCTTTGCAGGCTGTAATCACCACCGTCTTTAGCGGTAAACAACTTGTCTTGAATATCGTTGGCGCTTGGCATTCCCGCATGTAACAGGCTTAACCAGTGGCGAGATGTGGCGTTGCGAGTGTCCTTTGGCTCAGTCGCTTGTGCCATTGGGGTTTCGATTTGTACATCTTCCAAATTCGCTAAATCCCGCGCGCCTATCATGCCAGTGCGGTCGAAACATAACTCTACATGGCAGCCTTGGTCCTGTAACACTATGGCGCTTGGTGCATCTTTAGTGCCGTTGAAGGCAACAAACTGCTTGGTTTGGCGTAATCCGCTGTGGCTGCCGTCGGCAAAAAATGCCAGCAGGTGTTGGTAGTAAACCACATAGCTGATCACATCCTGGTGCGAACCCGCATCCAGCGGGAAATGACGGTCGAGGAATTGCTTCGCTTGGGCAAGTTTTTCATGCTCGGCCACGTTCACTTGGGCGACGGCAAGCACTTCTTCTGCGATGAAGCTGTTAAGATTCGATTGGATCTGGTTGCTCTTGATAATTGACATATTCATCGCTAGTTCCTCTACACTTTCCAATTTAAAAATTAGGGCCTTGATTTCACTTTAGCTTGTCCAACAGCGTTAATCGTTAAGCAGTGCTAGGTGGATAACCCTTCCTCGATTGCTTAATTTGTAGTCTAGTCTTTTTTTGACTACAATTTCACAATAAAAATTTTACAATGTGAATTTTACAAAATGCGCAATGACCAGAGCTTGATGAGAAAATCACACTTCCTTGGAACAAAAATACGTAACCTACGGAAACGTAACAATTTAACCATGGAAGATTTATCCGCGCGTTGCATCCGCGTCGATGCAGGCAGTGCGCCCTCTGTGTCATATTTGTCGATGATCGAACGCGGAAAACGCGTGCCGAGTGCCGAAATGTTGGCCGTGATTGCCACTGTATTTCAAAAGGACGTTGACTGGTTTTTAGACGACGTGCCCGAGGAGAGTGCCATCACGCCGGACAAGGGCCGCCGTGGTGGGATCAGTGGCATGGCACTCGAACCCAGCTTTTTGTTTTCAAATGATATTTTGCAAATAGCGATTCCTGAAATGCTATCCCAGACGGGGATCTCGGGTCGACAATTCGCCCACTTATTAATTCGCGCCCATCAGGAGCACCATCAAAACCATTTCCCCGATCTTGAACGTGCAGCCGAAGAGGTTGGGTTAAAACGAATGCCCTTATCCCTCGAGGATATGTTGGATATTGCCAAGGGAGTAGGCTTAAAAATCAAATGGATAGATAGTACGCCCCAGGAGGTGATCGACGAGCGTGGCGTAAGCTCCCATCAGTTAGTGACCTCTTTCTTCGAGCCGCCCAGCACGATTTACATCAATAAAGTCCTTAAAAATCGCCCCAGTCGGCTGAAGTACGATCTCGCCGCCCATATCGGTCATTGCGTATTGCACAACAAAGATGGGCTTAAGAGTGTGATGATCTCCGGCCGAAAACTGGAGATGGATGAAGAAGTGACCATGCAGTCTAATACCCTGAACGCGCAGGATATTTTGCATGCGTGGCGCGACTTTGAGTCCAGCTTCTTTGCCGGAGCCTTGTTATGCCCTAAGGTGCCGTATCGACAATTACTCGACCGCCACGGTTACGAAATTGAGGTGCATAAACAGCTGCAAGTGTCGGCCTCGGTCGCCATGCGACGGATGACTGTGGTATCGCCTTATCCCCATTGGCATTATTTTGATGCCTATGCGCCGGGCAAACTCAAAGCCGTTTACCGTGGTAATGGCATTCCCCTGCCTTGGGGCAATATGCGGCTGGTGGAAGACCCTTGCCAGCACTGGGCGGTGTTTAGAATGATCAGTGAACCTTCAGTTGGGACATCGGCGCAAATTTCGATTTTAAATGTGGGCAATGAACCACGGATTTACTGCTGCGAGTCGATTAAGGTCGAAGACTCGGCGGGCAACCCCCATGTGCTTTGTGCCGGTATCGATTTGAATCCGGCCATTGAAGCCCAAGGTAAAGATGCACTCTCTATAGCCCATGATTTAAAAGCCGCCTGTGTCTCTGGCGGTGGCTCAGTCCCGATTCCCAAGCATATTAAAAGCGATCTCGTCAGCGTGGCTAAGATATTGAATATCAACTGGATTGAGCGCGGCATTAAAAATGATGCCCGGCTTATCTGCTCCCGCGGCGCCGTCTGCCCACGGCAACCCAGCTGTTATCAAGCGGGGAAATCTCAGTGTGATGGGGTGGAGTAAACTATGCCTCGAAGTTTTGCATAGGGTTTAGTAAATGGCTGCTATTAAGCACTCTCACTTCAGTGACACGTCGCCCTTTTATTTTATAAGAAGTCGTCCCTGAGGGCTCGACGGCGGCATCTGCTGCATATGAGGTGTAAAATGTTAAATTTCCCCGTATATCAGGGTAAAACTATTGCTTACCTTGACCAAAATATTCTCGATGTGTTTGTAAAGTTCGGCATGATAGATTTTGCACATATGTTAAAGGAAAACTTCCAGATCGTTTATTCTGATGAGACTCTAAATGAGATAAAAAGGTCTGGAGAATATGCTAGTAAATTTTTGGATGTGTTAAACGATTTAAATGCACTCCATCTAAAACAGATGATGACAGACTCATTTGAACAAACAGATAAAGCTACTGTTTCTAAAAAAGATTCATATTTAGCTTACAAAGAATACTGCGACCAATTACCTTTGTATCAGGAATTGCTTGGTTCAATGATGCAAACAGTATTTAAAATATATGGTGGTCGAAAAGGTGATAACTTTGAAAAGATTAATAGTGAATTACTCGGAGTTTTTTCTAATCTTATGATTCATCTTCATGAGCAAGCAGACACTCTAAACGATAGTAGCCCTAATTTAGCTTACACAATTAAAGATACCGCAAAAAATTCCTTGGAGCGCATGGATAGTGCTCTTAAACAATCTGCATCATTGATGTCATCAAATGTGAACGATGAGGAAAACTGGTCTGGTGTAAGAGATTTCAGAAACGCTATGAATATTGGCCCAGTGGAGTTAAATAACATATCGCCTCCAAATGTTCTTGAAAAAATATGGGACTTATATAAGGATAAAGAAGAGTATAAAAATTTAAATTGGACAGTAGATGATTTCTTCTTTATAAAATCAGACCTTATTTCGCCAGGGAAGTCATTATTTAATTTTCAAAAAATTACATGTATATATAATCATCTTAATTTTATTGGTTATTATCCAGATTCTAAGACTTATAAAGAGCGTCGTTTTACTGCTGCACTTAGCGACCAAGGGCATGCATCTATAGCTTCATTCGCAGACGTAATATTCTCAAGAGATGAAAGCTTTGTTAAAAAAACAAGAGCAGCATATGAGTACCTTGGAATTAATACAAAGGTAATTTTTGTTACGTTAGATTTAAAAGAGGAACAGTAAGCTATTTAAGAGTGATTTGTAATGAGTGACTACATTCAAAAACTTATTTAATTACCTGTCAATATGTGTGGAGCTCGAGTTATAAATTGTTAGCAACAGGAATACACCAGAATTAACGAGATTAAGCACTGGCATGTAAGTGACCGTTGGCGGCATGGATGCCGCCGTCGAGCCTATAGGGATATATTCACGGCGAGTCACTGGAATGCCAGTGCTTAATCATTTGCGAGCAGATAATCTGTTATTGCTGTTCGACTAATCACACTAAGCCCTAATCTGTCCTGTGCCTGAAACCAGATATTTTTCAGTGGTTAAGGCTTCGAGTCCCATGGGGCCGTAGGCATGTAGCTTAGTGGTGGCTATGCCGATTTCGGCGCCGAGGCCGAGTTCGCTGCCATCGGAAAAGCGCGATGAGGCATTCACCATAACGACCGAGGCATCCACTGCGCGTTGAAAGCGGGCGGCGGTGAGTTCATTGTCGGTGCAAATCACCTCGGTATGATGGCTGCCAAACTTAGCGATATGTTGGGTGGCGACTTCAAAACTGTCGACTTGGCGAATGGCGATTTCTAAGTCCAAGTATTCTTGGCCAAAATCCTCTTCAGCCATATAAGTGCAAGCATCGAAATACGCGGCGGCCGGAGGACATGCATTGATTTTTACTTGATGCTCGGCCAGTGCTTTAGCGACGCGGGGCAAGAATCGCGGCGCGATATCCTTATGCACTAACAAGCCTTCGAGGGCGTTGCATACGCCAGTGCGTTGGGTTTTGCCATTGAGCAGCAAATCCAAGGCGATATCTTGATTGGCGTCTTTATCCACATATAAATGGCACACGCCTTTAAAGTGCTGAATAACCGGAATGCTACTGTTTTCAGTGACGTAATTAATCAGTCCTTCACCACCGCGAGGGATGATCACATCGATAAATTCCCGCTGCTGCATCAGTTCGAGCATTAGGGCGCGGTCAGGATCGGGGATCACGCTGATTAAAGCCTTAGGCAATCCATAGGCGGTCAGTACCGCCTGTAAAATGTTGGCGATCACTTGGCTAGTGTGTAGCGCTTCCTTACCGCCACGCAGGATCACCGCATTGCCGGATTTAAAGCACAATGCGCCAGCATCGGCGGTGACATTGGGGCGCGCCTCATAAATCATACACACTACGCCGAGTGGCACGCGCATCTTACTGATAGATAAACCATTGGGGCGTTTACCAATAAAACGCTCGCGCCCAACGGGATCGGGCAGCGCGGCGATGGTTTCGATTCCTTGCGCCATCGCCTCAATACGATGCTGGTTCAGCGTGAGGCGATCGACCATTGCAGGGCTTAAGTTATCCTGAGTCGCTCGGCGTACGTCAATCAGATTGGCGCTTTGGATTTCATAGGTTTTTTCCCTTAATGAGCGCGCCATATCCAGTAATACGGTGTTTTTTAACGACTCATCGAGTTGGGCGAGTGTGCGGGCCGCATGGGCGGCATCGGCAGATATTTGTTTAATTAGGCTCATAGTTTCTCCACTCAAATGGATTTAAGAATGGCGATATTCTTATCGGAAATGATCGGGCCGGTTTTTTGCTGGAATTCACTAGCAAACGCCTGATCATCCTGCTCGGTAATAAAACTCAGTAGGCAACTGCTGTAGTTAGATTTGGCTTTTGCTAACTTAGTGCCATCGCCTTTACGCACTAGAATGGTGTCGCCCACTGAGAAATCCCCTTTGACTTCAACCACATCATCGCTGGTTAATTGCTCGCTGTGCTGATCGAGTGCGAGGTCAAAATCATCCTCGACGATCACTTCGCCCTGCGCTTGCGAGGTGTGGGTCATCCAATGCAAATGCTCCTGCATCGGTTTTTCGTAGGGGGTAAACAGGGTGCCCGGATTTTGCCCCTTTAGCAGTTGGCTAAAGGAATCAGCATTAAAGCCATTGATAATAAAGGTCTCAATGCCATGGGAGATGGCTTTTTCGGCGGCTTGGATCTTAGTGCGCATGCCTCCGGTGCCAACATCGCTGCTGGCGCCTCCCGCCATGGCATAGATATCAGCATTGATTTCAGTGACTTGCTTTATCAATTTGGCATTGGGATGTTCGTGGGGATTTTGATCATAGAGCCCATCCACATCCGAGCAAATTACTAAGGTGTCGGCATCGGCCGCAGCCGCCACCATGGCCGAGAGATTATCGTTATCGCCAACCTTAAGTTTGTCGGCGGTCACGGCATCATTTTCATTAATGATCGGCATTAAACCGTGTTCGAGCAGGCTAAAAATCGTGTCTCGAATACTGATATAACGCTCGCGATTACGTAAATCGCCATGGGTCAGCAGCAGTTGGGCGGTAGGAAAATCAAATAGCTTATTCCAGGTCGCCATCATATCCGCCTGACCCGCAGCCGCCATGGCCTTTTTCACCGTGACACTCGGCTGAGCTTGGCCACCAAAATGATGCCAACCAGCGGCAACCGAGCCGGATGAAACCAGTACCACTTGGATACCTTGGACGCGGCAGTAAGTAATAAACTGGGCGATACCCAAGAGATAATGACTACTGCAACCTTGCTTGTGGGGCGCGATTAAGGCGCTCCCCACTTTGACGACGATACGTTTACGGGGAGAGTCTGTCATAGCGCCTCCTTAGCTTTCCTCGGCCAATACACGACCAGCCTGATGGAATTGCTTAGTGGTTTTAGCGCACGGATCGTTATCGAATTTGCTCACCAGATAAATCACAGTGCTGCTGACAACAAAGCCAGGGATCATCTCATACACTAAGCTACTCAATGCCTTACCATCGGCAAGCACGGGGGCATAAATCCAAAAGAGTACCGTGAGCGCGCCCGAAATAATCCCCGCAATCGCCGCTTTATGGGTGAGGTTAGCCTTATACAAACTAAACAGCACCAGTGGACCAAATGCGGCACCAAAGCCTGCCCACGCATTACTCACGAGGGAGAGGATACTGTTCGAGCGGTCGAGTGCCAGCAGTGTTGCGACAATGGCAACACCAGCGACCCCGTAACGACCCATTTTTACCATCTCTTGCTCGCTCGCTTGTTTCTTCGACAGCGTGCGATAAATATCTTCGGTCAGCGAACTCGACGAGACTAATAACTGCGATGAGATCGTGCTCATAATGGCCGCGAGAATCGCTGCCAGCAGGAAGCCGCTGATTAAGGGGTGGAACAGTAGCTCTGAAAACACGATAAAGATGGTTTCTGGATCCGAAAGCTTCATGCCAAATTTATTGGCGTAGGCGATACCGACCAAGCCTGTCGCTAAGGCGCCGATAATGGTCACAGTCATCCAACTGATGCCGATGCGGCGAGCGGTTTTAATGTCGGCGACCGAGCGGATTGCCATAAAACGCACAATAATATGCGGCTGACCGAAATACCCAAGCCCCCACGAGAGGCTAGAGATTAGCCCAAGCAGAGTCACATTTTGCATCGCGTCGGTAAAATGTGGGATCGACTGATAAGCAAAGTTCATCATACGATCTGCGCTGGTAAATTCTTGATATGCCACGAAAGGCACTAACACCAAGGCGACAAACATAATGCAGCCCTGCACAAAGTCAGTGAGGCTAACGGCTAAAAATCCCCCCAGCAGAGTGTACGACACCACGACGGCTAAGGTAACGACTAGGCCTATGTCGTAGTTCAGCCCAAAGGCGGATTCGAACAACTTGCCGCCCGCGACTAATCCCGCCGAGGTATAGAGGGTGAAAAAGATCACTATGATGGCGGCGGCAATAATGCGAATGCTGTTATCGGCCTGACCAAAGCGTTTGGCGAAGAACTCTGGAATCGTCAGCGCGTTATCGGCGACCTCGGTGTAGACCCGCAATTTAGGGGCGACCACCAGATAATTGATTAGAGCACCAATTAATAATCCGAGGGCGATATACAGGGTTTCAAACCCCACCAGAAACATAGCGCCGGGTAGGCCCATCAGCATCCAGCCACTCATATCCGAGGCGCCGGCCGAGAGTGCTGTGACGTGCGGGCTCACTTGGCGGCCACCCAAAATGTAGCCAGAGACATCATCGGTCGACTTACGATAGGCGAACAAACCAATAGCGAGCATGGCAATAAAATAAATTGCCAATGAAACGTAAGAGAGGGAATTCATCGATTATTTTCCTCCTAACGCTTTGTTATTTTGAATGAAGCTCGGTTTCAAAATGACAAAGAGATAGGTACTTAGAATGGCAAACAGGCAGAAATATTGTAGTGTTCCATGAAGGCGTTCCCGGGTGGAACGGATGATCTGTGAGATGGGGTTTTCATCTGCAGCATGCTTAGCTGACATAATGCCTCCTTGATGTATTTAGGATGAATAATAGTTAGTGTTATAACTATAATAAGCTCTTTATTAGCAAAATATCAAGTTGAAATGCCCATTTTGCATACTTTCGGTTGGCGTAAAGCAAGGGAAATTGATTTGAATACTGATAAATTTATCTATGCTTTTAACCGAAAATTGGGGCTAAAGAGTAGGATGTTAAGAGCGGATAAATAGACGGAATGACCTAGCGTTGAACATAAAAAAAGCGGCGCTGAGAATATCAGAACCGCTTCTATAAAATGTAACATTCACAGGCTATTGAGCCTGATTTAAAACTTGCGTCATGCGCTTAGCGCATGGTAACAAATTCCTCTGCCCCAGTGGGATGGATCGCGACAACAGCATCGAAATCGGCTTTGGTGGCGCCCATTTTCATGGCGACGCCAAAGCCTTGGAGAATTTCGTCCATACCAAAGCCAATGCCATGAATACCAACCACTTTCTCTTCTTTACCGGCGCAGACTAGCTTCATCTTGCAGGCTTGGCGATGGCTTGTTACAGCGGTATACATGGAGGTGAAACTGGAGGTGTAAACCTTCACATTGTCATCGCCATATTGCGCGCGGGCTTCTGGCTCGGTTAAGCCCATAGTGCCAATCGGTGGATGGCTAAAGACCACGGTTGGGATTTGGCTGTAATCCATTTTGGCATCGCTCATGCCGTTAAATAGGCGCTCGGAGAGTAAACGACCCGCTTTAACTGCAACAGGAGTCAGCTCCACACCGCCCGCCATAATATCGCCCACGCAATAAATGCCTTTGTGGGTGGTATTTTGCTGCGCGTCGGTAATCACATAGCCTTTGCTATCCAGTTGCACATCGGTGTTTTCTAAACCGATATTGCCCGTTGCGGGTGAACGGCCGATAGCCCAAATCAGGCAATCGACGGTCACACTTTCGCCATTTTCAAGGTTCAGAGTCAGGCTGTCGTCGGCATTTTTGACCACAGATTGTGGGACGCTGTTGGTATGCAGGGTTGGGCCTTCGGTCTTCATGGCATCGACGAGGGCGTCGATCAGCATAGGATCGAAGTTACGCAGCGGCGCATGTTTACGCACAAACAAGTGAGTTTCACTGCCAAGTGCGTGTAACACGCCAGCGACTTCGACGGCGATATAGCCTGCACCGACGACTGCGACACGTTTAGGTTGTTCGCGCAGGGCGAAGAAACCATCGGAATCAATCCCGTATTCGGCACCAGGAATGTTTGGGATGGTTGGCGCGCCGCCGGTGGCGATCAGGATATGGTCAGCCGTGTAGTGCTCGCCATTTACTTCAATGGTGTTGCCATTAACGAAACGGCCATAGCCATTGAGTAGGGTGACTTTGTTATTGGTAAAGCCGCGACCGTAGGCCTCGTGGATACGACCGATATAGGCCTCACGGCTATTCACTAAGGTGTTCCAGTCGAATTTGTTGACTGAAACATCAAAGCCATAATCTTTGGCGTAGAGGTTCATGGCTTCGGCGATATGCGCGCCATACCACATGACTTTTTTGGGTACGCAGCCCACGTTTACGCAGGTGCCTCCAACGTGTTTCGCTTCGATGAGTAGCACTTTAGCGCCACGCATGGCAGCTCGGTTAGCTGAGGCGATACCGCCGCTGCCTGCGCCTAGGCAGATATAGTCAAAATGTTGAGCCATGAGTTTCTCCGTCTAACTCTAAGAATGAGGTGCTTATTAGCAGAAGGTCATTGTAGGTTGGAATGGGTTTGCAGACCAGCCCATTAAGTCGCCAGGGTATAGACCTTGGTTTGCCACAAAAAATCTCCATGAAGCGGAGATTTTATCCCTTGGCGGTTAGCTTAAGCTTAACGGCGATATTGGCAGCGATGGTAATCATCAGGGTTTGGTCCTTCTACGCCGCATTTAAGGCATTGCCACTCCTGCTTGCGAGCATTGAGCTCATCGCTATGGTAGTCGGCGGCTTGCTCTCGCTTATTGCCGATCTGGGTTTCGAGCTGTGACATGCGCGCATCAAGCCAACGGCAACTTGGATCGTTAGCGACTTTATCTCTGCTGGCGAGTTGTTGCTTGCGACTCAATTTTTTATTTTTAGTCTTAGTGGATTGCGTCTTGTTGATCTTTGTTTTTGGAGACGTATTGTCAACATTGACTGTGGGAGGCGAATAATCCAAAGCGCTTTGCTCTGCTGGAATGGGCAGCGGTTTACCTTGACTGTCGAGCAGGGTCCCCAGTGGTAGTGAGTCAGTCGTACTACTTTTTGACAGAGATTCTAATACTAATTCAGGCTCGCTCTCGGGTGCCGCTAAGGATGGCAGAGTACAAAATGCTAGTGTAATAAATGTGTTCGTGAGTATTTTAAACTGATGAGCCAACATTCCCTGTGCCTCGCTAAATCAAGGTCGTTCCATCGACATCTTGAGTGTAGTTTGGACGGGAACGGTTTGCCAAGCCGAAGGGAGTTAGGCCGAGTAACGCTTAGAAGCTGATATTGAAGTGGATGCCCGCATAGGTTTGATCCTGTGAGCTAAAGTCGCCATTCGTGGCCGCTTCTTGCTCTATATCTGCCTGCGCAATGCTGTGGCTAATATGGCCACTAATATTCATATTCTCGGTAAGGTTATAGCTTGCTTCTAGCCCAAACTGGAGATGATTTCTACCATTGTGCTCTTCTGTTCGATATTTAAAATCAACGCCTTGTGTTACGTAGGGGGAGAGTGTGAATTGCTCTGTAACTTGCCAATAGCTGTGTAGGCTCAGCTCCACAAAATAGCCCGCCGCCTCGGTGGAGTAGACATAACTCACGGAAGGCACTAGCCAAGGCTTGGCGGTGTAAGCCAATTCAGCAAACAGTTCGTTATCCTGACAGCGGCTACTGCTATAGCCTTCAATACGTTGATAGCCAAGATTCGCTTCTAAATGTTCACTTAAATCCAAAGCGTATTCTAGGCCAATATTCCACTCGGTATAGGCTTGGCTATCACCACGGCCAACGAGGGCATAGGTGGTGAGATTGCCGTATTGAATACTGGTATTCATCCAATAAATACCGCCTTCAGCCAAGTTATTGCGCCCCTGCGAAACATACTTGCTATCCCAGCCTAAATCGATGTTAGCAGTTAAAGGCACGTTAGCCGCAGATAATTTGCTGTTTAATATCCCTTCGGTTTGCGCCAAGCTCTCGTTGGCCAAACATGGATGGCTAAAGCAAACTAAGCTAATGGCGCCTACGGCGCTAATGATGGATTTAACTGATGCAGCCATAAATAAGCCAATCTAATTGAAAATATAGAATATGCACAGATGTTAGCCTATATACATATAAGTGTTAATGAGAATGGATTTGATTTGCGATCAAACTATCAAGATTCAAAGGGTAAATTTAGTGTAAATCCTAATTGAGAGCTGGTTCACTTTTTTATTGATGAAATGGCGTTAGGCCTACAAACGAAGATAGCAATCGGTTTTCTCGCCTTGATAAATTGAACATAAGCCCTTATTTATTAGCTACACAGATTGTAGAGGAATCATTATGAGCAACCCTTTGCTTAACGGCGCTGCATTACCGCTTTTTTCACAGATTAAACCTGAACATATTCAAGTTGCCGTTGAGCAAGCCATTGCTCAGTGTCGTGCCAAGATTGATGAAGTGCTGCAAAACCCTGGGCCTTTTACGTGGGATAACTTAGTCGCCCCGCTGGAGCAAGTGGATGATGAGTTAAGCCAGATTTGGTCACCCGTTTCCCATATGAACTCAGTGGTGAGCACAGATGAATGGCGCGCGGCCCATGATGCTTGTTTGCCACTGTTATCCGAATACGGCACTTACGTTGGCCAACACCAAGGGTTATACGAGGCTTACAAATCACTGCGTGCATCGGCAGAGTTTGCTCAATTAAGCCAAGCACAACAGATGGTGATTGAGCACAGCTTACGGGACTTCGAGCTTTCGGGTATCGGCTTAGACGATGCGCAAAAACTGCGTTATGGTGAAATCGTTAAGCGTCTTTCTGAACTTACCAGCGGCTTTTCCAATCAACTGCTCGATGCAACCCAAGCCTGGACTAAGTTAATTACCGATGAGGCAGAACTCGCTGGCTTGCCCGATTCAGCTAAAGCGGCCGCAAAAGCGATGGCCGAGGCCCGCGAATTAGAGGGCTGGCTATTTACCTTAGATTTCCCTTCCTATTTACCTGTGATGACCTACAGCGAAAACCGCAACTTGCGTGAAGAGTGTTACCGAGCCTTCGTGACTCGCGCCTCGGATCAAGGTCCAAATGCGGGCGAATTCGATAATGGTCCCTTGATGGATGAAATCCTCGCACTGCGCCACGAGTTGGCACAGTTATTAGGCTTTGATAGTTTTGCCGAAAAATCCCTCGCCACGAAAATGGCTGAAACGCCTGCGCAGGTGATGGCCTTCTTAAATGAATTGGCGCTGCGTTCAAAAGACCAAGCCAAGGCCGAATTAGCCGAGCTTAAAGCCTTTGCGCTGGAGCATTATGGTGTGAGCGAGATGGCTTCTTGGGATTTAAGTTTCTACGCTGAGAAGTTACAGCAACATAAGTATGAGATTTCACAAGAGTTGCTGCGCCCTTACTTCCCTGAAGATAAAGTGCTATCAGGCTTGTTTTACACTGTCTCACGCCTATTTGGCTTAAAGATTGTTGAGCAAACCGAGTTTGACCGTTGGCATAAAGACGTGCGTTTCTTCGATATTTTTGACGAAACGGGCGAGCACAGAGGCAGTTTCTATTTAGACTTATACGCCCGCACTGGTAAACGCGGCGGCGCTTGGATGGATGATTGCCGCGTGCGCCGTCAAACCGCCAATGGCCTACAAAAACCCGTTGCCTATCTCACTTGTAACTTCAATGGTCCAGTTGATGGTAAGCCTGCGCTTTTCACCCACGATGAAGTGACGACCTTATTCCATGAGTTTGGCCATGGCATTCATCATATGCTGACCAAAATCGATGTTGCTGGCGTATCAGGTATCAATGGTGTGCCATGGGACGCGGTCGAATTACCTAGCCAATTTATGGAAAACTGGTGCTGGCAAGAAGAAGCCTTAGCGGAGATCTCCGGTCACTACGAAACCGGTGAACCTTTACCAAAAGCGATGCTAGACAAGATGTTAGCGGCGAAAAACTTCCAATCCGGCATGATGATGTTGCGCCAGCTCGAGTTTTCACTGTTCGATTTTAGACTGCACCACGAATACGACCCTGCAAAAGGCGCGCGTATTCAGCAGACCTTGGACGAAGTGCGTCGTCAGGTGGCCGTGTTAATTCCGCCAGCATTTAACCGTTTCCAACATGGTTTTGCGCATATTTTTGCCGGCGGCTATGCTGCGGGTTATTACAGCTACAAGTGGGCCGAAGTGCTGTCGGCGGATGCGTTTTCTCGCTTCGAAGAGGAGGGTATCTTCAATCCTGATACGGGCCGTAGCTTCTTGCACAACATCCTCGAAATGGGCGGTTCTGCTGAGCCTATGGACTTGTTCAAACAGTTTATGGGACGCGAGCCGAGTATTGATGCGCTGCTGCGCCACTCTGGGATTGCCGCTTAAGCCATACTAAATAGCTGTGCTTGAGCATAAAAAGGCGCCGAATGGCGCCTTTTTTGTGAGCTAGATCTCGCTTGCCCTCTGGTATGACCTCTGTTAGCCTGTGGCTCTTCTTTTTAGGGCTACTGCATATGAATCTGTATTTCCGTTTGTTTTGGTTGTTATTTTGGCGCACGCGCCATTGCCGTAAGATTGATTTTTTGGGGACGAGCCGCATTACTTATCGCGCGTTGCCCAGTGATTGCGATATCAATTTCCATCTTACTAACTCCCGTTATCCAGCGTTTATGGATCTGGCCCGCACCTATATGTTGGCCGAAATGGGGTTGCTGAAGCGTTTCCTCAAATTAAAATGGATGCCAATTGTTAACGCCGCCGAATTTACCTATATCCGCGATATCAAGCCCTTAAAAAAGTTTGAGATTGAAACCAAGGTCGTGGGTTGGGATGAAAAATATTTCTATATTGAACAACGCTTTATCAGTGAGCGCGGCCTGCATTGTATAGTGCATGTGCGTGGTGTGTTTGTGTGTAAAGGTAAGCAAGTGCCTTTAGAGGTATTAGTTAAAGAAGCAGGCTATACCGATCTGGCTCCAGAGTTACCGCCCGAAGTCGTGAAATGGAAAGCATTTTTACAATTAAAGAAAGAGCGTAATCTTTAGGACGCGCTGGTACTAGGGAATACTCCTAATCCCAGTGTCTTCTTCCATTTCGGCTAGTAGCACTTCTTCAAGCACGAGTGTCCAGGCGCCGCGAAGCTGCGCCTGTTGCCAATAACGGACTAACTCATCTAAATCCAATAGGTTTAAGTGAGCAAAGCTGTAGCTTAAGCAGGGGATCAGTGCGCAGTCGGCTAAGGTAAAACTGTCGCCACACACCCAATGATTTTGACTAAGATGGTTATCTAAGCGTTGAAATTGGGTAAGCATTTGTTTTTCAATCTGCTTGATTTCGAACTCATGCCCATCAGGGGCATACTTTAATTTTTCTAATTGGAATAGTGGGTTATTGATATCAAAATCAATAATGCGATCGAATAGGCGCACCGCCAAATTCCGTTCAGCCTCCGCGGGTAATAACTCTGTACCGTTTTGAAAATGCCTGTCTAAGTATTCAATAATAATGCTGGATTCGGGGATCAGTTGGCCTTCTTGCGTTTTGAGCAATGGCAGTTTGCCAGGAGGATAAAATTGCTGGAAGGCCTTGCGTGCCAGTGGGTCGCGTAAATCAGTGATCCGCGGATAAAAGTTCGCTTGTTTCTCATAGAGAGCAATTAATACTTTCTGTGAATATCGTGATAACGGATGATAGAAAAGCTCCATAGGTACCGACCCCATAACCACTGCATTTTTTTGACTCTACGCCTTAACTTTAGTCGGTATCAACATGCGTGCAGTGGGAATTTCTTCAAAGGGCCAGAAATGGACGTAAAACAGGTTTTCCATACGGAATGATCCCCGTGGGCTCAAATTCGGTACTATTAACGCCTAGAAACGCTAGTGAAATATCGATAATCAAAGGTAACAGCATGAGCCAATTAGAAAGTTTCTCATCCATCTATGCCAGAGCGAGTGAGCGCAAAGGCGGTAAAAAGGGACTCGAAGCCTTACTTCCTGGGTGTCTAACGAGTGCTGAAATTCGTCAATACGATGATGCTACGCTGCTTTCGGCCATGAGCCGACAAGTGTTCCAGAGTGGTTTTGTCTGGCGCGTGGTCGATAATAAATGGCCTGCTTACGAAAAATCCTTCTTTCATTTTGTGCCCGAGAAGGTATTAATGTTGTCACCCGAGCAGATCCAAGCTCGCGCTGCGGATGCGACCTTGATTCGCCACCTAAAGAAAACCCAAGCAATTTATGATAATGCTTTGATGATCCATGATATTGCCCGCGAACATGGCAGCTTGGCTAAGCTGATTGCCGACTGGCCGACCGAAGATATCGTCGGGCTTTGGGCGCTCTTAAAGAAGCGCGGCACTCGTCTCGGTGGCAATACCGGGCCGTATTTTTTGCGCGCAATCGGTAAGGATACCTTTTTGTTAACCGATGATGTGCAAGGCTATTTTAAAGCGCACAAGCTGGTAGATGCCGGCTTTAGCTCGCAAACGGCGTTAAAACAGGTACAGGCCGTGTTCAATCAATGGCAACAGGAGTCGGGCCGTTGTCTTGCGGATATCAGCCGGGTGTTAGCCTGTAGCGTGGGTGATAATCGTATTTAGATAAAAAAAAGACCAGCCAAATTTGGCTGGTCAAGGCTCGATATTTCAAGCAATTGGAGTACTGCAGGGAAGCAGCGGGATGAACGTATAAGCAAAAAAACAGGATTAGAAACTTTTACTGATCCCAATGACGACTCTGTCATCGAAGATTTCAGTTTGTGTACCATAGACTTTATGGTCAGTGTCGACAGTGCTGCCGTGGTAGCGTAAATCGAAGTTAAGACCGTAATAGGCTTTGCTTAAACCTATGTTCCAGTGGCCCCAACCTTCAGCACCATCACCAGTGAGATCTTGATAACCCACAGATGCTGAGATTTTTACACCGTTGTCAAAGCTATAGCTGGGGTGTAGAGCGTAGTTCACCCCGTGCCAGCCATCGACACCAAACCAGTCATCCACCGTTGGGGTGACTTCGAGTTGCAGATTGGCTCGACCGAATTGTTTACCCACTTTTAGCCATAATTCGGTGTAGTTGGAATAGGAAGCACCGGGGTACAGGTATGAAAACAGCATGACATCATAGGTAAAGCCAGAATCGCCAAACTCTCCCGCTTTACCAATAAAAGGCGCGGTAACAATTTCTAAGTTTGGGTCTGCAAACTTAATGTTGGAGCTAAATACCCCAGCATACCAGCCTTGATTGTGGTTCCAACTTAATGTGCCTTGGACGACCGGAATATCGCCGTCTAAGGTCTCGGATTCACCACGAAACACATAGTCCGAAGCAAAATTAACATTGCCGTTAAGGGTGCCACCAAAGAGTTGATTATCTTCAGCAGCGTGGGAGCTGGCCGCCAAAGAAAGTAACGCCCCAGTGAGCAGCAATTTAGTACGAGTCTTCATAATCATCATCTCAAAGTGATTGGAAATTGTTAGCGCACCTACATCGTAAAAATAAATTGTTAATAGCGGTGCAGCCTGGGATGAACCAATAACGAAAAGATATGAATGAATGTGAATAAGCAGCGAAATAACAGGGTCAATAAAAGCGTAATTTATAAAGCTGCATTTTTTTGGGAAGCTGAGTTTCATTAAATGGGGTGCAAAATGTAATATCCAATTTGCGCTATAGAACGCTTGGTCATAAAATGTCGCGTCCAAAGGTTTGAATATCTATTCGTTTCCCTGACCCATTTGTAACAAGGATTTACGTAGCAATAGTAGGCATTCGGATAGCAAGGTATGGTCATTCCATGCTTGATCCAATATGACCACACAGGGGTTATATATGCACAAAACCTTATGTAAAAGCTTGTGCTAATATGCCCTAGCTGTATCAAATAAATGTTTACTCAGGTTAATCGAGTATAAACATTTGTGTCGCCAAACATGTTTGCAACATTTTTGATATAGAGTAGGCTGAATAAGTGCTTTGTATCGTATAACGCTAACAATCTTATCTACAGTTAACATACTTCTTAAATAGGATAACAATTCTACTAATAAGGTATTGGCAAAGGTGTGAATATTTTCATTAGTTTACACTTTTGTTTGTTTATCTTTCTTGTTGATCCTTATAGGGTATACGATAAGTAATAGCTTTGATTTTAGTTATAATTATGGCCGTGAAATCATCCATATTGTGTGAACACGGTGGCGTTAAAATTTAAAGGAGTTCTCATGCGGCAGACAATTAAACTTGCCTCAGTAATCAGCGTGGCGTTGTGGATGGCAGCTTGTAGCCCTCAAGAGGATAAAGCCGCTCATGGCGGCGCGGGGCCGCAGAGCATGGAAGTTGGGATAATCAAAGTGGAGGCTAAGCCACAAGTTATCCAAGTCGAGTTACCGGGTCGTAGCAAGGCATTTCTTGAAGCCGAAGTTCGTCCTCAAGTGAATGGCATTATCACTAAGCGTAGCTTTGTCGAAGGCGGCAATGTGAAGCAAGGCGAATCTCTTTATCAAATTGATTCTGCGCCTTATAAAGCTGCACTTGTCAGTGCAAATGCTGACTTAGCTCGAGCAAATGCAAGCCTTGCTTCTGCTAAGGCAAAAGCGGCTCGTTATCAGCAGTTAGTTAAAACTAACGCGATCAGTAAACAAGATTTCGATGAAGCCGAAGCCGCTTACAAAGAAGCGCTGGCCAGTGTGACTGTGGCGGAAGCAGCAATCAATACTGCGAAAATCAATCTTCAATACACTGAAGTATTAGCGCCGATTTCAGGCCGTATCGGTAAGTCGAGTGTAACAGCGGGTGCGCTAGTCACGGCTAACCAAAGCCAAACTCTGGCAACCATTCAACAGCTTGATCCTATCAATGTGGATATCGCTCAATCGAGTGCTCAGCTGTTACGCCTAAAAGCCAAACTGAAGCAAGGTAAGCTGCAGGCGGCGGATAACGCTGACGTGCAGCTAGTCTTAGAAGACGGCACGATTTATGGTCACAACGGTAAGCTGCAATTTGCTGAAGTGAGCGTGGATGAAAACACTGGCTCAGTGATCCTACGCGCAGAGTTCCCTAACCCAGATGGCATCTTATTGCCTGGCATGTATGTTCGTGCTGTATTGAATACCGGTACCGATCCTCAAGCCATCCTAGTGCCGCAAAAAGCCATTACCCGTAACGCTAAGGGTCAGGCCGTGGCGATGGTGGTGAACGATCAAGGTCTAGTGGAAGCAAAAATTGTTACCACAGCTGAAGTTATCGACAATCAATGGCGTATTACTGCTGGTTTAGAAGCGGGTGATAAGTTGATTGTGGAAGGATTACAAAAGATCCGTCCAGGTGCACCAGTCACCACCAAAGTTATTTCTGAAACCCAAGCAAAATAGGGCATAGCTATGGCACGTTTTTTTATTGATCGTCCCATCTTTGCGTGGGTGATCGCCTTAATCATTATGTTGGCGGGGATTTTATCGATCCGATCCCTGCCAGTCTCGCAGTACCCCAGTATTGCGCCACCGACAGTAGTGATCAGTGCGAACTATCCAGGTGCATCGGCCAAAATCGTTGAAGACTCAGTAACTCAGGTGATTGAGCAACGTATGAAGGGTATCGACCACCTACGTTATATCGCTTCAACCAGTGATAGCTTTGGTAACGCATCGATTACCTTAACCTTTAACGCTGAGGCTGATCCGGATATCGCGCAGGTTCAGGTACAAAACAAGTTACAGGGCGCAATGACCTTGTTACCACAAGAGGTGCAATCTCAAGGGGTTAACGTTAACAAGTCAAGCTCTGGCTTCCTGATGGTATTGGGCTTCGTATCGACCGACGGTTCTTTGGACAAGGGTGACATCGCCGACTATGTGGGCGCTAATATCCAAGATCCTATGAGCCGTGTACCGGGCGTGGGTGAAATTCAGATTTTCGGTGCTCAGTACGCGATGCGTATATGGTTAGACCCGCTGAAACTGACTCAATATAACCTCACTAGCTTAGATGTGGTGAGTGCTATCCGCGCGCAAAACGCACAGGTATCTGCCGGTCAACTCGGTGGTACGCCATCACTGCCAGGACAAGAGCTAAACGCGACCGTATCGGCACAGAGCCGTCTGCAAACGCCAGAACAATTCCGCAAGATTATTCTTAAATCCGATACGTCGGGTGCGAACGTGTTCTTGGGTGATGTGGCGCGTGTCGAGTTGGGTTCAGAAAGTTATGCCGTAGAGTCTCTGTATAATGGTAAACCTGCCTCGGGTATTGCGATTAAGCTGGCAACCGGTGCTAACGCCTTAGATACGGCGGCAGCGGTTCGCGCTAAAGTTGAAGAGTTGCGTCCCTTCTTCCCTGCTGGGTTAGATGTGGTTTACCCCTACGATACGACACCATTCGTTGATAAATCGATTGAAGGCGTAGTCCACACTCTGCTTGAAGCGATCGTACTGGTGTTCGTCATCATGTACCTCTTCCTGCAGAACTTCCGTGCGACTTTAATTCCAACAATTGCAGTACCTGTGGTATTGCTGGGTACCTTTGCGATTCTCTCTGCAACGGGCTTCTCCATCAACACCCTCACCATGTTTGCAATGGTATTGGCGATTGGTCTACTCGTGGACGACGCGATTGTGGTGGTTGAAAACGTTGAGCGGGTGATGGCCGAAGAGGGCTTAAGTCCACTCGAAGCGACCCGTAAGTCGATGGATCAAATTACTGGCGCGTTAGTCGGTATCGGTCTGACCTTGTCTGCGGTATTCGTACCTATGGCGTTTATGTCGGGTTCTACTGGGGTAATTTACCGTCAGTTCTCGATCACTATCGTTTCTGCGATGGCGCTGTCTGTGCTGGTGGCCTTGATTTTAACCCCCGCACTCTGTGCGACTATGCTCAAACCGTTGAAGAAGGGTCATGGCCATATCGAAACGGGTTTCTTCGGTTGGTTTAACCGTGGTTTCGATCGCTTAACGAACCGTTACGAATCGAGCGTAGCTGGTATTGTGAAGCGTGGCTTCAGGGTCATGATGATTTACGCTGCATTAGTGGTGGCAGTGGGCTGGATTTTCATGCGCATGCCAACGGCATTCTTACCAGACGAAGACCAAGGTATCTTGTTCACGCAGGCAATTTTGCCAACCAACTCTACCCAAGAAAGCACCATGAAAGTGTTAGAGAAAGTCTCTGATCACTTTATGGCTGAAGAAGGCGTAAGGTCGGTATTTAGTGTTGCGGGCTTCAGTTTTGCGGGTCAAGGCCAGAACATGGGTATTGCCTTCGTTGGTTTGAAGGATTGGTCAGAGCGTGAAGCGCCAGGTATGGATGTACAATCCATTGCGGGCCGCGCTATGGGTGTATTCAGCCAAATGAAAGAAGCCTTCGTATTCGCCTTCGTACCGCCAGCGGTCATCGAGTTGGGTACGGCCAATGGTTTCGATATGTACCTGCAAGATAAAAACGGCCAAGGTCACGATAAGTTAGTGGCGGCGCGTAATCAATTGCTGGGTATGGCAGCCCAAAATCCAAACCTTGTGGGGGTTCGCCCTAATGGTCAGGAAGATGCGCCAATTTATCAATTGCACATTGATCATGCTAAGTTGAGCGCATTAGGCGTTGAGATTGCTAACGTTAACAATGTGTTGGCAACGGCGTGGGGTGGTTCTTATGTTAACGACTTTATTGACCGTGGCCGTGTTAAAAAGGTATTTGTGCAAGGTGATGCTCAATACCGTATGCAGCCAGAAGACCTAGACACTTGGTATGTGCGTAACAACAAGGGCGATATGGTGCCGTTTTCAGCCTTTGCGACAGGTTCTTGGGAATACGGCTCACCACGTCTAGAACGTTTTAACGGTTTACCTGCGGTGAATATTCAAGGCGCAACAGCACCAGGCTTTAGTACTGGTGCGGCCATGAATATTATGGAAGACCTAGTTAAACAGTTACCACCGGGCTTTGGCATCGAGTGGAACGGCTTATCCTATGAGGAGCGTTTATCGGGTAACCAAGCGCCTGCGCTATATGCGTTGTCGATTCTGGTGGTATTCCTCGTATTGGCTGCACTGTATGAGAGCTGGTCAGTTCCGTTTGCGGTAATCCTAGTGGTTCCGCTAGGTATTATCGGTGCCCTGCTGGCGATGAATGGCCGTGGCTTGCCAAACGACGTGTTCTTCCAAGTAGGTCTGCTGACAACCGTTGGTTTGGCAACCAAGAACGCCATCTTGATTGTGGAATTTGCGAAAGAGTTCTACGAGAAAGGGGCGGGTCTGGTTGAAGCGACGTTACATGCTGTACGTGTGCGTTTGCGTCCGATTCTGATGACATCGCTCGCGTTTGGTTTGGGGGTTGTGCCGTTAGCCATTAGTACGGGTGTAGGTTCAGGTAGCCAGAATGCCATCGGTACTGGAGTACTTGGCGGTATGATGAGTTCGACGTTCTTAGGTATCTTCTTCGTGCCACTGTTCTTCGTTATTGTTGAGCGGATCTTTAGTAAACGAGAGAGAAAAGCGAAAGACGAAAAGCCAACATCGGCGGAGTAATCTAGCGTTCTAATCAAAGCCCTGTATTTACAGGGCTTTTTGTTGGGCGAAAAATATTATCGTTACAAGGATGGATAGCTACCATGAATTAATTCGGGCATATTAAATGAGTCAAGATAAAAAGAGAGCAGGTGATGTCGGCAGTCAGTAAGGATCAATTAATCAAATTAGAGGCATCTCTCGCAAGGGGAAAGTGGTATTTCATCTTGGTGATTGGCGTACTGTATTGGGGGGGGTGACGTCACTTTTGGTGGCGGGGTTTCAATACTTCACCGCTGAGACACCATTTTGGCAGGCAATGAAAGTCGCACTATATATTTATCCCGCGAGTGGCGTGCTATTTGGCTGGACGCTATGGATGCAGTTAAATCACAGAAGAGATAAACTGCGCGGCAAATATCGTCCATAATCAATACATAGCGCTGGCGTAGGAGCAAAATCGTGTCATCGGTGAGCAGTCTTATCACTAAGCAACTTGTCGTAGCGATGATTTGCCATGCTATCGCTATTGGCATTTTGGCCTATGGTGCCTATGAGTTTTATCTTGAGCAGCTTGTCGTCCCCGAGCTCATCCGTAGTGTTGCCGTAGCGGTATTTTTTATCGGCATGGGACTCGAACCCAATATGTTTTTTACACCGTTAAGTCAGGTCATGACCCAAGCCGACGATAAGTCGCCTAAGTCGAAATTACAAACGATGGTGTTTAACTTTGGGGTTTTCTTACTTATTTGTGGCTTTTTAATGGAATGGTTGTACGACTAGCCCGTTAAATCTGTCCATGAAAAAGGCGCCGAGACTAGCTGCGACGCCCTAATCAACCTAGCGAAAGTTAAACTCGTGCCTAAGGCGTATAGTAAGTTGCTGCCCCCGGCCCTACAGGTAAACCAAAACTGAATACCCACAGAAAGAAAAACGCCGTCCAGCCGATGAAGAACACTAAGGTATAAGGCAACATAGTGGCGATCAGTGTGCCTATGCCGAGGTTTTTTTGATAGCGACAGGCCACCGCTAAAATCAATCCGAAATAACTCATCATTGGCGTGATTAAGTTAGTTACCGAATCCCCAATACGGTAGGCCGCTTGAATGGTTTCGGGCGCATAGCCAACTAACATCAGCATGGGCACAAAAATGGGTGCGGTAATAGCCCACTGTGCTGAAGCACTGCCCAGCATTAGGTTGATAAAACCGCACAGCATAATAAAAAACAGGAACAGGATTGGCCCAGTTAACCCTATGGATTGCAAGGCATCTGCGCCCAGCACGGCTAACACGGCGCCGAGATTACTCCAGTTAAAGAAGGCCACAAATTGTGCCGCAAAGAACACCAGTACGATATACAGTCCCATTGTACTCATACTGTGCGACATGGCATTGATAACGTCTTTATCGTTTTTAATGCTGCCAACGACCTTGCCGTAGACAAAACCCGGGATCGCAAAACAGATAAAGATAAAGGCGACAATCCCCTTGAGGAAGGGTGAGCCCGAAACCAGACCGGTTTTAGGATCGCGCAGTGGTGCACCCTCTGGCACGACAGATAACGCTAGGATCACCGCCAACACCAGCATTGCTAATCCCGCCCACTTGAGGCCGCGTTTTTCCAGCTCAGTGACATTGCCCATGGATTGATGCACGCTTTCATCGGCATCATCTCCCTGATACTTGCCCAGTTTCGGCTCGACAATTTTCTCGGTTACAAAGGCGCCGAGGAAAGTGATCACAAAGGTCGAGACAAACATAAAGTACCAGTTAACCTCGGGGCCAACGTTGTAGTCGGGGTCGATCATCCGCGCCGCCGCTTCAGTTATGCCCGATAACAGTGGATCGACAGTACCGAGCAGCAGATTTGCGCTGTATCCCCCTGATACTCCTGCAAATGCGGCGGCTAAGCCTGCTAACGGATGACGGCCTAAGGAATGAAAAATCATCGCCGCCATGGGAATTAATACCACATACCCAAGCTCTGCCGCGGTGTTTGACATAATTCCCGCAAACACGATAGTCACTGTCACTAAACGCTTAGATGCACCCATAACGAGTGCGCGCATGGCGGCGGATAATAGTCCTGAACGCTCGGCGATACCCACACCCAGTAGGGCAACCAGAACCGTGCCCAAGGGGGTAAAACCGGTAAAGTTAGTGACCAAGTTGGACACTATCATCCGCAAGCCTTCGGCATTCATCAGGCTGACCACATGGATAAGTCCATCGGCACCTCGGCCGTGGGCGCCCTCGGGGCGTGGATCGGCCACCGTCAACTCAAAGTAGCCAGCAATGCCAGACACCAGAATCACGGCGACACAAAATAGAGCAAACAGGGTAATAGGGTGTGGCAATAAATTACCTAACCGTTCGACAATATTCAGAAAGCGTACAAACCAGCCACTTGAGCTGATGTCATGTGGGGGCGGTGTCTTTATGGGAATATGATTGGATTTCAAACTCATGCCTTGCCTCTGTCGACCTTTGCTAGCGCATTTTTATCCGTGAGTTGAATCGATGCGGCGTGACTTGGCTGAGGAGCCTCTCGCTCAAGTGATTGGATTAACGCTAAGGTAAAAGTGAAAAATTGGCCGAAAAGTATGATGGTTGTGCTTTAAATAAAACTTAAATGTGGCTAGAGCAGTATGTAGGCAGATTTTGGATAAAAAAATGGACTCACGGGGAGTCCAGTATTCACGAGCAAAAAGGTTGCTCTAAACGTTGTGCAAATTAACTATAGCTTAGTTTTTCTGTATCCAAGCTGAATGTTTTCAATCAATTCGGGTTTAATCTTGTCACAAAAAATCTTGGGTCAGATGCTCTTACCTGTGCAGTAAAAGATAACATTTCATTGCACTAGCTAACGCTTTAGATGAAATTCTTGCTTATTTATGGTTAGCTGTAGCCATTAAAAACAATAATAAACACTAAGGATGGAAGATGGACAAACTGTTACTGGGATTAGCGCTGATTTTTATCGTGACCTATCTTTGGTATGTCAGCCTAGTCAAAAAACGCAATACCGCCCTTGAGGCTCTGTCGGGGATCGATGTGCAGTTGGCTAAACGCGCCGATCTCGTGCCCAATATCCTCAAAATCGCCAAGCGATTTATGGATCATGAAAAGTCATTGCTCACTGAAATTACTGAGCTACGCACGCAATTAACCCGTCATTACAACAAGACTGACCCCAATGCGGTTAAAGAGCATATTGCACAAGCCGAGCAATTAAACGACAAAATGGCTACCTTGATGGTTAATGTTGAAAACTATCCCGAGCTGAAGTCCGACAACACTATGCTTGAAGCCATGCAAACCTATAACGAGGTCGAAGCACATATTTCGGCGGCTCGTCGTTTCTATAACTCAGCGGTATCGGAGTTAAATACGGCCGTTGAAATTTTTCCCGGGTCGATTATTGCGTCAATGGCTAAGATTAAAGTGATGCCATTTTATGAAGTCAGTGAGGCATCTAAAGCACCAATAGACGCCGCAGATTATCTGTAATCTTTAATATTTGCGGGGGCAAAATACCCCCGTAAAATAACGATCTCAATGAATATACTCACCTTTATCTTGGGTAGTCCCATCAAGGCACAGCGACAGACGGTAAAACTGTCGGCAGAGCCTGCGGATAGGGAGTCGCTGCAACAGTATTATGATTCCCACCTTGCACCGCTTGCTGCCCGTTATGAAACCAAGCGCGTGGCGAGCCTTAAGGCAACACGTCAACGCTTGTATCTCAGTTTAGTGATTGTTGCAAGTCTCGTACTATTAACGATATTGGGACATAGCCGTGGGCTGGTGTTGTTTCCGCTACCAATGATTGCACTGCTGGTATTAGGTTTTTGGAGTTTTACCCCGACAAGGCAGTTTACGCGTCAAGTACAGCAAGAAATCTATCCCATCATGTTTAAGTATTTTGGTGAAGACTTTATCTATAATCGCGAGATGCGCCTTGATATGAATCGGCTCTCGGCGGCAAAAGTCTTACCTCATTACGACAAGGTGAGTTTTGGTGACTATATTCACGGTCAATACAAAGGGGTAGAACTAATTGTCAATGAGTTAACCCTGACCAAAGATGTGCGAGTGGAAGAGTGGGACGGTAATAAACGCAGAACCGTAACCCGCACTGAAACCCGTTTTCGCGGCACTGTGGTCGAGCTCAGTAGTCACAAGCAGTTTATCGGCCATACCGTGGTATTAAAGGATCGTGGCGGATTAGCGAATTTCTTATCCGACAGTCATTCGGGGCTGCAAAGAGTGCGACTAGAAGACCCCTTGTTTGAAAAAGAGTTTGATGTGTTTTCAACAGATCAAATTGAATCACGTTATTTGCTCAACACCGCTTTTATGGAGCGATTACAGCAACTGGCAAAGGTCTTTGCTGGTGATATCCAATGTGCCTTCTTTCGCAACCGACTGATCCTATTTTTGCCCAATCGTAGGAGTCGTTTCCAAATGCGCTCTATCTTTGATAGTGCGAATTTTTCGACAGAATTTAGCCAGTTAAACCGTGAGATGAAGCAACTCTTTGCTATTATTGAAATACTTAAACTAAACGAATACACGGGACTTTGATGATAGCAATGCACCAACCACCTACTTACCTTAAGTCGATTGCGCTATATGGGCTCGGCTTATTGTTAACTTGGGGGAGCTTTGCAACCGTGTTCGCCGAAGAGGTCAAACCGACTAAGCCGCGCATTGTGGCGCGCTATTCTGACAGTGGCATCGTCAGTACGGAAGGCCAAGAAAAATTTAAGGTTTATCAATATCAACAGGCCAATGGCGTAACGGTTTTTACCGATAAAGCGCCATCGAGCAGCGATTACCAAATCCTACTGTACGATTGCTTTGCTTGTCGCCCAGACTCGACTATCGATTGGAATGGTATTCGGTTGTTTACCCGTAATTACGAGAGTTTAATCAGCCGTGCGGCCCATAAACATCGGTTAGATCCTGCACTTATCCGTGCGGTTATCCATGCTGAGTCAGCATTTAATGCTAGAGCGATATCCCGCTCGGGGGCTATGGGGTTAATGCAATTGATGCCCGAAACCGCCAAAGAGATGGGTGTGACTAATGCCTTTTTGCCAGAGGAGAATATTCTCGGTGGCAGTAAGTATTTGGCGCAAATGCTAAAACAGTTCAATGGGGATATTGCGCTGGCCTGTGCGGCCTATAATGCTGGGCCTACAACTGTGACTCAGTACAACGGTATTCCGCCCTATCCAGAAACCCAAGCCTACGTAGAACGGGTGCAAATTCTGCTCAAGCGTTACCGCAGCACTAAGGTATAAGGTTCGCTGTAACTATCGATATTCTGCTTTAACAACAAACGCAGCGGGACAAGTAAAGTATCTGCTGCGCTATGTTGTAGCCTCATAATGTTGAAGCCAATCTGGCAGAGCTTATTCGCCAACTTCCCATTTTACGCTGACATGACCATCTACTTGGCCTAAGGTTTTACCTAAGTAATCGAGCACTTCGGTTGCAATTTCATCCAGTTGCCAAGGTGGATTGATCACCCATAGTCCTGCGGCTGTCATGCCAAACTCGTTAGAATCGGGCTTGATGGCTTGCTCGATACGTAGTTGGCGCTTAATACCGCTAGTGGCTAAGCGGGAGAGCATTTCTTCTGTTTGCGCGCGGTTGACTACCGGATACCAGAGCATAAATACGCCCGTGGCAAAGCGTTTGTGCGCCTTGATTAACGTGTCGGCCACTGTTTGATAGTCGGTCTTAATCTCATAACTGGGGTCAACAAGTACCAGTGCGCGGCGCTCTAGTGGCGGTACTGCGGCAATCAGCCCTTTTAAGCCATCGCCTTTAATCACTTTAACTTGCTTATCTTGTTCGAAATACTCATCCAGTAGCAGATGATCGGTACCGTGCAGCTCGTGCAGCAGCATACGATCCTTTGGCCCAAGATCCATATCGATAAAGGCTGGCGAACCTGGGTAAAAGTTCAGTTCTTCTGGATTGTCTTCATTAAAATGACGCACCGCATCTATATAATCTTGCAAGGATTTGGGCAGATCGGTTTTGTCCCACAGTTTTGCCACCCCGTCGAGATATTCACCTGTCTTTTGGGCAAACTCATCCGTTAACGCATAACCGCCTGCACCCGCATGGGTGTCGATATACACGAGCGGTTTGTCTTTTTTATGCATTAACTGCAAGGTTTGCAGCAACATAGCGTGTTTCAGCACATCGGCATAATTGCCGGCGTGATAACCGTGACGGTAACTTAACATGGGGGATCCTAGTTATTTGCAAACAAAGCAAAGGGAGGCAAATGCATGTCAGCAATTATACCTAGGATGCCCTATGGCGTAAAATTAATGCCTCACTTCGCCCGTTTTTTATGGGTGAGCCAATGTGAAGGGGTTTGCATCTGGAAGGTTTTTAGCCAAAGCCCAGCGGGGGCGGGTTTACCAAATAAGTAACCTTGAAACTGTTCACACCCTAGTGCGGTCAGTTGCATTAATTGCGTTTCGGTTTCGATCCCCTCTGCAATGACATTCAGATTTAAACTTTTAGCTAATAAAATTGCGGCGTTGACAATTTGAGTATGGCGCTCGCTAATACCTAGCTGACTCACAAAGTAACGGTCGATCTTAATGGTGTCGGTACTGATATCGATTAACTGGCTTAGTGACGCATGGCCAGTGCCAAAATCGTCAATCGCAATGGATACGCCCATACGAGCAAGAGTGTTTAAACGTCTGCCAGTTTCTTTATATGTTGAAAATACTGAAGTTTCTGTAATTTCAATTTCTAATAATGGGATGAGTTCAGGATGATTCATATAGGTTTGGATCAAGACTTTAAAGAAGCGATCCGACAGTATATCTTGCCCTGACAAGTTGAAAGCTATCCTGACCATAGGGACATTTTTTGGCCAAGAGCGGATCAGTTGGAGTAACTGTCTAAGCACTTTCATCGCAAAAATCGCCTGTAATTGTGACGACTCTATAATGGGGATAAAGGTGCTTGGCATGATCATAGTGCCGTCTTTATCGAACATTCTGGCGAGCGCTTCAAAGCTAATGATATGGCCATCAGCCATCACTTTAGGCTGTAACCACATTTCAAGACGGTTGTGTTTTAACGCATCGCGGATTTTACTTTCTTGCGAGGAGGCCTCAAGTAAATTGTTAATCAAACCAACGTAATACACCATGACAGGGTTAGCTTGGGTGGTTTGTTTGATGGCAATTAAGCATTGCTCGGCGGCTTGCTGCGGCGCGGACTTATTACCTGAACAGCAACCTATTCGACATTCGAGATGATATTCAATTTGCTGTTCTTGCTTCAGTTTTAAACTGGTTGGTATGCGTTGCCGTAATTGTTGTGCAAGCGTCTCTGGGGAGATTAACGGTAGTTCGGTGAATTCTAGGGCAAAGGATGCGCCCCTAAAGCGGTATATTTTGGCCTGATGGCCGACACGTTCTTTCAGTTCTATGGCAAAGGCTTTTAGAATTGCATCACCAACCCCGATCCCAAATGCGGCATTGATTTGGCTGAGATTATCTATCTTAACTAAAGCGACGGTCATTGCTTGATGTGTCGCGCTTGGAGCGGGGTTATACCAATGATTCTCGTTGGGTAAACCCGTGACTAAATCATAATAATGGGTGCTGATATGGTGCTTTTTAAGTCGACTTAATTCAAGCGCATGATTGGTTTGCGCCGTGATATCGTGACAGTGAAATAACAAAGTATCGTGGTGCTCCAATGAGGCTTTTTGCAGTAGATATCGATTGCTTTGGTTGTTTTTTAAACGGGTCTGAAATGACGCGGCGAGTAAATTGACGCTGGCATCTTCAGTTAAATCAAAAATGTCACATAGGCGAGTGCTATTGAGTGTGATATCTGTAGCAATGTTCTTTGCCGCATTATTTAGGTTGAGAATCACCCCATCCTCATTACAGAAGAAAGACGCTGTGCCATTATTCTCAAAAATCTCAGCATATTGATCTAAGGTATGTTGCAGTGCCTTTTGATGCTTAATCATCTGCTGTGCATGGATTTTTTGGGTTTTTAACAGCCGCATTGCCGATAAGGGGATACAGATATTAAAAAACATAAACAGTAACCCGTTTAGATAGGCGTGAGTTGCGGGCAGGCTAATATCCACATCGACAAGGGGCGGGAGGTTTTGGTTACGCAGCAATAATAAAAAAGGCAACACATTGAAGCACATCATCCAGCAGGCGACTTTTCTGCCAAACAGAAAAAGCGCCATCAGCGGCAGCGTATACAGAAAAGTAATACCCGCCTGCGACAAATTGAAATTAGGTACAAACAACAAGATAGACAAACAGGCTGCAACCACCATGACCAGCAAGCTGATTGAACTCGCCAGTAAACATCGACGGGTAAACCATAGCGCAAGAAATAGCACAGTTAAAAAACTGACCGTAATGCCAATAATAAAACTGAGGTTGAGTTCATATGCAATCAATGAACTGTGCAGCACTATGCTGGTGGTCAATACTGCACCACTTAGCAAAATAATCCGCAATAAACTGGTTTTTAATATGGTTCTATCAGGGTTTAAAAAGTCTTGCTCTCTGATAAACAAAAAACCTTTCAGCCAGTTAAGCAAAAAATGTCCTTATTCCATACGGAAGTCGCTAAGGTTGACTGGGAATAAGACATATAACATAAATCGCTAATTTGTTACATAAATAGATTTCTTCCATTATAAATCAGTCAATTACATTGTGATTGATGTTTGAGTTTTTATAGGAGCAGTTAGACAAATTGACCAACAACTTAATACTCGCAAACAAGGTGATTTGCTTGCATGTTCATCAAGGCGGTTCTTTGGCATAATGGCCGCAATTTCTACCCGTTAAACAGTGATCCCTTTGCCTATTCCAGTCTTTTTTAATCAGCAATTTCCAACACTTGTGGACATTTGTGCCCGTTGGCAACTGGTTTTTGATGTCGATGCGCCATTTGAATTGCGTTTTGAATCAGACACCTTGACGCTACATAAGCGTGATGAGCCTAAGCTCGATGGCATAGTGGTGGATTTTGTGACAGGCGCGGTTGCCCATAGACGCAAGTTTGGTGGCGGTCGTGGTCAGTCGATTGCCAAGGCTGTTGGGTTAAAGCAGGGCGTTACACCAAAAGTGGTCGATGGTACTGCGGGCCTCGGCCGCGATGCCTTTGTGCTGGCAAGTTTAGGCTGCACCGTGACTATGGTAGAGCGCCATCCTGTCGTAGCCGCATTATTAGAAGACGGCCTACGCCGCGCCTATCAAGATGCCGAAATCGGCGATTGGATGCGTGAACGTATGCAGCTTTTCCATGGTTCCAGCCTCGAAGCACTCGCAAAATTGGAGCAAGAGGTCGATGTCGTCTACCTCGACCCTATGTACCCCCACCGCGACAAATCAGCGCTGGTGAAGAAGGAAATGCGGGTCTTCCAAACTCTAGTCGGCGCTGATCTTGATGCAGACGGTTTGCTCGCCCCCGCCATGGCCCTAGCCAGTAAGCGTGTAGTGGTGAAGCGCCCCGATTATGCCGAAGACCTCGCCGGCATTAAGCCCAGCATGGTTATCGAAACTAAGAAAAACCGCTTCGATGTCTATATAAAATCGGCAATGAAGTAGTGAATTTCATTCGTTTTTTATTCGATTGAATTATTTAACTATTTGATGTGACTATTTTTGTGCTTTCTTGGCAGATTGCACAATCTTATCTGTGCTTTATATAAAAGGAAATATTATGAAGTTAAAGACAATATCTGTCTTATTAATGTCCTCAGTTTTAACGGCTTGTGCAACTAGCGGTTATAAAGTCGCTTCAGGAAAAGAAACCGCCTCGCTTCGTGTTTTATCGACTGACAGCGCTAATACGTCGGTATGGATTGATAACACTGAAGGTTGTATCAAGCATAATTTCATTCGAGGTGGTGAAATTGCTGTATTGGGTATGAAAGCGAATTTATTGGCTGATCGCCAAGCTGGCCGAAAAATCGGGATGCCATTGTATCGTTCTGATGTCCATGAAAAGCAACAAACTGAGTTAAAAGTAGAGGCGGGAGTGCCGCTTTCTTTCTATTTTGCTGGTGTATGGGTTGACGGCGCTAACACGCTAATTGATGGTTACACCTATTGTGTGAAAAAAGTCAGTTTTACGCCCAAAGCTGGAGCAAATTACGAAGCTCAGTATTTTGTGGATAAGATTAACGGAAAAGATCAGTGCACAATTAAACTGTTTGATATTGTTGAGGATAAAGGTAATTTTGTTAAGACCGAGGATCCAAACTATCAACTGATCACTGAGATCTGCAAATAGACATCATAAAGTCTGTGTATAAGGCCTGCGACTCTGCTTTTCCTTGAAACTGCATGGTGCTTTCAAAAGTGTTCAAATAAAAAAGCGCTAACCTAGGTTAGCGCTTTTGTTTTTGAATAAAGGTTATGTTTATCGCACTAAGGTAAACAGTGGGGTTTGACTGACCGCTTGAAAATCCAGCGCCATGGTTACACTGAGTGCTGTGATGGTAATAATTGAAAAACCAAACACTTGTCTGGCCCAACGTGGCATATCCACATCTTGACGATAACCTTTGAGGGCCATAGTTAGCCACCAGAGGCTGGTAGCACAGGTCACGGCCATAAAGGCGGTGCCTGTGTAACCTGCGAGTGGCAGCATGGTGCTGACCAAGGCGAAGACTGCGATATAGAGCACTATATGGTGCTTCGCCTTGGCCATCCCTTCGGCGACGGGCAGCACGGGGATCTTCGCGGCTGCATAGTCATTAAAGCGGAAAATCGCGATGGCGTAGGAGTGTGGCATCTGCCAGAGGCTGAACATCAGTAATAAAATCACTGCGCCCATATCCATTTGTCCTGTCACGCTGCAATAGCCCACCACGGGCGGTACTGCGCCCGAAAAGCTGCCGACTAAGGTGCCGTAAACCGAGTTTCGCTTCATATAGAGGCTATAAATCCCGACATAAACGACATAGCCAATAGCGGCAAACAGCAGAGCTAAAGCATTGGTGAACAAGGCTAAGATGCCAAATCCAAGCACGCCTAAGGCGATGCCAAACAGCAAGACATGGCTTAGGGGGATTTCGCCCGTGACGGTGACGCGTTTGCAGGTGCGCTGCATTTTGGCGTCAATGTCACGGTCAATACAGTTATTAATCGCACAGCCTGAGGCGACGACTAAGGATAATCCCACTAAGCTTGCCAGCATCAAGACCAGATCCACATCGCCCTTAGCGGCCAATAGGAAGCCGCCAGCAACGGAAATCAGATTCCCGAAAATGATGCCAGGCTTAGTTACCTGTACATACCCTTTGAAGCGTGCTTTCCATTGCGTCGATGTCAATCTAGCTTGTGTGTTCATTTGCTGTGTCTCGTTACATCATCAAAGCGTTAGCTTCGAGAATGATCCATACCGATAAGCCAACCACCATCACGATGATCAGTGCGGTAAATAGGAAGGAGAAGGTGTTGACCTTGCCTTCCTTAGAGAAGTCCAAGTGCAGGAAGTACTTAAGGTGTACCAAAATCTGCACCAGTGCCGTGACAACGACGATGGCAAGCGTCGTCGATTGCTCGAAGTGATGGGTCATTACCGCCCAGAATGGGATGGCAGTTAACACCACTGACAGCACAAAACCGACTAAGTAGGACTTGATGCTGGCGGCCAGATCGTCTGCGCCATGGCTATGATCATGCGAATGAGTATGTGCGCCCATTACAGTGCTCCCAATAAGTACACAACGGTGAATACGCAAATCCACACTATGTCGAGGAAATGCCAGAACAAGCTTAAGCAGCTCAGGCGAGTGATACTGCGGTTGCCTAAGCCAGTTTTGGCGACTTCAATCATCATGATTGCCATCCAAATTAACCCTGCGGTCACGTGCAAGCCGTGCATGCCCACTAAGGTGAAGAAAGATGACAGGAAGGCGCTGCGTTGTGGGCCGTTGCCATGTTCGATCAGGTGATGGAACTCATAGACTTCCATGCCGATAAACACACAGCCCAGTGCAAAGGTAATGGCTAACCAAGTGAGGGTTGCCGCCTTGTTGTGACGCTTAGCGAAAATCAAGGCAAAGCCATAGGTAATACTACTGAGCAGCAGGGCTGCGGTTTCGATCAGCACAAAGTCCAGTTCGAAAATGTCTTTACCCGAAACGCCACCGTCGGTGTTCATATAGAGCACGGCGTAAGTAGCGAATACCGAAGCAAACAGGATGCAGTCGGTCATCAGGTAGAGCCAAAAACCAAACAGGGTGTTGCCACCCGTGTCATGGTGCTCGTGGTGCTCCTCGGCGTGAGCAACTTCTAAATCAGCTGGGATTGCAACACTCATATCAGCCCCTTACTACATTGTTTAAGTGAGCATTTTCAATGCGTGCCACTTCATCGGGTTGAACGTAATAGTCAACATCGTTGTTATAAGCACGGAATAAGAACACGATAAACGCGCCCACCATGCCCACAATCGCGAGCCACAGAATGTGCCAAATCGCAGCAAAGCCCGCGGCGGTAATACCCAGCGCCATTAAGATACCGCTTGGGGTATTTTTCGGCATATGGATTGGCTGATAGTGTTTTTGGCGTTGATAGGCGCTGCCTTTTTCTTTCGCATCGGTAAAGGCATCGATATCAGACACTTGTGGCAACTTAGCAAAGTTGTAGAACTGTGGTGGTGATGCGGCTGACCATTCCAGCGTGTGGCCATTCCATGGGTCGCCCGTGGTGTCACGGTTTTGGTCGCGGTCACGGATACTTACGTACAGTTGCACGAATTGCAGAATGATACCGACCATGATGATGCAAGCACCCACGGCAGCGATATAGATCCACAGGTTCCATGCTGGGTTATCAATATGGTTGATACGGCGAGTCATCCCCATAAAACCGAGTACATACAGCGGCATAAAGGCCACATAGAAACCAATTTGCCAGCACCAGAATGACGCTTTACCTAAACGCTCATTTAAGTGGAAACCCGTCGCTTTCGGGAACCAGTAAGCAAAACCGGCTAAGTAACCGAACACGGCACCACCGATAATGGTGTTATGGAAGTGAGCGATCAGGAACAAGCTGTTGTGTAGCACGTAGTCGGCACCAGGTACGGCCAATAACACGCCCGTCATCCCACCAATGGTGAAAGTCACCATAAAGCCTAAGGTCCACAGTACTGGCACTGTTAAGCGCAGGCGGCCGCGGTAAATGGTGAACAACCAGTTAAACAGTTTGACCCCAGTCGGGACCGCAATCACCATGGTCATCACGCCGAAGAAGGCGTTGACGTTGGCGCTCGAGCCCATGGTAAAGAAGTGGTGTAACCACACGATAAAACCGAGGATCGAAATCGCGCCGCTGGCCCATACCATTGAGGAATAGCCGAACAGACGCTTAGAGGTAAAGGTTGAAATCACATCCGAGAAGATACCGAACGCAGGTAAAATCAGGATGTACACTTCAGGGTGACCCCAAGCCCAGAACAGGTTGATATACATCATGGCGTTACCACCACCATCATTGGTGAAGAAGTGGAAACCCATGTAACGATCGAGTGTTAACAGCGCTAAAACCGCGGTCAGGATCGGGAACGACGCCACGATCAGGATGTTGGCCCAAGTACAAGTCCAAGTGAAGATAGGCATTTGCATCAGCTTCATGCCTGGAGCGCGCATCTTAAGCACAGTCGCGATAAAGTTGACCCCGGTTAAGGTTGTCCCTATCCCCGAAATCTGTAGCGCCCAGATATAGTAATCAACCCCAACGCCCGGACTGTAAGCCAGCTCAGACAACGGCGGGTAAGCTACCCAACCGGTACGGGCGAATTCACCTAAACCTAATGAAATATTGATTAGCACAGCGCCAGAGGCGGTTAGCCAGAAGCTGAGGTTGTTCAAGAAGGGGAAGGCAACGTCGCGGGCACCGATTTGCAGTGGCAGCACTAAGTTCATTAGACCGATCATAAATGGCATCGCCATAAAGATAATCATGATCACGCCGTGGGCAGTGAAGATTTGGTCGTAATGTTCAGGCGGCAGATAACCTGCTGCGCCATTGGTGGCCAGTGCCTGTTGGGTTCGCATCATGATGGCGTCGGAGAAACCGCGGATCAGCATGATGAAGGCAAGCACTATGTACATGATACCGAGGCGTTTATGGTCAACCGAGGTTAACCAGTCGTGCCAAAGCACGCCCCATTTTTTGTGTTTAGTGATCAAGGCTGCGACGTACAGGCCTATCACGGCAACAACCGCAAGGGTCACCATGATAATAGGCTCATGATACGGAATCGCATCTAAGCTTAATTTACCGAGAAAAGACATGATTACTCCGCCTCCACTGGGTGAGTGGATGAGTGTTCTGTTGATGAAGTGTCAGAATGGGTTGAGCTTTCCATGTCGGCCATCTTCTGTTCGCTCGCCATATGCGCCATATCGTGGTGCATGCCAGCCATATTGTGGTCGGCACTCATGTGTTCCATACCTTCATGGCCTGCCATGTGCTCGTTTGAGTCCATGTGCATGTATTGCATAACGATTTGATCGAACATGCCGTGACTAACTGAGCCAAAGTATTCAACAGGATTGTTTTCACTCTTCTGTGCTAAGGCTTGGTAAGTCGCAGAGTCTAAGGTCTTCGTCGCCTGTTGTTTTGCCTTGGCTACCCAAGCATCGAAGTCGGCCGCCGTTGGCGTGGCAATGGCTTTAAACTTCATGCCCGCAAAACCTGCGCCGCTATAGTTAGCGGAAATACCGTCATAGGTGCCGGGTTCGTTGGCAATCAGGTGCAACTTAGTCGTCATCCCAGCCATTGAGTAGATTTGGCTACCTAACTGCGGGATAAAGAAAGAGTTCATGGCGGTATCAGAGGTGATCTTAAAGTTCACTGGTACATTGGTTGGGAAAGCCAGTTCATTTACCGATGCAACACCTTGTTCTGGATAGATAAATAACCATTTCCAGTCCATAGAAACCACTTCAACCGTAATCGGCTTGGCCTCGTGTTCGAGTGGTTTGTAAGGGTCGAGATCATGGGTAGAGCCCCAGGTAATCACCCCTAGAATCACGACGATTACTATCGGCACAATCCAAACCACGGTTTCAATCGCGCTCGAATGGGACCATTTGGGCGCGTAAACCTCCTGATCTCGACCATCGCGATACTTCCAAGCGAAGAACAAGGTCATAAAGATCACGGGGATAACCACAATCAGCATGAGTAGGGTAGCGATGATGATCAGGTGCTTTTCATCGGCACCGATCTGGCCCTTGGGATCCAATACGCCGCCATCACAGCCTGCGAGCATCAGGGCAAGCGCCGCGAATGCTACTTTACTTAAATTTCGAATTAACAAAGGAAGATTCCTCTAACCCTAAGGTTTACAACTCTGCCCAGAGAGATTGGCAGTAGCATTGAGCGGCGTTATCCGAAGGCAAATCCGAAAGTGGCTCGAGCGTGGCACAAAAATGCCTGCCACCCCAATGCAAGATCGAGGATCGACTTTCAGCGCTTAATGCTAAATTTGAATTTTAAAACAGAGGGTTACAATGGTGGGGCGCGACAACCGTGCGCAAGATGCTCGAGGGATTTTAGCCTTGGGGGTGCTAAAAACAGGGCAGCATTAGTTAAATCTAAGCTGTTGAAAAACTTGAAGCCATTGTCGAACAAATTGCACAATTGCTTAATAATCTGGGGATTGAGCAGCAAAATGCTCAGCAGCGTGGCGCCGAAAAACTCGATTAAAAATCCATCGCTCAGGGTGATTAATTCGCCAATATCGATGCAGCCGCCGACCATCACTGACACTAAGTCAGCTGCGGGCAGCACAAACAGTAACCCAAAAAGCAGGGCTAAGTTTGTCATACTGAAGTGGGAGAACCTCGCAACGAGATTCAATCCTTCAGCGCAAAATTGGCTGAGTGCGAATTTCAATTAACAGGTCCGGCGTTGAGCGAGAAGAATTGTTGGCTGAATAAAAATTCAAGCTGCAACTTTTTTGTGCGGGCGGGAGGATAACAAGAAGCGGGGATTGATTGAAAGTAGATCTAGGTCACAAAAGGGCTTTTGCATTAAAAAAACCATAATTAAACATGGCGGTTACATATTTAACTAAAAATAAACTGATTTCACTCACATTCTGTGTGGAAATTGTGATGGCGATATGTAAATGTCTTGGCTTCACTGTGAGTCGTTTAGCGCGCTTATTTGCCGAGTTGGTTGTTTATACTTTCTGATTTTAGTGATGCCTTGCCGATATTCAATGCTGAATCCTACAATAAAGCATAGCTATCACCCTAGGGTGTTTTGTGGCAGTTTAACTGGTTAGACAGCGTAAAAATAATTTTTACATCATGGTACCGCTTTGGCTTTCAGCCCCCAATGAGCTAACGGTTTGACTACTCTTGAGATTGATTTGCAGATTAAGGCATTATGGGCCCATTCTGATTATCAACCCAATTACTACAAGGGATTAAATATCAACGCATTTGCGCACTATTTTAAGGTCAATTTATTCATAGCCTTAGCCTACTTTATTGTCGGTAAAATGGGTTTGATGATTGCCTTACCTCCCGGATATTCTGCGGCAATTTGGCCCGCGGCAGGGATAGCAATCGCTGCTTGTCTTTTATGGAAAGCATATGCGCCTTGGATTGGGGTTTTTATAGGGGCATTGCTGATTAATATTAATATTGGTGGGCAACTACATCTCGGTTGGTTGCCCATCAGTATTGCCTTGGGCACGTTACTACAGACCATTATATCTGCTCGAATTATTCGATACATCGATCCTTTACTGACCTTTGATAAACCAGAAACTGTTATTAAATCAATGATTAGTCTCAGTGCTGGTTGTATTATTGCCTCTCTATTGGGTAATGCTGCACTTGCAGTTTACGGCATGATTCCAAGTTCGGATCTCGTTACCAGTATGCTCAATTGGTGGATGGGCGATTTCCTTGGAGCGGTCATTTTTATCCCGCTAACCATATTAGTGTTTGATAGGCGACCCATTTGGCGCTCAAGGCGGATTCAAACAGGACTACCTTTGGTGATTGGTTTTTTACTTTGCGTGGGGATTTATTATTACGCAGATATGAACCAGCGGCAGCAACTGCAGGATAAGTTTCAAATTCAATCCAATGCGATTATCAGTAGTGTGGAAACTTTTCAGGGAACCAATCTACAACAATTAGTTGCCCTTGCCAGCCTGTTTGATAACAGTGAAATAGTCACGGAAGATGAATTTTTTCAGTTCGGTAAACGTAATCGACTCCAATTAGATGGCTTTAAGGCTTGGGCTTGGTCACCATTGATTGCGGCGAGCGATAAACAGAGTTTTGAGTCTGCAACCACAGCTGAGCTGGGGCGACCTTTCAATATCAAATACTTAGAGGGGGACAAACCAAACGCCGACGGCTGGCTTGTGCCTGTTAAGTATGTGCAACCTATGTATAGCAGTCGCGCCGTACTTGGATTAGATCTCAACAGCGAGTCTGCGAGGGCGGCAGCCATTGCCAAAGGGAGATCAACGCTTGCGCCGGTGATCACAGGCAAAATCCAATTAGCTGAAGATCCTCATGGCCTTGGAGGCACGCTACTATTGGTGCCTTCTTTCGATCGCGTCGGTAACATTAAAGGATTTTGTTCGGCGGTGATCGATATCCAAAGTATCATCAATAAAGTCGAACAGGTAAAAGGTTTGCATTGGCGGCTAACGGATTTGAGTGCTGATGGAGCCTTGCTCTATGCGAATAGTCAGAAAGAATTTCCTACCTTTTCTGGTAAGTTACATAGCGATAAAACAGGCCAATACTATCAGGCCCACTTAACGCTTGCCGATAGGCAATGGCATATTGTGATTTACGAGTCGTATGCTCAACTGATGGGTGAATCTTACAGTCTGTCACTGTTGCTATTACTTTTAGCCTTTATCACCTGTGCCGTTGTGAGTGGTGTGACATTAATCTCTTCCGGTGAGCGTCATCGGATTGCGGATAAAGTGGCAGAAAAAACTATGGCACTTTCGAAGGAGATTGCGCGTAATCAAGCATTTCAAGCCACCCTCGTCGAGAGCGAAGAAAAATACCGTAACCTATTCGATAAGGCACCCGTTGGCCATGTGTTAAAACGTCTTGAGGATGGGCACTTTGTTGCCATTAACCAAGCATTTACTGAAATTACGGGCTACACACTAGAGGAGCTTCAAGCGCTTGATCCTTGGGAGCTTACCCCGATTCGTTACCAAGTGACTGAGGCTGAACAGCTCGAACGCCTCAAGCAAACACGCCGTTATGGTCCTTATCAGAAGCACTATCGGCATAAAGACGGACAGCTAGTGGCCGTCAGACTGAATGGCTCCTTAGTAGCCGCAGCTAATGGTGAGCCGCTTATCCTGTTTATTGTGGAAGATATTACCGCGCAAGAGCGCACTATTGCCCGAGTTAACTTGCTGGCACAGGTATTCCAGCAAAGTGGGGAAGGTATCACTATTATCGATGCCAATGACGTCATCGTGGATGTTAATAGCGCCTTTAGCCAAATTACTGGTTACTCAAGGGATGAAATCATAGGTAAAAACTGTCGTTTTATTGAAGCCGCTCGAACCGATAAAAACATTGATGCTCAAGTGCGAGCCGCGCTTGAGCAAACGGGGTTTTGGCAAGGAGAAGTGTGGGATCGCCACAAAGATGGCTATGATTTCCCGAAATGGCTGATGATGTCTGTGGTTCGCGACGAAACTGGAGCAATCAGCCATTACATCGGCAGTTTTACCGATATCAGCGAACGCAAAGTGAATGAGGAACGCATTCACTTCTTAGCGCATCATGATTCCTTAACTTTGCTACCGAATCGTTTGAGTCTGCAATCGCGTTTGGAGATGGTTTTTCAGGAGGCTTTTGTCAGCCAAACCCAGATTGCCGTAATGTTTATCGATATGGATCATTTCAAAAATATTAACGACACCCTGGGACATCATGTCGGCGACATGTTGTTGCTCGAAGTGGCGCGGCGCTTAAAGAGTATTGTAAGCAGTGACGATATCGTCGCGCGCTTAGGCGGTGATGAATTTGTCGTGGTGTTGTCTGATACGGATCACGATAGCGTCGCTAAGGTGGCGGAAGCCTTGCGCAGCGGTTTGAATCAAGTCTACATCATAGATAACAAGCCTTTACATTCATCACCTAGCATAGGCATCAGCCTGTTCCCAACCGATGGTGACAGTGTTGAGGCATTGATGAAAAATGCCGATATGGCCATGTACCGCGCCAAGGCGGCGGGACGAAACAACTATCAGTTTTTCACCGCTGCAATGAATACCTTAGTGACTGAGCGCCAGCAAATTGAAACTGGGCTCAGGCAAGCCATTGCCCGTGATGAGTTACTGCTGCATTATCAGCCGCAGATCGATATCAACACCGGACAAATGGTGAGTGTTGAGGCGTTGATCCGCTGGCAGCATCCTGAATTGGGATTGGTTGCTCCCGATCGCTTTATTCCTATTGCCGAGGAGATCGACATGATTATCCCCATCGGCCAATGGGTATTAGAGCAAGCACTAGCACAACTGGCGCAGTGGCGTAAAAAGGGCGCGAAAGACTTGCGAATGGCGGTTAATCTGTCGGCGCATCAACTGCGTAAAGAGACCATAGTTGCTGATATTATCAATGTGTTAGCTCAATATGATCTTGGCAAGGGAGCATTGGAGCTTGAGATCACTGAAAGTGTCGCCATGCAGTATCCTGAGCAAAATGCCAAGTTGCTGGCCGAGTTGCGTCAATATGGGATTGAATTGGCAATTGATGATTTTGGCACCGGCTATTCGTCACTCTCGTACTTGAAGTTGCTGCCCTTAGATCGGCTTAAGCTGGACCGTTCCTTTGTCAAGGATATTGAAAATGATCCAAACGATGCGGCAATCAGCGCGGCCACGATTTCGATGTCCCATGAACTAGGATTAACCGTGGTGGCTGAAGGGGTGGAAAACGAGGCACAACTGGTGTTGCTCTCGAGCATGGGTTGCGATCTGGTGCAGGGATATTATTTCAGTAAACCCTTATCTGCTGATGATTGTTTACGTTTTATTGAACGCAATTTTTAGGCCGTTTTTTATCCATTTAGCACTATACTTGAGTCAGTCTGGCGATAGGACATGGATACATTAAGGACAGCGCTATGCAAGTTATCTTCACTAAAGGTTCGACCCGTTACGCTCAATTACGTTGTGTTCGCATGGATGGTAGTGCCACACAAACTCAGATGCCTGAGCAGGGGATTGCTCCCCACGATATGATTCACTACGTCGTTGAAAAACGCCTGCGGATTCAAGGCGCTTTTTTCGCGCAAATACGTGCTGGTGCCGATATCAATTTCACCCTTGAGCATAACGAAGCTTCTTTAGCGGTTGCTGATAAAACTGACATTTGGCAAACCGAATCGATCGTCGAAGCATTGCAATCTCTGCTATGGTCTGCTGATACGCCTAGCTATGCGGGATTTATCTATTTACTTGAGCAGGCCTGTAGTAACCGTAAATTAGCTGTACCTGAGATTTCACAATCTGACTTTGAACATATTATCAATGAGATAATGGAGCTTACGATCGAGTGGCAAGGTATGGGAGAAGGCCAGTCCTTGACCTTAAAGTTTTAACGACTGAGCTATCAAAAAGAGCGCGAATCTTCGCGCTCTTTTTCTATCTTAGATATTCGATTATTCCCGGTGGCGACGTTCTTGGCTCTGAGTCGAGCGGCTTTGATTACGCTCCACACTGCGTGCTGCCTGCATGTGTTGGCGCGACTCACTCGGTCTTGTTCGCACTTCTTCCCGTTGTCTTGGCTGTACTTGACGGGGCTGCTCGATACGTTGCGGTTCGGCGCGTCTTACCTCGGGGCGAGCTTCCTGTCTTTGTGGCTGAGTATGGGTCTCAAAGCTGCGCGGTTGCTGGTCTCGAGTCTGATACTGCCTTGTTGAGTTGTCCCTAGTTTGTTCTCGTGATGCTTTGGCCTGCATTTGCCTTACCTGATTATCCTGACGAGCATTGTCGTTACGCTCTCTTTTGTAACCTTCCTTACTCGCTTGCGCAGCGTTTGTCGGTGCCACGCGGCGCTCTTTTAACTCGGCCTGAGTGCTTTGGAAGCTGGGCGTACGCTCGCGGCTGTAGTGATTATCGCGACTTAGGTTATTGCTTCTGTCCTTATCATGGCGCTTGTTATAACCCTCGTTGTCGCGGGTATAACGTGCGTCTTGATGTTCCCGTGATTTCGAGTATTGGCTGGTAAAGTGCTGACCACTGCCTGTGGAGTGGGAGTCACGACCACGGAACTTGCTGTCACCGTAGTAGCGCTCCTTTACCACCGGATTATGGTAAACCACGCCGCGTCGGTGCTCGGGTTTATGCTTCCAAGGTTGAGCGCCATGGCTGACCGAGTATCTTTCCCGTGGACGATAATGGTGGGAGTGATGGTGATCTATCACGACGACTTTATGGCGATGCCAATGAAATGAGCTAAAGAAGTAGTTAAAGGAAATATGGATCCCAGGCGACCAGTAAAAGTAGCTATGGCTTGGGCGGTAAGGGTAGCCAACATAGCCGCCAAACTCCCAATATACTGGCGGATAGGCCACGCCCCAACGCCAAGTACCGTAAACTACGCGGGGGTCATAATAAGGCACATATACCACTTCGCGGCGTACAGGCTCGATGATGATCTGGTTATTGGCGCGAGTTACCGCCATATTCTCCATACTGGCTAAACTGTTGGCTTTATCCGCCTGCTGTCTGAGTGATTGAATACCGTCCATTACTTGCGCTTCATCGGCCAAGAAGGCTTCGCCAAGCCTTTGGGTCCAATCCAAATCTTCGCTCATTTTCTGTAAGACATTGGGGAAAGCCATGAGCGCTTTAACACTCGGGTCCCAGTCCTTGTCTTCGGTGCGAGACATCACTTGATCAGTCGACAACTTAGGATGATCTTCCAACCAACGTTGCGCTTGTACTACTTCGAGTGGATAGGTTGAGGCGATCAAAATATGGCTCAACAAACTATCGGGATAGAGGGCAATAGGCGCAAGCATCTGCTCGAGTTCGGCTTGGCTCAATGAAGCACTTGAACCTTGGCTAACGGATACGCCCGCAGCTTGCGTCGGCGCGGTGAAAGGCAGAGCAACTAAAGCCGCCGATAACACTAGCCATTTCCATCGATATAATCTGTTCATGGTTCGCTCCAATAATCCTATTTGCGGATGTTATTGGCATCATAGGCGCGTGAATATGAACATAAGCTGAAAGTATATTGTGCGGCAAAAGCGTGTTGTAGATTTATTTTCTTACCAATAAAACGATATATGGCATTGAAAAGAAAAGATTAAGCAGAATGGGTAAAGTTAACGGTAAACTTGGCGCCACCTAAATTTTCTGAGCGGGAAACAGAAATTCGACCGTTATAGCTATCCACTAAATCGCGGACAATCGCTAAACCTATGCCGTTACCTTGATGATAGGAATCGGCGCGGATCCCGCGCTCAAAGATTTGCGTTTGCAGGGTTTCGCTGATCCCTGGGCCGTCATCTTCGATACAAAGTTGCAATTGATAAGCATCGCCAGTGACGGTTAATTTGACCATTGATTTAGCGGCTTTGCAGGCGTTGTCGAGTAAGTTACCTAAAATCTCGGTGAGATCGGCTTCATCGCCCTTAAAAACCGCTTGTTCAGCGATTTCGCCACTGAGGTTAATTTGCGGTTCTCGATAAATCTTGGCTAAGGTGCGTAGCAGTTTATTGGCCACCTCATCAACCTTAATCCCTAAATGCCATGAGGCGGCCGCCGCAGTTTGGGCGCGTTTAAGCTGGTGGCTGATGATGCGACTGATGTTCGACACTTGCTCACTCGAGGCTTCACTTAAATCCACCTGACTTTTAATCACCGCCAGTGGTGTTTTGAGACTATGAGCTAAATCCGCAAGGGCGTTGCGGTAGCGCTTACGCTGGGTTTGTTCGGTATTGAGCAAGATATTGAGCTGCCTCGCCACCGCTTGTAACTCGCTGGGGTACTGGCTGCTCAGCTGGGTTGATTTACCTTGTTCCACATCGTGCAGCTCTTGGGTAAAGCGTGCCAGTGGTCTAATGGTCCAAATCAACCAACTCAGCTGAAATATCAGCATCACGAGAATTAAGATCAGTAACCAAGTCCAAAGCTGTTGATTAAATTGAGCTATCTGCTGCTGAAACTCCTGTTCATCTTTAATGATATGGATAGTCACCGGCACATTTTCATTCAGGCTGGCAAAGCTCACACTAAAGCTATAGATAAGGTGTGGCGCGCCCGCGAGGTCGATTTGATCGAAGGCACTTTGGCCCGTTGGCGGAATGGTGAACTGTGCTGGTGGCGTGATGCCCATAAAGGATTGCGAATGCCAGACGATGCTCTGTTTATGCTCCGCATCTTCGGTGGTGGCTATGGCATAGAGGCCTGATTGAATAAGGTTAAAGCGGTTCTCGAGCACTAATTCAGGAATAAAAATCCGTTTATTTTCGACTTCAGTCACCGCTAATACTGAATATACATAGGCACTTAGCTCATTTTTAGCGGCACTCTTTACCTGTTCAGCAAAGGCGTCATTGAGGGCGACCCCAATCAGCGGCAGCAGCACCAATATAAACAACAGCGCGCTAAGGACGAGCCGAGTCTTTAAGGAGTTGAGCAACTGCCAGGCAAGCGCGCGCTTACTCATCAGTACCTTGCTCAGGAGCAATGACTCTTAAACGATAGCCCTGGCCGCGCAGGGTTTCGATTAGATTGTATTGGTTATCGGGGTCGAGCTTTTTGCGTAAACGGCGGATAAAGACTTCGATAACGTTAGAGTCGAGATCAAAATCCTGATCATAAATATGTTCGGTGAGTGCTGTTTTAGATTTCACTTCGCCTTGATGCAGCATAAAAATCTCAAATAGCTTGTATTCAGAGCCGCTGAGGGTAATGAGTTCGTCCCCTTTGCGGACCTCTAAGCTACTGGTATTTAAACTAAAGGGGCCGTTAGTGATGATTGGGCTTGCCTTACCTGCCGAGCGGCGGATCAAGGCTTTGAGCCGAGCCACTAATTCTTCGGGATGAAAGGGCTTAGTGAGATAATCGTCGGCACCGGCATCGAGGCCTTCGACTTTATCTTGCCAGCTGTCGCGCGCGGTTAAAATTAAGATCGGGAAAGCGCGCTCTTTTTGGCGAATGCGGCGGATAAGGCTAATACCGTCGAGTTTAGGTAAACCGACATCGATAATGGCTGCGTCATAGTTATATTCAACGGCTTGAAACAAGCCCTCTTCGCCGTCGCTGGCGACATCAATGCTGTAATGGGCATCCAGCAAGTGTTGTTTTAAGTTGGCTTGCAGTGCTAAGTCGTCTTCAACGAGTAAGAGTCGCATATTAATTCCTCGACACGCGTCCTGTGGCGGCATCCACCGAAACTGAAAAAACCTGGCCATCATTATTGAGGATTTTGACGCGATAGCCTGAGCCGCTCGACTGCACGCTGAGCACTTTGCCTCGATATTGACGCTGCGCCATAGCCACGGCTTGGTCTGGACTATTCACCACAAGGCGGCGCTGCTCATTCTTAACGCCTTGGTCGCGCGATTGATTGCGATCATCGTGTTTATCATTGCCCGCTATGCAGCCAAAGGAGGCACATAAACAAGCGACTAGGGTCAGTGTCAAACCAAGTTTCATATCTGTTACCCGTACAGGTTCGGCGATCTTAAGTAAGTGGCGAGCTTGATAGCTTATCGAGTCGACTAAGAATACCTCATCACCATAACAAACACATAGAGATCAGCCAATTGGTAAACACAATTCCTTTAAAATTCACTGTGATTCGTGAGATTTTATCGAGTTAATCCTCATCGAACCTCTTTACATATCAGGAGTCATATCCTGTGACATATTAGTAGTGTTAACCACAGCAGATGAATTAAGGCTGAACAGCAGTGTTGCTCTGAAATACAGCAGATTTTAATGTTCAGCTTATGTTCACCTTGAGTGCCCTCTAATGTCACCAATTTGAGCGGATTATCCAATGGGGTATTCAAGATGAACACAGTGAAACAACAAGTTATCGCAACCACGACTTATGTGAAGGCTGTAGTATTGGCCAGTGCATTACTGGCATCGACAATGGTGAGCGCGCAGCCGAGCGACGAGTCAAACTTGGCGCCCTTTAGTGCAGCAAGTATTGGTATGATGAAAAAGACCGATGCCGAGCAAGCCGTCAAGCAAGAGCAGCAAGCCTTAAGCCTATTGCAACAGTCGGCTCCCGCCCAAAGTGTAGCGGAAGCTACTGCCGCTGCGGTTAAATCGCTGGCACCGTCCTTCTCGGCACAAGGTTCGAATGTTCAGCGAGTACAATTGATGGGTGCAACCCCCATGACTCGCGAACAAGTGATCGCCAAACATACAAGTCAGCCGATCCCCAGTTCAAGCGCCGCCACAGAAGATCCCTATCGCGCCCCTATTTATCACAGCTTTGCGATTTTTGATGCCAGCAGCCGTTTGTTTGAAGACTTTGATTACGATGGGTTTTATCAAACCTTTAGCGTGACCTTCGATGTAGATGTGTTTGGTGCATATCTTAATGAGCGCGCCGACCTGTTTGCCGAGTTATACCTCAGCCGTAACGGTGGCCCTTGGGTGCATTACTACACCACCGATGTGTTTACCATCTACGGTGACTCGACTCAGGATGATTACGAAGTACTGACGACCCTCTACACTGGCTATCAAACGGATCACTACGATGTATTAATCGATGTCTATGAGGTTGGTTATAGCGATATTGTTGCGACCATTAGCGCCGATGATACCGATGGCTTATATGCCTTGCCGCTAGAAAGTCGTGACCGCGATAGCTCTGGTGAGGTAATTATTGTCGAAGAAGGCGGCGCAGTTTCTTTCTTTGCTCTGCTTGGTTTAGGACTGTTGGCTGTACTGCGTAAACGTGAAGAGTTTATTTAAGATTTGATTTTGATGTGCAATGTGACTGAGTTTATCAAAGGCCATACTGACTATACACGCAGAGTAAGAAGTCGGTCTCACCCTAACAAGGCAGCGTATCCATCGATACGCTGCTTTTTTATTTCAAAATGCATACCGCAAAACAAACAGCAATCATGCATTTGTGCACTTTCTACCCAGAATGATTTTTGTTATTGTGGAAATCAAATTTTAAATCAGTAGCTTGTGAGTGATTTGTCTGATGGTCGATGGTGAAGTTATGCGAATGCAAACAATACAAATGTTGTGTAGCAAGAGGCTAAAATGAAATTCTCGTTAGTTAACGGAGTCAGACAGGAACCATCCCCAAAAGTAAGAGGTTTGTGCCAGTTTTGTGGTAAACCAATGCTGTCTAAGTGTGGTACTAAAGTACGCTGGCATTGGGCTCATGCACGCAAAGATTCATGTGACCCCTGGTGGGACAATGAAAGTCAGTGGCACAGAGATTGGAAAAACTATTGGGCAAATGACTATCAAGAGATTGTCGACTTTGACGAAGCTGGTGAAAAACACATAGCAGACGTCAAGTTACCTAATGGTATGGTAATAGAGTTCCAAAACTCACCGATGTCACATAAGGAGCTACAGTCTCGTGAACAGTTTTACGGCGATATGATTTGGGTCGTAAATGGTAGGAATCTAGCTAAAAATATGAAGTTAAGGGCAGCATTGCCAGATCCAAATCATCCCTCAATGGTGGACATTGGTGTTCAAAATACTAATCATAAAACACACTTTATCTACTTCCATATTTCTGAATACCAACCTGAGGAGCTAATCGAAATACATTCATCCGATAAAATAGGGTACTTAACGAAGGATACCCATGTTGGTCATTTTTTCTATGAGTGGAAACGACCAAAGCAAGTGTGGCTAAACGCAACTAAGCCTGTATATCTTGACTTTGGAAAGGGTATTCTTTGGCAGCTAAAACGCTTCAATGACTTCAGTTCTTTCTGTATTCAAGCACATAGCAAAGACAAATTTTTGATTCGCTATGGAGGCGTTGCATAAAAACGTTTAAAGGAAAAAGAGTAGACAAAAGAAGAAAGTGGACACCCATCCAAGCCACTTTAGCCTGAGTAAGTTGTAGGCAAATCTAAAGTACATTATGTTTTTGTTTTATCTTGGGTTCTCTAATTTATTTTGGTGGACGTTAAATTTAGAAGCATGGAGTTTGCTTTGATTAAAAAATGGATATTACTCTCTTTGTGCTTTTTCCTTATGTCTTGCGGATATAAGGGGGATGGAGATTTTAAATCATATGGTTATTGGCCACTTATCACGTACGAGCTTACTTTGCCAGATTTTCCTTTTGAGACTGGATCAAAGCATAAGTTTGATTTAAAAGGTTATAAGTCTCATGAAACTTCGGCTATAAGTATCGAGCTATTCAGTGATAATGAACATGATTTTGCTGAGCTTGATACCGAAGTTGAGCTTAAAATTGTAAATGATTTAGGCGTTACCTTTTTTTACAGGAAATCTCCTTTAAATGCTCATTTCAAAAGGATGCAAGAACTTAAAGAAGCATCATGGGCTAATGAATATGAGTGGAATGGAAGATATAGCTATAAAAACCAAGATGTGAGTGATCGAGCTGTACCGTTTTCATCAATTGAAATGCCAGCTAAAACAAAAAGTATGCGATATTTTAATTTCTTTCCTAGCGATGCTGGTTCACTAAGCCTCACTATAAATATTGGTAGCGTTCCGTCACAGTTTGAGGATTTGAAGGTAAGAATCAATCTATCATCTGGTTGGAAGTAATAATGGTCAATCCCCCCTTTTTCTCTCGGTGTTTATCCTGTCTGATTCGGGCTAGTATGGGCGAGTTACGTTAACTAAAGGAAGAGAGACATGATTGCTCAAGGTCAAAAATTACCAGCGGCTACGTTAAGCCAATTAACAAAAGATGGCATGGTAAATCATCAAGTTACCGAGCTGTTTGCGGGTAAAAAAGTGGTGTTATTTGCAGTGCCAGGTGCTTTCACACCAACCTGTTCTGAAGCACATTTGCCCGGTTATGTGGTGCTGGCCGATCAGTTTAAAGCCAAAGGCGTTGATTTAATTGCCTGCGTATCGGTAAACGATGCCTTTGTGATGAAAGCGTGGGGCGAAGCGCAAAATGCGTCTGAACTACTGATGTTAGCCGATGGCGATGCCAGCTTTACTAAAGCGCTGGGACTCGAGATGGATACCGCAGGCTTTGGCGGTGTGCGCTCACAACGTTATGCGATGATTATCGATGATGGCGTGGTAACGTTACTGAATGTTGAAGCGCCTAAGTCATTTGAAGTGAGCAAAGCCGAAGTGGTGTTGGCGGCTTTAAGTTAAGATGTTAAGCGGATGCCCCTGAACTTATGGGGCTGATGTGTCGCTTGCTTGAGCGAGAACAATAGCCAGCCTAGATGAGGCTGGCTTTTTTATACGGTTATTGAACGAGTTGAATGCTGTCGGCATCGATAGTGACTTCTGACCAGTCCTTATCCACTTCACCGCGAATAATGACTTGGGTTTCAGGCGTGACGGTATGTCCGAGCCACAGATCATCGTCAATTTCGATTTTAATCTCGCCCGTGCTGTCACGGAAAATATAATCATCGTGGCCAATTGAAGACATGATATGGCCGGTTAACTCCACTTGAGTGTCATCGCTGGCATTGAGCGCACTGACGACATCATGAATGATTTGCCGTGCGCTGGGGCCTTGAAAGCCGCCACGTAATTGGGGTTCGCCCGTTGTTGGTTGAAATCCAGCTTGGCTGCACAAGGCACTCAATGACAATGTGATTGCTAACATGCTTAAGGTGATTTTATTCATCTAAATGTCCTCTTTCTAATCTTACGCCGCTGGGCGACTCATCTGCGGCGAGTATCATGCCAAGACGAGCGTGAAGCAGTTGTGAAGAATTTAAGCGGATTCATTTAGATGCTGTTGTGGCTCGCCGTTATCCATAAATTGGATTGTTGCCAGATAGTCATTCCCTAGGCTTTGGGCCGAAAAGTGCCACCCCATGCGCTCGCTTATCCGTTCAATAATAATCAAACCACAGCCATAGCCCGTGGGCTCGGCGCTGTGGTGGCTAAGCGGATTTTTTATGGTTAGTTGATTGTTATTCAGCGTGATTTCAATATCGCCACTGCTGTAGTTAAAGGCATTTTTAATTAAGTTGCCTATCACTATGTTCACAAAACTCACCGGTGCGCAAATGGCGGTATTTTCGTTAACGCTGAGCTGATAGCGGATTTCGTGTTTGGCAAAATGCTGCGCCATTTCACTTAATAGCTGCGTAAGCCGTGCGGCTAAATCAATTTGATCATAGTGTTGCGATTCAATTTGTTCCTTACCTAGTAACAAAAAGGTTTCGGTGAGGGTTTTCATCTGTTGGCTTGCGTAATCAATGCGGGCAATGGCTTTGTTGGCGATCCGCTGCTGGGCTTCGTTCCCGTTGTTTGGCAGTTTTTTAAGTAATTCTGTCGAGCCTTGGATCACCATAATGGGCGTGCGCAGTTCATGGGAGGCAAAGCGGCTAAACTCCTGCTCCCGAGTAAAATAGGCGGCAATTTTGGCTTTATTTTCCAGTAGTGTTTGTTCGATATGGCGGGTTTCACGGTAGGGTGTGCTAGGGACAAAGCTCGGCTCCTCTGGCGTCAGCGCATTGATTTTGCGTTCAATTTCAAAAAATGGTGCCGATAGTAGCCGCACAAAATATAAGCCATAGGCCATGATGAACAGCAGTAAACCTACCCCGAAGAGGGATATCAAAATATGCAGTCTGTCCTCATACCCATCGAGAAAGTCATCCGCATCATCCTTATACACCACATACAATAAACCTTGTCCTGATGGGTGCGGCGAAATCAAAAAGTGCTTATCTTCGGCGCCCAATTGGTGCTCATAAAAACCCGTTTGTTGGTAAGCTTGCAGCCATTGCGGCACAAACTCTTTGCTCCAATAGGTGGTGAGTTCGTGGATATCGGGGAGCTGGGCTTTGTCGCCAAATCGTTGATAGTTTTTTTGGTATTCGCGGGTTTCGGTCGCCAGTTTGTGTTCAAGGCTAATGACCTCAATTTGTTCTTCGGCGATATAAATCAAACCCCAGAAAATCGCGAACATTAGGCTCGTTAGCACTAAAAACGTTAGGCGAATTTTTTTGTATAAGCTCGGTAATGGCTTAGGGGAGGAGTCGGTAACCTTGGCCATGAATCGTCTCTAGTTTGGAATCTGTAAAGCCCTTATCCAATGCACTACGCAGGCCGTAAATATGGCTACGAAGCGCGTCGCTACAGGGGGCTTCGTCACCCCAAACCGCATCGATAACTTGTTCTTTACTCACAATGGCGGGGGCATGTTTGAGCAGTAGCGTCAAAATCGTGCGTTGGATTTTACTCAGCTTGATTTCCTTACCTGCGCGGCATACTTGTTGAGTTGCGACATTTAAGCTGATTTCACCAAAGCGCAATATACCTACATCTAAACGCGGCCCGCGGTTATGCAGAGACCGTAGACGCAGGCATAGTTCTTCCATGGCGAAGGGTTTATTTAAAAAGTCATCACCGCCCGAGGTAAAGGAGTCAATTTTGTCCTGCAGGCTATCTCTGGCGGTTAAGAACAAAATCGGCGTATTACAAAACAGCTCTTCGCGCAGTTTTTTGACCGTACGAATACCGTCTAATTTGGGCATCATAATATCCATAATGATCACGTCATAATGGTTTTGCTGTATTAAATTGATGGCGCTTTCACCGTGATAGGCGCAGTCAGCAATAATGCCTTCGAGGGTTAAATAGTCCATGATTGTTTCTATAACATCATGATTGTCATCAACAATTAATACTTTCATTACTTATCTTCATTTCTTCACGTTTGCTTGACGTTTCCCATACTAAGATGCCAGCCGTTGATTTAACAAGGTAAATAAGGGAGAAAAAAATGAATAAGCACTTAGTAGGTATTAGCGCATTACTATTAACCGCTTGTGGTGGCGACGGTTCATCAACGGATGTGACGTCACCTCCCGCGAATTTACCCGCTAAAGTGATGGGGACTGTGACCCAGGTGTCCGCAGACCATCAGCAGATCACTGTGAATGGATACAAGATTAATATCGCCAATGCAGATATTCGTTATCAACAACAACCACTGGATGCCAAAGCTATTCAAGTGGGGATGCGCTTAGATTTGGTTAACCAAGGTCAGCAGGCTAAAACGGTTGCTGTCGATCCTGCGCTGGTCGGTGAAATCAGTGCCATCAATCAACATAATATTATGGTCAATGGCATACAGTTAGCCGTTGCATCAGCTAGCCAATATAAAAAGGGCGATTGGGTAGCGGTAAATGGCTACCCCACCGTGGTCGGACAATGGCAGGTAGAGTCGATTAACCTTTTCCCTAATCTCGCAATTGCTGAAATTGAAGGTCGAGTAACAGAGCTTGATCCAGTTATGCAGCAATTCCGCCTAGGCTCAGCCTTGATCGATTACGCCAATGCCGAGTTAGAAGGGCAGTTAGCCGAAGGTGTGTGGGTTGAGGTTGAAGGTCAACAGGATGGCGCCGTATTTAAGGCCCATGAAGTCGACGTAGAAGATGCGAGTGATGTGCCGACATTCAACGAGATGGAGTTAGAGGGCACAGTAACTTGGGTTAACCAAGACAAGAGCCAGTTTGAGCTTAATAGCCGCACACGACTCTATGTGACTGAACAGACTCAATTTGAAGATGGTAATCGCACCAATTTGCTGGAAGGTAAGCGCCTAGAGGTGGATATTCAATCTACTGCGCAGGGCCTGTGGGCCAAAGAGGTCGACTTTGAAAGTTCAGATGCGGGTGGCCCATTACCCGATTTAGGTAACAAGTTTGAGCTTGAAGGGCGAGCTACGCTCGATAGCAATAACCAGCTACAAATCAATGGCTTTACCTTTATTATCGACGCGAGAACCCAGTTTGATGATGGCTTAACCCTTGCAACCCTTGATCAAAAATGGCTGCAAATTGAAGGTGTTGAATTAGCCGATGGCCAATGGCTAGTGAAGGAAATTGATCTTGAACAGCAGAGTAATGAACTGGAGTTAACCGGAAAGGTGAGCCAGAACAGTCTGTGGGGTTACCATGCTAGTGATGCCTCATTAGCAACCTTTGATGGTAAATGGGTTAATGTGGAATGTCAGTTTGATGGCATGCAAATCCACAGTTGTCGCATTGACGACTAATGCCTGTTAACGACCCCTGCAAATGGCAGCGAGATTGATCTCTTGCTGCCATTTTTATGTGCTTAAGCTTAAGCCGCGCGCATTGGCACGACACGACTGTCGGCAATACCTAAACTGGTTTCGATATTTTCCACGCTTTGCTGCACTTCTTGGGCGATGACTTCGCTCTGCTGCGAACTGGTTTGCGCTTGGTCTTTCAGGTTATCCATGCTGCGAACAAATTCATCGAGGTAATCCACCTGTTCCTTGGCGTTGAGCGAGCCTTGTTTGGCGGTATTGGCCATTTCACTCGCTTGATTTTGTACGGTTTGTGCCATTTGCCATAGGCTCTGTGCCCGCTGTTTTTGGCTATCGGTCGCTTGGGCAATGCCATCGACACTCTCGCCGAGAGCAAGGTTAGATTGGGTGAGCTGATGCAGGATTTTCACAATTTCATTTAACGACACCTGAGTACGTTGGCTCAGGCTGCGCACTTCATCGGCGACCACGGCAAAACCGCGACCTTGCTCGCCTGCGCGGGCGGCTTCAATGGCGGCATTAAGTGCCAGTAAATTAGTTTGCTCGGCGATATTGCCAATTACATCAATGATTTTTGCCACATCTGCCACTGAGTTATTCAGGCTTTCGAGCGAGGCATGGCAAAGGCCAACCGCCGTTTGGGTTTGCTCTGTGGCACTCAGTACCGCTTCGGCCTCAGTTTGGCTCGACTGCATTTGGCGCATGGTTTCGGCTGCGCTTTGTTCAACCAGTGCTGAGGTATGGCTGACCTCATTGGCGAGGCTACGGATATGCTCGGTTTGCGACTGCGTGTCGGCGACTATGGTCTGAGTGTGTTCGGTGTGCTGCGACAGTTGAGTAATGCGCGCGACCAGCTGACTTAAGGATTGAGAAACCTTAGTCATTTGTTGGCGCTGCAGTTCATCTTCCTGTTCAAAGCGATGCAGTAGCTGATTAAAATGCCCTGCAATTTGGCCAGTTTCGCAGCGGCGATTGATGTCCAAACGTTCACGGCTGTTGGACTCGCTTAATTGCATAAAGGCTTGATTGAGGCGTTTGAGGGGGTTAACCACGCGGTTCTGTTGCAGGATTAAATAGCCGATAGCAAACAGCGCCATAATCGAAACCATCGCATAAAGAATGACTTGTAACTCATATTTGAGCTGTTGGTTTTTGGCGGCCTGTGCTTCACCGAGGGCAATGAGCTGCTGTTCAACTCTGCCAATCGCTTGAATTAATTGCGCTTGCATCTCCTGATTGGCTTGCAGCAATTGGTGGGTGTTGGCGACTTCTTTATTGTATCGATTGGCAAGGCTTAACAGCTCGTTGCGATCATTTTCGCCCACTTCAATTTGCTCTGGCTCACTTGCGCCGAGGGCAAATTCATCGGCTTCCTGTTGTTCATATACGCCGATTAATGGCAGGGTGTTGAGTTGATCGCGCCATTGGTTAAGCGCTTTACTGGTGCTGTCGAGAATATTCTTAAGTTGCTGATTTTTATCAATGAGATAGCCATCGGTAAGCTGCGACAGTTGATAAACAATGCTGGGAAAGTCACGGCTTAATTGCAAATATTGCTCGGCTATTGCTGCATTAACGGCTAAGCCTTTGTCGGCATAGCTACCAAGCCTACGGTTATAGTCGAGCATTTCGGATTCGGCGTGGGCCAGCAGTTGTCTTGGGTTACCTGCGAGTTTGCCCGCCGCGCGGTATTTAGTGTCTAAGTCTTGAATGAATTGATTCAGGCCGGCCTGTAATTCCTCATCGGCATTACCTGATGCGGCAAGGTTGAGTTCGCTGAGTTGGTTTTTGATTTTGCTCAGCTTGGCTTTGGCTTCTTCGAGTTGGGTCGCGTTGCCGCTGGTTAAATAGCCATCAAGATCGCGGCGCACACCTACGAGAAAGTCCTGTTGCAGGCCTTGGAGTACTTGGGTTTGTTGCTCAATCTGCTGTCTTTGATCGCTACTCCAAAGTACTACTGCTGCTAATAATCCCGCAAGCAATAACAACAGCGCTGAAGCAGTACGTGACAAGGTCGAAATCTTCATGATGCAATCTTCATTGGAAACTTAAGGTAAGTTAACTGCCTAAAGTTTATGAATTTCGCGTGACATAAATATGACAGAACCAATCAAATGTCAGCGTTGTCATTATGATTTTGGGATTATTCTAGCGGTAGCCAAACTTGGGCTTTTAAACCGCCTGCGGCGCGATTCGAGAGGGTAATTTGGCCTTGGTGGCGGTCGATAATCCGTTTGATGATGGCGAGCCCAAGCCCTGAGCCGACACTGCCACGGGCAATATCACCTTGGGTAAAAGGTTGGAAGAGTGTAGGAATTTGTGATTCATCTATCCCTGGGCCATTATCTTCAACGCTAAAGCCGATGCGTTTGCCATCAAATTGCGAGCTTATCCGCACCCAGCCGGAGCCATAACGAAAGGCGTTTTCAACTAAGTTGCTCAACACCCGCTTAATCGCCAGCCCTTGAAATAAGGCCTCGGGGCAATCGCTCAGCACGACTTCAATTTCACCGTCGCGGTTGGCTTCGGCTTGGGCAATATCTTGAATGAGTTTATTGATTTGCCCGGGCTCGCGGCTGGCTTCCTGATCTTGGCGAATATAGGCAATAAATTGGCTGATAATGGCATCCATATCTTCAATATCGTTGACGATACCGTCTTTAAGATATTGATCTTCTTCAACCATCATCTCAGAGGCAAGGCGGATGCGGGTCAGCGGCGTGCGCAAATCGTGGGAAATTCCCGCCATCAACAGTGCACGATCTTGCTCTAGCTGCTTCATGCTATGGGCCATCTGGTTAAAGGCGTTGGTCACTTCCACCAGTTCGCTGGAGCCTTTAAGCGGCAAAGGATCGGGAAACTCGCCACGGGACACCGAGATCGCGGCTTTTTGTAAGCGCCTTAATGGTCTGTTTTGCTGGCGAGCAAACCACCATCCGCCGGCAACACTGAGTGCGCCGATCACCATCAAGTACAAGGTCAGTGGCGACAAGTCGGAAACATTTTGCCCAATCAGCGGCACTTTAATCCACACAGACGGCGCCTGCGGTGGGCGGATCCAAATTTGCAAAACACTGCCGTGGGTGACACGGACTTCGGCATCGCCACCGAGATATTCCGACATCTGTGATGACCAAAAACCGTAGTAGGTGGCTTGTTCGATGCCCGCTTCACGGGCTTGCTGTTGGTTATACACCTTCATGCCATCGTCGCGGACTTTGGCATTGAGTGCATCGACTATGGTTAAATGCTCGCGGCCGATATCGACACCATCGACAAATAACAGATTGATTTGACGGGCGATTAACTGGTTGATTTGTTGATAGCTGGGTTTTAACACATACACTGCGACAGTGACATAGGACACCAGCTGATTGATCAGCAGCAAACAACCAATCAGCAGTACCGTTTGACTAAAGGCGCTGCGCGGAAGGAGTCGCTGCCACCACTTAAGTTTCATAGTCGTGCCAAAAAAGCGTCAACAACAGGCCAAAAGCAGCTCATCGACGGGCGGCACCGTCGGGTACAAATACATAGCCTAATCCCCACACGGTTTGAATGTAGCGCGGATTAGCGGGGTCTTTTTCAATTAAGCGCCGTAGACGCGATACCTGCACGTCAATCGAGCGCTCGAGCGCCGAATAATCACGACCACGGGCGAGGTTCATCAGTTTGTCCCGCGATAACGGTTCCCGTGGATGGGTGACTAACACTTTTAATACCGCAAATTCGCCACTGGTCAGCGCGATGGCTTCATCACCGTGGTACATCTCACGGGTAGCTAGGTCGAGTGAAAACTCGCCAAAGCTAATTTCGGCTTCTTGCTGCGCGGGCGCGCCGGGCACATCCTGTATTTGGCGGCGCATCACCGCTTTAATCCGCGCCAACAATTCACGCGGATTAAAAGGTTTTGGCAGATAATCATCGGCACCGAGTTCTAAGCCGATAATGCGGTCGACTTCATCGCCTTTGGCGGTGAGCATCACAATCGGAATGGTGCTGCCCTGTTGGCGCAGACGACGGCAGATAGATAAGCCATCTTCCCCGGGCAACATCAGATCGAGCACAATCAAATGAAAGTTTTCTCGCTCCAGTAAACGGTCCATCTGCTCAGCATTGGCCGCACTGCGTACCTGATAGCCTTGCTCCATCAGGTAACGCTCGAGTAGTGCTCGTAGGCGCATATCATCATCGACAACGAGGATTTTCGAGGTTTCTTGTCCCATGGGATGTCCTTAAATTGCTCGGATTATTGCTTTTATTTTTTATGCCGTCATACAACAAAGATTAACTGGCTGAAATTGAAAACGAATCTGCCAAGAATGCGCTTAATATAGCTGGATTCAATCTGAGCGACTAGCTCATGATGTAAGCCAACCACGGTCGAATGCGACAAATTGCCAACTCATGTTAATACTAAGCAAATGAAATTGCATGGGAATCGTTGAATATATTCACTATACATATGAAATTGTAACTAAATTGGCATTTCTGGCAGCGGTGCTTTTTGCTAGTCCTTAACTTTGGCGTCGACTCTGAGTATCATCAGTGCCATGCCTGTTTAAAATTATGCTCGTTGTTAGTTAACTATAGAGTCTTAACATGAAAGCGCATTTGATCACCCGCCAAGGCTGGATGACCTTAGATAAAGAATTAAAATACCTGTGGAAGGAATATCGCCCGCAGATCACCCTCAAAGTGCAAGAGGCCGCCGCGCAGGGCGATCGAAGTGAAAATGCGGATTACACTTATAATAAAAGGCTTTTGCGTCAGATAGATAGTCGTGTTCGCTATTTGGTTAAGCGTCTCGAAGAACTCAAAATTGTCGACTATTCTCCGCAGCAGGAAGGCAAAATTTACTTTGGTGCTTGGTTTGAGCTTGAAAACGACGCGGGTGAGCGGGTGCGTTATCGGATTGTCGGTAAAGATGAGCTCGATACTAAACTGGGTTATATCACTATTGATTCCCCCATGGCGCGGGCGCTTATTGGCAAACAAGTTGATGATGAAGTGGTGGTGCAAACGCCCTCTGGCCCAAAGACATGGTATATCAACGAAATCCGTTATACGCCGTTCGACACCTTGCTTGACTCGTCGCTCGCGGACGAGGGGGAATAAACCTCGCGAGATCAAACTCTCGGCGATTTTCAGCGGCAAATCGCTCGCATCATATGAAACAACGACTGCGCCTGTGGTATCTTGGGCGCAATTAGGATTAATCAAACCGTTAGGCACGATACTTTATTTATGCAGACTATTGCCCAAATTATTGCTCAGGAACTCAATGTTCGTGAGCATCAAGTCACTGCCACCATAGATTTGCTCGACAATGGTGCCACTGTTCCCTTCGTCGCCCGTTATCGTAAAGAGGCGACTGGTGGTTTAGACGACACCCAGTTACGCACGCTGTACAGCCGTTTAGGTTATTTGCGTGAGTTAAATGACAGACGTCAGGTGATTTTATCCAGCATTCAAGCGCAGGGTAAGTTAACGCCTGAGCTGCAACGGGAAATCGAAGGCGCCGATAGTAAAACGCGTCTCGAGGATCTGTATCTTCCCTTCAAACCTAAGCGCCGCACTAAGGGCCAAATTGCCATTGAAGCGGGATTAGAGCCGCTGGTCGAAACCTTGTTAGCGGATCGCAATGCCGATATTGAAGCATTGGCTGCGGGTTATCTGAATCTGGAAGCGGGTTTTGCCGACACCAAAGCGGTATTGGAAGGCGCCCGTTACATTCTGATGGAGCGTTACGCCGAAGATGCGGAATTACTGCGTAAAGTTCGCGAACATTTAAGCCAAAACAGTGTGTTAGAGAGCCGTGTTATTGCCGGCAAAGAGAAGGAAGGCGCGAAGTTTCGCGATTATTTCGAGCACAACGAACCTTTGGCCAAAGTGCCATCTCACCGCGCCTTAGCTATGCTCCGTGGCCGTAATGAAGGCTTCCTGTCGTTATCGATGAATGCCGATCCTGGCGCAGAGGCGGGTCAAGGCAGTTACTGCGAAGTCATTATTAGTGAGCATTTAGGCTTAAAGCTGGGCGATAGCAGTGTGGATCAGTGGCTCAAAACGGTCGTTACTGCCACGTGGCGAATTAAAATTGCCCTGCAAATGGAAACCGAGTTTATCTCGCAAATGCGTGAGCGCGCCGAAGCGGAAGCCATTAACGTATTTGCCCGTAACTTGGGTGATTTGCTGATGGCCGCGCCAGCGGGCGCCAAGGCAACCATGGGCCTAGACCCAGGTCTACGTACTGGCGTTAAAGTCGCCGTGGTGGATAACACGGGTAAGTTGGTGGCACACACCACGATTTTCCCCCATGCACCACAGAATTTATGGGACAAGTCGATTCGTACCCTCGCCAACTTAGTGCAAATGCATAAGGTAGAGTTAATCGCGATTGGTAACGGCACCGCCTCCCGTGAAACCGATAAATTAGCGGCTGAGTTGATCGCCAGCCTCAAGGATAGCCAACCACAGCTGACCAAAGTGATGGTGAGCGAGGCGGGCGCCTCGGTGTATTCCGCATCAGAGCTGGCGGCGCTGGAATTCCCTGAGCTAGACGTTTCGATTCGCGGCGCGGTCTCAATTGCCCGTCGTTTACAGGACCCATTAGCGGAACTGGTGAAGATTGAGCCTAAGTCTATTGGCGTTGGTCAATATCAACACGATGTGAGTCAAAGCCAGCTTTCTAGCTCGCTCGAGGCCGTGGTCGAGGATTGCGTAAACGGTGTGGGCGTGGACTTAAACATGGCATCTGTGCCTTTGCTATCGCAAGTTGCAGGTTTAAATAAAACCTTGGCCAAAAACGTGGTGGATTACCGCGACGCCAACGGCGCCTTCAAAAATCGTAAAGAGCTGTTAAAAGTGCCGCGTTTAGGCCCTAAAGCCTTTGAGCAAGCCGCAGGCTTTTTACGTATTCGTGACGGCGATAATCCATTGGATATGTCAGCGGTTCACCCCGAAGCCTATTCGTTGGTCGAAACGATTGCCAAGACCAAACAAGTCGATGTGGCGAGCCTTATCGGCAATTCAGAATTATTACGCAACATCAAACCGCAGGAGTTTACGACTCCTGAGTTTGGTCTGCCGACAGTGACCGACATCCTTAGCGAGCTAGATAAACCTGGCCGCGACCCCCGTGGCGAGTTTAAAACCGCTAAGTTTAAAGATGGGGTTGAAGAGCTTAAGGATCTGAAACCTGAGATGATTCTTGAAGGCGTTGTCACCAACGTGACTAACTTTGGTGCCTTTGTGGATATCGGCGTGCACCAAGATGGTTTAGTGCATATCTCGTCATTAACCGACAAATTTATTACCGATCCCCATACCGTGGTCAAAGCGGGTGATGTGGTAAAAGTGAAGGTGATGGAAGTGGATGTGGAGCGCCGCCGAATTGGCCTGAGTATGCGTCTGGATGAGGCGATTGATCTGAGTAAGTCGCAAACTCGCACGCCAGTGCAGGGTAAGCATCAGGGTAGCAAGCCGAATCAGCACAAAGCGTCACAACACAAATCATCACAACCTCAGTCTGGGCGGTCAGCACCCAAGCCAGCCCCTGTCAATGCGGCGATGGGCAATGCCTTTGCTGATGCTTTCGCTAAGCTGAAAAAGTAAGTCATCTCGATGCGACTCGGGTGTTAGCATGTGCCCGAGTCGACATTTTTTACCCCTCAATCACAAAATTGTTGCATGTTTGCTACGACAGGTAATATAAAGGCGGCAATTTAATGCAACCTTAAGCCAGATCGGTTGTCATATAGCAACTTCTGGTAATTTTTCAAATTGACACTCCAAAGCTGAGTGTGCGTTTAATGTTTTTGGGGTAATACATGCAGTCAGGTTTATCTGCTGGTGGACGCAAGGGCGCCCACGGGCCCTTTCGCGTCATTCTTATTTTCAGTCTGTTAGTTCTAGCTATAGCTACCGCTAGCCGAATCAGTTTAGGCCTGTGGCAGGGCGAACGTGTAGCCGCTGTTGACGGTTGGTCGCATTTGTTGCTGCAAGGTATTCGTGTCGATATTGCAACCCTATGTTGGTTATGGGGTGTGGCTGCTTTAGGTACGGCGATATTTTCGGGCGATCATTTGATTGGCCGAGCATGGCAATGGATTCTGCGTTTATGGCTAACCATAGGCCTCTGGACTATCTTATTCCTCGAAGTGTCGACGCCCGCTTTTATTGAGGAATATGGCATTCGCCCTAATCGTTTGTATGTGGAGTATTTGATTTATCCCAAAGAAGTGCTGTCGATGCTGTGGGCGGGACGCAAGCTTGAGCTGATTTTTTCTGTGGTGCTGAGTATCGCAACCCTATGGGGTGGCTGGGTATTGAGCGGTAAGTTGTGTAAAAACCTGCGTTTCCCCCGTTGGTATTGGCGCCCGGTGTTAGCCGTGCTGGTTATCGTTTTGACCCTATTGGGTGCGCGTTCAACCTTAGGTCATAGACCGATTAACCCAGCGATGGTGGCATTTGCCGATGATCCATTAGTAAACTCCTTAGTGATCAACTCCGCTTATTCTTTAGTGTTTGCGATCAAACAAATGGGCAGTGAGGAAGATGCTTCTAAGGTGTATGGCTCCTTGGACAAAGATGAGATTATCAAGGTCATTAGGCAGGAGAGCGGTCGCCCTGAGAGTGCGTTTACCTCAAATGAACTTCCCTCTCTGAGTTTTAACCAAGCCAGTTATACCGGAAAGCCTAAAAATTTAGTGATCTTGCTGCAAGAAAGTCTGGGAGCCCGTTTTGTGGGGAGTTTAGGCGGTTTGCCGTTAACGCCGAATATCGATGCCCTCTCACAGGAAGGCTGGTATTTCGATAATCTCTACGCCACTGGCACACGCTCTGTGCGCGGAATCGAAGCTGTCACGACTGGTTTTACCCCTACGCCAGCCCGTGCGGTGGTGAAATTAGGCAAGAGCCAGACGGGTTTCTTCAGTATCGCTGAATTGTTAAAAAATCACGGCTATACCACCCAATTTATCTATGGTGGTGAGAGCCATTTTGACAATATGCGTAGCTTCTTCCTCGGGAATGGTTTTAGCGACATTATCGATCAGAAGGATTATAAATCTCCTGCGTTTGTCGGCTCTTGGGGTGCTTCTGATGAAGATTTAATGCGTAAGGCAAATAGTGAGTTTGAGCGTCTGCATAGCGAAGGTAAACCGTTCTTTAGTTTAGTGTTTAGCTCGAGTAACCACGATCCATTCGAATTCCCCGATGGCCGTATTGAGCTGTATGAGCAACCAAAACAAACCCGTAATAACGCGGCAAAATATGCCGATTATGCGATTGGTGAGTTCTTTAAGCTGGCCAAAAATGCCGACTACTGGAAGGACACAGTCTTTATTGTGGTAGCTGACCATGACAGTCGAGTCGGTGGTGCGGATCTGGTGCCAGTATCGCGTTTCCGTATTCCTGGGTTAATCCTTGGGGATAATGTTGCACCAAAACGCGATCACCGTATCGTGAGTCAAATCGACTTACCGCCAACCTTGTTATCTTTGATTGGTATTTCAGACTCTTACCCTATGTTAGGGCGTGACTTAACTCAGGTCAGCGATGATTGGCCTGGACGTGCACTGATGCAATACGACAAAAATTTTGCGTTGATGGAAGGCAAGGATGTGGTGATCCTGCAGCCAGAGAAAGCGGCGCAAGGTTTCCAATATGATGAAAAAACTGAGCACTTAACGCCTTATGCGCCCGCGGCGCAGGCGCTAGAGAAAAAGGCCTTAAGTTGGGCTCTGTGGGGCAGCCTAGCCTACCAGCAAGAGCTGTATCGCTCGGGTAACTCGAGCAAATAACCGCATAAAAAATGCCGTTTAATCAGCGGCATTTTTATTTCTACACGCCATAACCCATCAAATCCATGACGACATGGCGGGCTCGGCCTCTGGTTGAGTCTGCTGTGCATAATATTGGCTAATACGTTGCCCAACTTGTTGATAAAACTGAGGTGACTCCCCTTGTATAGGTTGACGAGCGGCGCTGGTATTGGTTTTTGCATTAGTATTTGTTGGCGGAGTATTGTTTTGGCCAACCTTTAAGCGAATATCCTTGCGTTGCAAGGCCGCAGGACCTCGGACTGGCACCCTAAGCGTTTTAGGAAGTGCGCGATCAGCAGCCACAACTGGAGCTTGTTTTTCTTGCTGTTGTTGACTCTGTTGCTGCGAGGATTGCTGTTGCTGCTGCTTTTGTTGAACTTGTTGCTGATTTTGCTCAAGTAATCGAGCCTGTTGCTGAGCTTGGTCAGCAGTACGTTCATTTTGCGGGTTAAAGGCGCGTTCTTCATGGCCTTTAGTCGCAGCCTGAGGTGGGATTACCACTGGTTTTAGCTGATTGTCGACCCGAGCCGAGTCCGTCGCGACATTGGTGGTCGCTAGCGGAACTTGGGGGTAATTACTGACAAGCAGCATGAAAAATTCCTTGTAGCCTTAATGGTTAAATACTAGCCATTTATTGCTCAAAGATAAAGCGCTAGTCCTTGAATTGCGCCAGCCAAGGTGTGATTGCTTGCAAGAATTCTTTCCTGTGGGACACAAACGGTGCGTGGGATGCCTTGGCGAGCATCACATCTGTGATATGGCTTGCGGTGGGCATTTGAGGTTGCACGCGTTTGGGCACGAGTCCATCGAGCCTGCCCCAAATCCGTAGCCAAGGTTGCTGTATCGCCGACAGCTGTGGCCTAAGATCGATTTGATTCAACATATCCAAACCTTGAGTTAAGGCCGCAGCATTGGGTAGCGGGCGTGCCAAGACTAAATCCCGCAGCTGCTTAATATCGTCTTTGGCGGTTTCGCTGCCCATGGCCTGAATCGCTAAAAAGCGCTCAATCGTTTTAGGTAAATTTTGCCCAAGCTGCTCGCCAAACATGCTGAGCACCTGTGGCGGAATACCGGGCCATGCTTCTTCCTCCCTTGCCATAAAACAGGGCGAGGACGCGATAGTTATTAATCCTCTGACATGGGAGGGATAGCTTATGGCGGCTTGAGTGGCGACTAATCCGCCTAGTGACCAGCCAGCCCAAATTGCATTGGCGGGCAAGGCATGGATTAGGGCATCCACCCAAGTCGATAAATCGCCTACGATTGGTTGACTTAAGCCAAAGCCAGGCAGATCGACATAGTGCACCCTATACTCAGACAGTTGCTCATGGAGCGGCGTAAACACGGCGCTATTAACCCCCCAACCGTGGATCATCACCAGATCTGGCCCTTGGCCAATGGTTTCGATATGCAGTGGATGATGAGCAGACGTTGTAGCGTTCACTAAAATACCTCTAATAGGATGTTGTATGTCAGGCGATAGCAAATGGATTTGGTCGCAGCAAGGGGCGAAGTTTTTACGCTTAGTTTCGTATTGGGGGCAGCGTTACTTGGCAGGCAGTTTACCTAACCGTTGCTTACTGTGCCACCAATCACTAAATTCAACGGAAGCCGGATTTTGCCAGATATGCCTGCAAACGGGTTTGTATCACAGCCCAATTTGCTTAGGTTGTGGCAAATCCATGCAACTTGAACTCGAGTATTGCGGTGAATGCCAACGTCATCAACCGCGAAAAGTCATCGCACCCTGTAGTTATCATCAAGGCTTTGGCCCTTGGATAGCGGCTATTAAATATCAGGGGCAACTCGCTGCCTTACCCATTCTGTGCCAAGCCTTAGTGGCGCGCATTGGTCAGCTTGAACAGCAAGGATTAATCACGCTACCGCAGGCCATAGTGCCAGTCCCTTTACACCCTAATCGGCTGCGCCAACGTGGATTTAATCAAGCATGGTTAATCGCCCATGAGTTATCGCAACGCTTACAGTTGCCCTTAGTTGATCAAGGATTAACACGGCGGCAGGATACCCGCCCACAGGCTGGACTCAATGGTGCGCAGCGGCGAAGAAATCTACAGGATGCCTTTGAGTTAAATGCTGATTTTGCCTATCAACGCATTGCATTAGTGGATGATGTGGTGACGACAGGCACGACGGTTGCGGAAATCGCCCAGTTATTCGAAGCGCGTTACGTGCATGTTCAAATATGGTGTCTTGCACGAGCCGAAGCGCCAGGCTTGTTGGAAGATATCGCAGGTGAAAACATAGAGTCGCGATAGTCATACATTAGTGGTTTGCATGTTAAGTTGCTGCATTTAAAGCGTGATGGATTTTGCAAAATTCCAGAACTTGCTACCCTAGGGACTACAAAGCGCGAGTAACTAGGAGTATCATACGGCTAATTCTTACTAAAACACTCAGGTATCCCCTGACGGAGCTGGTTTCCATGATTACGATTTCCGATGCGGCTCAAGCCCATTTTGTAAAGTTGTTAGCAGATCAACCTGAAGGCACTCATATTCGTGTATTTGTGATAAGCCCAGGTACCGCACAAGCTGAGTGTGGCGTGTCTTACTGTCCACCTGATGCCGTTGAAAGCGATGATATTGAATTAGCATTCAATGGCTTTAGCGCCATGGTAGACGAAAAGAGTGCACCTTTCTTAGAAGAAGCCTCAATTGACTTTGTGACCGATCAATTAGGTTCGCAATTAACCCTTAAAGCGCCAAACGCGAAAATGCGTAAAGTTGCGGGTGATGCGCCTTTAGTGGAGCGTATCGAATACGTGATCCAATCAGAAATCAACCCACAATTAGCTAGCCATGGCGGCAACATTATGTTGGTTGAGATCACCAAAGAAGGCGTTGCGGTATTGCAGTTTGGTGGCGGTTGTAACGGTTGTTCGCAAGTGGATATCACCTTAAAGGATGGTATCGAAAAACAACTGTTAGATATGTTCCCTGGTGAATTAACGGGTGTGCGTGACGTAACCGATCACCAACACGGTGAGCACTCTTACGCTTAAGCTTTTGAGTTGAGCTAAATAAAAAAACGCGACCTTGAGTCGCGTTTTTTATATTTGGCTTTGATGCTACAACTGAGTTTTTAGGTTATCTGCTAAAAACTTATCCAGCGCCTTAAAGGTGGTTAATCTGTGGTCATTGTTACTCAAATAATGGTCACCATTTTCAAGCTCAATATATTCGACGTTTTTCTTACGAGATTTTAGCTCGTCAAACATTTCGCGGCTATGTTGTACCTTGACCACTCGGTCCTTATCGCCATGCAGTAGTAATACTGGGATGGTGATCTTATCGGCTTTACTGATGGGCGAGCGTTCATAGAGGACGTTAAAGTCATCGCCAATTTGTTCTTTGACGACTTCGTAATTGGTAAAACGGCGACTGGATTTTACCAGGTAAGCCACGTCTGTCACCCCAGCAACACTGACTGCACAGCGATACAGTTCGGGTGTCATTGCGGCGCCCATTAGTGCTGCATAACCACCATAACTCGCGCCGACAATACAGATACGTTGCGGATCGCTAATCCCTTGATTGATTAGGTAACGCGTGCCATCTTCCACATCGTTTTGCATTTCGAGCCCCCAGCTTTTTAGGCCGGCTTTCATAAACTCATAGCCATAGCCTGCTGAACCCCGAAAGTTCATTCTGAATACTGCGTAGCCACGGTTGGCAAAAAACTGTGCCCAATAATCAAAGTCATTACTGTCGTAACTAATGGGGCCGCCGTGGGGGAAGATAATGGTTGGCAGTTGCTTGGCTTCGAGGCCCTTTGGCACTGTCAGGTAAGCATCGATTTTGAGCTTATCCCGCGCTTCGTAGCTTAAGTATTGCGTGTCGGCGAGTTGCTCGCTGCTGAGCTTGCTATATCTCTCAGCAATCGGAAACAGCGCCTTCTCATCCCTATCGCCAAAGTAATAGGTGCCGGGCTGAGTCGAGCTGGTGGAGTAGACGATATAGCGGCGTTCATTGGCGCTAAATTGGGTGATGTAGTTGTGGGCATTGGGTAATACCGCTTTCAGCCCATTTTGTAGGCCCGCATATTCAGGATCCCAAAAAGTATACTCTTCGCCATCGCCTTCACTGATCCCAATAACTTTTTTCTTTAATTCTGAATAGATGAGATCGCCTTCGACATCGGTATTTTCGTTGGCGTACACCAGCTCCTTGGTGAGCTTAGGATCGGTTAAATTCACCTTAAAGATAGCTTCAAATCCTTGGTGATAGGCGCGTACGTACAGAATATTCGGGTCGGCATCAAACCCCAGTGGCCAGACACTCTCTTCAGAGAAAGCTTTAAAGCTCCAAAGCAAGCGAGACTCTGCTTTTTGTTCGGGCTGTTCGTAGATGCGGTATTCAGTATCATCGTTATAGATGGAAATTCGGACCTTGTGCTGCCTGTCGGTAACCCAGCCGATGATATTACGCTTAGCATTTTGAATGTAGGAGGACTTTCCCTGTGACAGATTGACTTTGAGTACGCTGTCTTCCCCTACATTTTGGCCCATGCCATCAAGGGATAGCAGAATATGTTCCGAGTCATCTGGCATCAGATCGATAATTTGCCCTTGATGTTGTGGGATCCAACTGAGTCGATCGATAACACTAGGGGCGAGTACACTCGAAGTCTTTCGAGTGGTTAAATCGTACTTAACTAGGCGGGTTTCGGTTGTTGGTGTTCCATAACGATTTGCTGGAAATTGAGCTTTTATTAACAATGTAGTGTTGTTTGCCCACCTTAACGATAGCATTACAAATTTTTGGTTATCTGTATGAACTGCAACGCCTTTTTCACCCGTTTCTAAATCGAGAATGCTGACAACGGTTCCCTTGAGTTTAGGTTGTTCGACACGAACAATGGAGGCAATTTTTTTACCATCGGGTGACAATTGCACAGAGCTGACATCGGGAATACTAGCAAAAGCCTCGACGGGAAGTTGTGGTACCGTTTGGGCAAGCAGTGGCAGGCTTAGCCACAGGAGCAGTAGAGGTAAAATCCTTTTCATTTTATATCACATTTATATTACAAAAGTTGTGCGTATATTAATCGGTCAAACCTAAGTAAGCTACTGTCTTTACTGAGTTAGCTAGGGCGTGTTGACATTTCAGGGTTATTTTTGCAGCAATTTGGCGGGCTTTTATGCAAGGCAAAGTCCGTGCTGTGTAGTTATTCTACATAAACGGACGATAACGCGGCAGAAAAGCCCGCCAAATGCTGCCCGAAGGGTTCGCCTGGCAAGCACTTGCTCTTACTTTCGGTCATAAGAGCCGCTCGTCATTTGAGTAGAATAACTACACATCATTCCTCGTTTCGCGAGCACGTGCTTGCCAGAACGAACAAAATCTAATCTCGAAACGTCAACACGCCCTAACAATAAATGTCTTACTAAAGCGATAATGTGCTGCAAGGGTCAGGCTACGCGTTAACATAAAGGCTGTCATGGCCGCCCACAGAGCATGGTTAGCCTGCTCAGAAGGCAATAGCGATTGTAGTAAATACCATGTCGGAAAGAAGGCGCCAAATGTCGCAATAATCATGCTATTACGCATCACTTTACCCTGCGCCGCACCGATATAAACACCATCGAATAGGTAAGAGCTAAAAGACCAAAGCGGTAGCAATACCAACCAAATCAGATAAGTCTGTGCTGTGGTTCTGACCTTATCAATACTGGTCAACAGTTCGATAATATGGCTTCCCCAAAGGCTAAAGATCAGTGTAAACCCAACTGCTGTGATGGCAGACCAACACCAAGCCAGCACCACGGCTTCATGCAATTGCTGCGCACGCTTTTGACCATAGGCTTTGCCCACTTCGGCCTCGGCATAATAGGCGATGCCATCGAGGGCGTAGGAGATTAATAGCAGTAAATTCAATAACACTGCATTGGCTGCGACGGTATTGTCCCCAAGGCCTGCACCGTGAAAGGTCATAAAGGCGAAGGCAGCTTGCAGGCATAGACTGCGGATAAAAATATCGCTATTGAGTTTGAGCAGTTTGCCGTAACCGGCAAACGTCAGATGGACACGCAATTGGTCAAATTTAAATTGAGACGACAGCTTAAGCTGTTGTAATACCATGTAGAGTGCAACGCTAAAGGCGGTGATATCCGCACATACTGAGGCAAGTGCGGCCCCTTTGACTCCCCAGCCTAAACCTAATACGAAGAGCACATCGAGGATAATATTGGCTAAGTTGGCGAAGATGAGCTGCCACATGGCCGCCTTGGGTTGTTGTCTGCCAAGAAGCCAGCCGAGCATCACTAAATTGAGCAGGGCGAATGGTGTCGACCAGACTCGGACTTGAAAATATTCTCGGCAATAACGCTCCACTTCCACACTCGCCTCGGAGAGGCCGAGCGCTAAATTCAGTATTGGGATCTGTAATAGGATCACCGCGATACCCAGCCCAGTCGCTAACATGGCGCCTTGGGCCAGCAACTTTAATTGGCGCGCGGTATCGTTTGCGCCATAGGCCTGTGCGACCAATCCGGTGGTCGCCATCCGTAAAAAGCCTAATAACCAAATGATTAATGTGATAATCGTTGACCCGAGTGCGACGCCCCCTAAATAATAGGCGTCACTTAAATGCCCGATGACGGCCGTATCGACCAATCCCAACAGCGGAACCGTGATATTGGAGAGGATCATCGGCAGGGCAAGCGCGAGCAGCTGGCGATTCTTGGTGCCATTCAACAGGAGCGCGAGTGCGGTGGATTTTGTGGTAGTCATTGATTTCAGAGGTATTCACATTATGGTTAAACGTGCGTTATGGGCACTCTTCGGGCTGATGACTTTCTCGGCCCATGCTGTGGTCATTTTACAGTATCACCATGTGTCAGAAACCACGCCGGCGGCGACGAGCGTCACGCCTGCACAATTTCGTGAGCAAATGCAGTTCTTGGCTAATGATGGCTTTAAGGTGATTCCGTTATCGCAGGTGGTCGAAGCGATAAAAAACAAACAAGATTTACCCGCCAAAACGGTGGCGATTACTTTCGATGATGGTTATCGCAGCATTGCGACCACAGCGCATCCCATCCTAAAGGAATTTGGTTTTCCCTACACCTTATTTGTGGCAATTGAGCCTATTAAACAAAAGTTTACCGAGATGATGACTTGGGAGCAGCTCATCACGCTCTCCAAGGAAGGGGCCGATATTGCTAACCACAGCTGGGCCCATGAGCATTTGATCCGCAGGCTGGACAATGAATCTCAAAGCCAATGGTTGGCGCGAATTAAGGCCAATATTCAGGACACCGAAAATGCGATTCGCGAGGCGACTGGGCAGAATTTTAAAATGCTGGCCTATCCCTATGGCGAATACAATCAGGCGATTCAAGACATGTTGACCGAAAACGGCTTTGTTGCCTTTGGCCAACAGTCAGGGGCGGCGGGACCTTATTCGCCACTCACGGCATTGCCGCGCTTCCCTGTGGCGGGGCAATATGCGGATTTAAAGAGCCTAAAAGCCAAGTTATACAGTCTCAATATGCCGGTGCTTGAGCAAACACCTAGCGATCCTGAGCTTAAGGGCGGAAATTGGCGCCCCGAGCTTAAGGTGAAGCTCGATATGAGCGATATTTCGGCCAAGCAAGTGATGTGTTATATCCAAGGGCAAGGCGCTAAAACACCTACTTGGTTAAGTGAAAACGAGTTTAGCATTCAAGCCGATTTAGCCTTGCCTGCTGGCCGCTCGCGCTACAACTGTACGGCACCAAGTAAGACGCGCAATGGTTTTTACTGGTTTTCTCAGCCTTGGGTGAGACCCAAAGACGACGGTTCTTGGGTCAAAGAATAGTCTCATCTGCGATGGCTATTTAGGTTTATAGCTGTTGACGATTTTATCGAAGTCGCTGATTAAGGCCTCGTTTAGAATCTGAGGTGCTTTACCTAAGGTGACTGCGGGTTTAAACACCGCTACCCGCGTGCCTTGAGGGGAAACCAGCACATAGCCCGCACTATGATCGACCTGATAATTTTCTCCTTCACCTACCATAGCATAGGTGAGTCCTAGGCTGCGGGTGAGGGGGAAGATTTGGGTTTGCTCACCCGTCACCGCCTTAAACTCAGGATTAAAGAAATTCACATAGGTGAGGAGTTTATTTGGGGTATCCCGCTTCGGATCCACGGATAAAAACACGATTTGAATGGGCGCAATTTTTTTCAGCTCAGGATAGGCGGCGGCGAGTTTGTTTAAGGTAGTTGGGCAGACATCGGGGCAATAGGTAAAGCCGATAAAAAATAGGCTCCATTGGTCTTTCAAATTCGCATTGGTAAAGGGTCGTTGCTGTTGATCGACAAGCTCAAAGGGCACTAGCTCGAAGGCCTCTGGAAACAAAAAACCACTCTCTAACTCAACGGGCTTAGGTGGATTGAGCTTCACTGCAAATAGCCCTCCCAATCCTATTAATAGAATCGCGATCACTAAGATCTTGTTGGAGATTCTTTGTTGCATATTTTGTCCTCAGGCCATGCCCGTCCTATGCCCATCGAGCGTTGCACATTACGCCCAAAGATAGTGGTCGAGCAGTAATGCCATAAATAACAACATTAAATGATAAATCGAGAAGCGAAACACCTGCATCGCCAGTCCTTCACGATCCTGATACTTTAACTGCCACGCCTTATAGATAAATCCGGTGCTTAGTATGCTTGAGCACACAAAGTAGAGCGGTCCACTCATCCCGACTAACACAGGCAATAGACAAGCTATCGCCAGCAAAATCGTATAGAGCAAGATACAGGTCTTAGTAAATTCTACCCCATGGGTCACGGGCAGCATGGGAATATCCACTTTGGCATATTCTGCGCGTCTGTGAATCGCCAGCGCCCAAAAATGCGGCGGCGTCCACAGGAATATGATGATGACGAGCAATAGTGCATGGCCATGGAATTGATTTGTCACCGCCGTCCAACCCAAGAGAGGCGGCATCGCGCCCGCTAAACCGCCAATCACAATATTTTGCGGGGTGGCCCGTTTTAAATAGGTGGTATAAACCAAGGCGTAACCAATCAAGCTGGCAAAGGTGAGCCAAGCGGTGAGCGGGTTAGTGAAAACATAGAGGATTACAAAACCTAAACTGCCTAAGAGTGCCGCGAACAGCAGCGCCCTCGTCGCCGAGACCCGTCCTTTGGGGAGTGGGCGATTGTAAGTGCGTGCCATCATGCCGTCGATTCGCCTATCTATCAGGTGGTTTAAGGCGGCGGCTGACCCCGCCATCATGGCGATACCTAAAAGTCCTGCGACCAAAGGTTGTACGGGTAATATCGTTGGCATGGCCAAGCACATGCCGACTAAGACGGTGAGCAGCATTAAAGCCACCACCTTAGGTTTGGTCATCTCGAAATAGGCACGCCAAGCCACATTAACACTAGGGTGACTACTGATTGAGAGCGGTTTTGCCATGGTTAAACCCTCGATGTTGAAGATGGCTTATGCCAAAGAAAATAGTTAATTGCGACTAAGGTGAGTAGTAACAGCGCCGCGCCGCCATTGTGGGAAACGGCAATCCCCAGTGGTAAATGCATCACCACGTTTGAAATCCCTAAACTGACTTGCAGTATCACTAAGGCGACCAACAACAGGCTTAGGGCCTTGAGCTGAGTGCCGAAAAATAATCGATAGGCGAGCAACAACAATAGGCTGGCGGTAATAATGGCACCGACGCGGTGGGCGATATGAATGGTCATGCGAGCATGGTAATCCAATACGCCAAATTCAAAGCTTGGATGTTGCCCTTGGAAAGGGGAAAACGCATCGGCAATGGCGAGGTTATCCATCCAATTACCTTCACAAATCGGCAAAGCCGTGCAGGCGAGTGCCGCATAGTTGGAGGAGGTCCAGGCGCCAAGCATGATCTGACCTATCAGCACCAGCAGACTCAACAGCGCCAGTTTCGGCAAATGTTTGCTCTGGCCGAGAAATTTAAGGCTCGTGCCTATCCGCGAACCATGGGCGCCATTAAATCCTGCGCCCGCAACACGCTGACTGTGAATATCAGCGGTTTCGAAAATTCGCCTCGGACGTGTTCGCAGATACAGCAATAGCAGGAGCGAGAGCAAGCTAAAGCCGCCAATTAAATGGAACATCACGACAATCGGCATTAGTTTCATCGTCACAGTCCACATCCCCAACGCCGCCTGAAATATGATGAGTAACACTATGGCCAAAGGCAGTTTTTTGGGAGCTTGGGATGTTTTTAGGCAGAGGATAAAAACCAGTAAGACGAGGATGCCCAAGGCGCCCGCGATATACCTGTGGATCATCTCGAGCCAAGCTTTTTCGGGATGGATATCGTGGTCGGGAAATAGGGTTTGGGCATGGGAGATCTCATGGTCGTGGGTGGGCACTTTGATATGGCCGTAGCAACCGGGCCAATCTGGGCAGCCAAGTCCTGCGTCCGAGAGCCGAGTGTAAGCCCCCATTAAAATTACTAACAGGGTAAAGACTATGGTGACGCGGAGAAGCCAAGTCAGTTGCATTAGTCTACCCTCGATAGTTTCAATAACTTACGGAGATCCGCGACCAAGGCCTTACCCTGAGCTAAATGTGCCGCCTTGCCTTGCACTTGGGGGTAACGCAGCACGAGTGCGCCGAGTGGATCGACAATAATCAGCTGTTGTTGGTCAAGCCATTGGCTTAGGCTTTGGCTGGCGGGTTGAGTGTTAAAGTTAAAGCTGCTTAATGCGCTTAAGTCACTGTCTGGGTTTACAAGAATAAGCGGTTCGACACGTGCCTGATCTGGCCCTAAGGCGGTATGACTCTGACGCAGGATATACAAGCGTTCGCGGCAAGCTTCATCGCACTTTGCGGGCAATAAATACAGCAGTTGCCATTCCTTAGGCTGAGGATTGTTAAGGCCAAGACTGGTATAACTGGTTTCTGGGCTGATGAGCTCACCGTGGTTGGTGGAGCCGCCTTGATACCAATGCATGCTCAGCACTAACTTAGCGATGACCACAGGCGCGATAAAGGCCAGTAGCAATAACCCCAATGCGCGGTATTTGGCTGTTTGTTGGGAGTCCATATTTGCTCCTCTTATTGTCCCTAATACTTTGTTTTATTGTTTTTTATTAAAATCTTGCTGGTATCTGTTACTCGGTTTTAGTCGCTTCCTTATCGGCTTGATGCCGTTGTCGTGATTTTTTGAGGTATTTCATTGCTTGCCAGCCCATCAACCCAGCAAACACAGTTGCCATGGCAAACCATTGCAATGCATAACCCCAATGTTTTTGGGCCGAGAGGGGGAAAGGCTGCCAAGGATGAGGCAAGATCTGCGCTGGTTGTAATTGGGGTAAGACATCGGGTTGTAACACCGCGGGCAGGATAGGGTGTCCTAACATTTGTGCCATCTCGGGTAGATTGAGATTTTGAAACCGAATCCGTTCGCCTTGTTCCGTGGTGAAGGGTTCTGCCAATAAATGATGGCTCAAGGGATTAATCTGTTTTTGATAGAGGCGGCCTGTAAGAGCCAGTTCACCGACTATGGGGCTGACTTCGGGCAAGGCATCTCGGTGGGATTTCGCGGCAATAAAGCCGAGTTCGAGTAACAACCAAGGCTGCTCGGCATTACTTGCCTGATTTGCTGACGTTATTTGCAGTAATTGAAAGGCGAGATAGCCCACTTGCCCTTGATAGACCTGATTGTCGAGCAACCAGATTTGTGGATTCGCGGGTTTTGCTTGAACTTGTAAGCGGTAGCCCGTGACGCTGCCTTTAGCCAATTCAGCGATGAGCTGTTCGGGATTGAGTGTGGCAGTGGATTGTCTCGCCTCCATTTGTGCTAACAGTTCGGTTTTTTCAACTGCCCTATCCATTTGCCACAAACCCAGCTTGACCAAAACCACGAATACCACCACAGTCAATATCAGTAGTAACGACACTCCCCTATGCAACCAAATATATCTTGGTAACCAAATCAATTTGGCCAGAAAAACATAAGGATAGCGTATGAACATCCCGCTCATTTTTAAGTGTGTTTTAGTACTGCTGTTGCTGTTTATCATTTTTAACCTAGGCAGAGCCTTAATTATTATGGTTAAAGGTGACGACCAAACCGCTGAACACCCGGTGCCAATGAGCCGCTATTTGGGCCGTAGGGTGATATTTTCTGTACTGGTTATCCTGCTCTTGCTGGTGGCTTTAGGGACTGGACTGCTTGGTCTCAATCCCACGCCTTAAGTTTTCAACTTATTGTTTTAATAAATATTTAAAGCACATAAACAAAGACGAACAGGCAGAGCCAAACCACATCGACAAAGTGCCAGTACCAACTGCCTGCTTGGAAGGCAAAATGTTTATCCGCACTAAAGTGGCCTTTTAACACTCTGAAAAACAAGACTAATAGAAAGATAGTGCCCAAGGTGACATGCATGCCGTGGAAACCCGTCAGCAGGAAAAAGGTGTTGCCATACACGCCCGAGGTGAGCGTTAGACCCATCTCATGGTAGGCATGGCTATATTCCTCCGCCTGCAAAGCAAGGAAGCTAATTCCCAGTAAAATCGTGAGCCCCAGCCAGAGGGTGATGGCCGAACGCTTACCCTTTTCTAAGCTGATATGGGCAAAATGCAGCGTGACTGAGGAAGTCAGCAGCACAATCGTGTTGATTAGCGGTAGCCCATTCCATGGCATGGCTTCGGTTTTGGTACCATCTGGTGTGGTGACGAGTGGCCAAACGGCCTCGAAGTGTGGCCACAGGACTTCGTGGGTCATGGCATTGTTGGACCCGCCGCCGAGCCAGGGCACTGCGATCATGCGGGCGTAAAATAAGGCGCCGAAGAAGGCGGCAAAGAACATCACCTCGGAGAAAATAAACCAGCTCATGCCTTGGCGAAACGATCTATCCATCTGATGGGAATAGAGGCCCGTCATCGATTCTTTGATCACGGTTCTAAACCAGCCAACCAGCATAAACAGGATGACGGCGATGCCTGCCAGTAGAATATAGCCGCCCCCCGAAGCGCCAGATTTGAGTTGATGTACAAAATGTCCTGCCCCAAAGGCGATTAAAAACAAGCCGATAGCACCAACAATCGGCCAAGCACTCTGGGCGGGGACGTAGTAAGTCTCATGTTTAGTGGTCATTTTGCAGCTCCTTGCTCTATGGCAGACGCTAACTGCTTGTCGGTAATGTCGTAGAGGGTGTAAGAGAGGGTTAAGGTGTGGATAGACTCGGGTAATTGAGGATCCACAAAGAAGATCAACGGTAGCTCGGCGCGACTCGCGGCGGCTAAGTGTTGTTGGTTAAAGCAAAAACATTCGGTTTTATTGAAATAAGCCGCGCCTTGTCCGGGCGAAATAGAAGGAATCGCCTGGCCCACGATCGCTCTATTCGAGACGTTTTGCGCCAGAAATGCCGTGTGAATAAGTTCTCCTGGATGCACTTCGAGCCGTTTCGTTTGTGGCTCAAATTTCCACGGCATGCCCGTCTGCACCTGCGAGATAAACTCCACCGTTACCACCCGGTTCTTGTCCACAGTGATCGCTTGATAACTGCTGGCAGTATTAGAGGTTTTGCCATTAATACCCAGTTTTTCGCACAACACATCGTAGAGCGGCACTAAGGCGAACCCAAAGCCAAACATCCCAAGGCAGCCCAGCACCAGCAGACTGATGAGCTTACGGTTGGACTTGATGTTGGGCTGATGGGGTTGGCCTTGCATGTTATTTCACCTCGGGTGGCGTGGTGAAAGAGTGGTAGGGCGCAGGGCTGGGTAGGGTCCACTCTAAGCCTTCGCTGCCTTCCCAAGGTTTGGCGGGCGCCTTTTCACCGCCCCGAATGCACTTAATCACCAGCACGAGGAAAATTAGCTGAGAAAGACCAAAGGCAAAACCCCCAATCGACACGATTTGGTTTACATCGGCAAATTGAATCGAGTAATCGGGAATACGCCTTGGCATACCCGCAAGACCTAAGAAATGCATCGGGAAAAACAACACGTTGACCGAAATTACTGAGCACCAAAAATGCCACTGGCCTAGCTTTTCGCTGTACATATGGCCGGTCCATTTTGGCAACCAGTAATAGGCCGCCGCCATGATGGAGAAAATCGCACCAGTGACTAACACATAGTGAAAGTGGGCCACCACAAAGTAAGTATCGTGGTATTGGAAGTCGGCTGGCGTGATGGCGAGCATCAGGCCAGAGAAGCCGCCAATAGTGAACAGGATAATAAAGGCCACCGCGAACAACATTGGGGTTTCAAAACTCAATGAGCCGCGCCACATGGTCGCTACCCAGTTAAACACTTTTACCCCAGTCGGCACGGCAATCAGCATAGTGCAGTACATAAAAAACAACTCAGCAAACACAGGCATACCGGTGGTGAACATATGGTGCGCCCACACGAGGAAGGACAGAATCGCAATACTCGCCGTGGCATACACCATGGATGAATAGCCGAATAATGGTTTACGGCTGAAAGCCGGAACTATGGCGGAGATAATGCCGAAGGAAGGCAAAATCATGATGTAGACTTCGGGGTGACCGAAGAACCAGAAGATATGCTGGAACATCACAGGATCACCACCACCTGCCGCCTCGAAGAAGCTAGTACCGAAAAACTTATCGGTTAACACCATAGTAACGGCGCCCGCGAGTACGGGCATTACGGCGATCAGCAAGAAGGCGGTAATCAGCCAAGTCCAGACAAACAACGGTAACTTCATCCACGTCATGCCGGGAGCGCGCAGGTTGACTATGGTGACGATCACGTTGATGGCCCCCATGATCGAACTTATCCCCATGATATGAATAGAGAATACAAATAATGCTGTGCTGTCAGGGCTATAAGTGGTCGAGAGTGGTGCGTAGAAGGTCCAACCGAAATTAGGGCCGCCGCCTTCCATAAACAGTGAGCTCAATAAAATAGTAAAGGCGAAGGGCAGGATCCAAAAACTCCAGTTGTTCATCCGTGGAAGCGCCATATCAGGCGCACCAATCATCATCGGGATTAACCAGTTAGCTAGTCCGGTAAAGGCTGGCATCACTGCGCCGAATACCATGATTAGCCCATGCACTGTGGTCATTTGGTTGAAGAAGTTAGGTTCAACGAGTTGTAATCCGGGCTGAAAGAGTTCGGCGCGGATCACCATGGCCATCGCACCACCAGTTAAAAACATAATGAAACTAAACCATAGGTACAGGGTGCCAATGTCCTTGTGGTTGGTGGTGAGTAACCAGCGCATGATGCCTTTAGGTGCACCGTGATGGTGTTCATCATGGGCGGCAATTTGATCTTGAGTCAGTGTGCTCATCTTAATCCCCTACTGTCCATGGCGTGCAATATCAGCGGGTTGCACTGTATCGCCGGTATTGTTGCCCCACGCATTGCGCTCATAGGTAATGATGGCAGCAAGTTGTTGTGGCGTGAGTTGGTTGCCAAATGCCTGCATCGCCGTGCCCGGTTTACCGTGCATCACTATATCGATGTGATTGGCGACTGGGCCTGTTGCAATAACGCTACCAGCAAGGGCGGGGAAGGCGGGAGGCATACCTGCACCCGTTAGCTGGTGGCAGGCGGCGCAAACTGTGGCATAGGTCTTTTCCCCTTCGGCCATCAGTTCATCATGGCTGAGCGTGGGAAGACTCGCGGGATCGACACTGGCGATGGGCTCTGTCGCTGCTTTGGGCGCATCGGTGGTTGAGGGGGGCTGAGTCGTTGCTACTGGTTCGCTATTGGTGCCACCGGATTTATGGGCATCAACGTCTTTGGCTTGCACCGCATCACCCGTGTTATTGCCCCACGCATTACGCTCATAGGTAATCACTGCGGCAATTTCTTGGGGCGTTAATTGTTTACTGAAGGCTTGCATGGCCGTACCCGTTTTACCATTGAGCACGATTTCAAGATGACCGCTCAGCGGCCCGGTAGCTATGGGGCTGCCTTTGAGATGAGGGAATACGCCTTTGAGACCTTCGCCATTAGGTTGATGGCAGGCTGCGCAGTGACCAAGGTAAACTTGCTCACCCTGAGTCATCAGCTCTTCTTTACTCAGTGTTTGCGATAAGGCGGCTTGTGCGGCTTGCGCTGCGGCATTGGCAGCTTGTTTTTGTTCTGCAACCCAAGCATCGAACTCGGCTTCGGGCAGTGCCTGAACCACTATCGGCATAAATCCATGATCTTTACCGCAAAGCTCGGCACATTGGCCACGGTAAATGCCGGGTTTATCGATACGGGTCCACGCCTCGTTGATAAACCCTGGGTTAGCATCTTTTTTCACTGCAAAATCTGGTACCCACCATGAATGGATAACATCTTCAGAAGTCATCAGAAAGCGGATTTTTCTATTTACAGGCAGGACAAGGGGCTTATCGACCTCGAGTAAGTAGTGCTTTCCCTTGGCCTCACTACCTTCGATTTGAGGTCTTGGTGTGGCGAGAATACTGTAAAACTCAATATCTTGATCGAAATAGCTGTAATGCCACTTCCATTGCGATCCTGTGACTTTTACCGTGAGATCGGCATTGCTGGGGTCTTCCATGGCAATCAGAGTTTTAGTTGCCGGAATCGCCATTAAGATCAGAATGATAAAGGGAATTATCGTCCAAGCGATCTCAACTTTTGTACTCTCATGGAAGTGTGACGCGACCGCGCCCTTGGATTTTCTGTGGTTGATCATGGCATAAATCATCACGCCAAAAACCACTAAGCCTATCGCGCAGCAGATATACAGAATCGTCATGTGCAGGTGGTATACCTTGCCACTGATTTCTGTTACGCCAGGCGTCATATTGAACCGCATGTCTGCTGCGGCCAACGGTGGGGCGAATAGCACCACGAGTAAACAATACAACCATTGCTTCACAAGACTTCTCCTCTGCTAATTGCAAATAGCAACTACAAAGAAGAGCAACACAGTAAGTCTCAACTCTATGCAAACTCTTCAGTTCCCAAAAAAGTGTTTCTGACTTCAACGTGCGTTGGCGGCTTACTTATGATCAAGTATTGTTACTGCTGTTATTAGCCACACTGGCACATACTGCTGAATAAACCCATTATTCTCAATTCTTGTGGGCGAGCGATATTCGAAAATAACGCGATATTTCTGCCTAAACAGGCCATATATCATGTGCGCCTAAATCAAACATACTTGCTGTTTAAAAATTGATCAAGATCACTTCTTTTTCTAATTGTCTGAAAAATTGCCAAAAAAAAGCCTCACATTCACAGGTGAGGCGGCTTTCAAGGCTAAATACGGTGTGAAAAATTTTTAATGAACAGAGCTGAAAAATGCGGGTTGAGTAAATTTAGCCGATTGTGTGAGATTGGTGCTAGAAGGTTGGTCATTCGTTGAACCTTCAAGCACGATACCCATTGCACGTGCGCTCTTTGCTACAATTTGTAGGCGACGATTATCGCGAGTATCTAGGGCGTTAATCCAAGTAATCACTGCGCTAGATGTGCCACTGGTTAAGGCTTTTTCCATCGCCCAAAGGGTTTCGACCTCATCTTTTGCGTGAACCAATAGTACGCGATCCATGCGCACACCTGCGTTTGCTAATAGCTGCTTGTAGCCAATACTAGGTGGGTTGATGAGCACTATCCATCTTCCCTGTTGGCTCAGTTGGGCAAGTTGTTTGCTCAGCTGTGTCAGCTCTTGGCGCCCTTGGCTCTGAGTTGGCATAGTGACTATTGATGTATGCTGCCAGTCGGTCTCTGTATCTCGAACCGTATCGAGCCATAAACCGGGGTGACGCGGGGCATTACCTAATAGTTTGTTCATAGCCAATCTCCGTTGCGGATCACCCCTACGGCGAGCCCTTCAATTGTTAGACTTTGGAAACTCAAATCGACTTTAATCGGTGAATAGTCTTCATTCTCGGCATGTAGGTAGACTAAATTACCTTTTTTTTCAAAGCGTTTTACGGTTACATCATCATCAACGCGAGCAACAACAACTTGTCCATTGCGCGCTTGTTGTACTTTATGAACGGCAAGCAGGTCACCCTCAAGGATGCCGATATTCTTCATACTGTCGCCTTTTACGCGCAGCAGGAAATCGGCAGCAGGGTGGAACATGCTGGGGTCGACTTGGTAATACTGTTCGACATGCTCTTGGGCGAGAATAGGTTCACCCGCTGCCACTTGGCCGATAAGTGGCAAGCCTGTTTCGCGGTTATCTTCTTCCTCTACAGGGAGACGGATCCCGCGGGAAGTACCAGGCATGATCTCGATGCAGCCTTTTTTCGCCAATGCCTTAAGGTGTTCTTCTGCGGCATTTGCACTTTTAAAACCCAAACGGGTGGCAATTTCGGCCCGAGTGGGTGGCATGCCAGTCTCGGCAATATTACGTTTAATCAGCTCTAAAATTTCGGCTTGGCGTGGCGTCAACGGTCTCATGGTCTTTCCTGTTTTTCTATACAGTTACTGTTAGTATATACAGTATTATTTGTAGTGCAAGTATTAACCACTTTTAACTTGGTCAGCTAGATCTGCAAATAACCGTAATCGTCATCTATGGGGTGAATGCCATTTGCACGGCAGCAATAAATGGCGTTGCCTAAAGTGCGTTACTAAGTCATTAAAATCAGCCGCTGAATCCTGCATCTTTAGGTTGTTTGGGTATATTCTCTAGAATCTGGTATTCTATGGGGCTAATGAACGTACTTACATTGCATAAGAATAATGCCTAAACAAGACTCTCTTTGGTTGAAATCATTACGTTGGATCCAAAAGCACTTAGTGCACACTATTGTTGTGCCACAGGATCCCTTTGCCGATCTGAATCTGGATGCCTCCAGACCGCTTGCTTATGTAATGAAAACAGAATCCCTGAGTGATATTGCTGCGTTAAGCGAGATCACCACGAAACTTGGTTTGCCAAGCCCTTACGAGCCGCTGGTGGTGAATGGCGTTGTGGCGCCACGGGTGGTATGCCTTGAAGGTCGTAAGCCCTTATTTGGTGAACGCGCCAGCAATGAGCCATTCCTCGAATGTTTTATGCGTTTGTTGGCCGTCCATAAGGAAAAGCCAGAGTTAGATATCCAGCTGGTGCCTGTGAGTCTGTATTGGGGTCGTACTCCGGGTAAAGAAGACGACACCATGAAGGCGGCAGTGCTTGAGCGCGAGAACCCTACTTGGTTACGCAAGTGTTTGATGATCTTATTTTTAGGTCGTCATAACTTTGTGCAATTTTCTAATGCGGTATCGCTGCGTTACATGGCCGACGAACATGGAACCGATATGGGCATTGCCCATAAATTGGCTCGAGTAGCGAGAGTGCATTTCCGTCGCCAACGTAAGGTGATGACGGGGCCTGTGTTGCCTAATCGTCAGGCGTTATTCCATTCCTTGCTGAAATCTGAATCCTTACGTAAGGCGATTCAGGAAGAAGCCGCGAGCAAGAAGATTTCTGAAACCCAAGCGCGTGAAACGGCAATTGAATATCTTGATGAAATTGCAGCAAATTATTCCGATAGTCTCGTACGTATTGCTGAGCGCTTTTTAACGTGGTTATGGAACAAGCTCTACAGCGGTATTAACATCAAAGGTGCTGAGCATATTCGGCAGTTACACCACGATGGTCATGAGATTGTGTATGTGCCCTGCCATCGCAGCCATATGGATTACCTGCTGTTATCTTACATTCTGTATTACCAAGGTATGGTGCCACCGCATATTGCTGCGGGTATCAACCTAAACTTCTGGCCTGCGGGGCCGCTGTTCCGCCGTGGCGGGGCTTTCTTTATTCGCCGTAGTTTTAACGGCAACAAACTCTATACTGCAGTGTTCCGTGAGTACCTCGATCAGCTGTTTGCTAAGGGATATTCGGTTGAGTATTTCTCTGAAGGTGGCCGTTCTCGTACCGGTCGTCTATTGGCACCGAAAACGGGCATGATCGCTATGACGATCAACAGTGTGTTGCGTGGTATCGAACGCCCAGTCACCTTAGTGCCTGTGTATTTAGGCTACGATCACGTGATGGAAGTGGCGACCTATCACAAAGAGCTAAGCGGTAAGAAAAAACAGAAAGAATCTGTATGGCAAGTCTTTGGTGCTATTCGTAAATTAGGTAATTTTGGCCAAGGTTATGTCAACTTTGGTGAGCCGATTACATTGCAAAATTTCTTGAATGAAACGGCACCTAACTGGCGCAGTGAAGTGGCTGATGATCCTGAGCAAAAACCGACTTGGTTAACCCCAGCGGTGAACGTGTTAGCAAATCGGGTGATGACGCGGATTAACGACGCCGCTGCCGCCAGCTCTATTACCTTGACCAGTTTAGTGTTGTTGGCGTCGGAGCAAAATGCCTTAGAGCGTTGTTTGCTCGAGCGTCAGTTAGATTTATACCTGACCCTGCTTAAGCGTGTGCCTTACACGTCGTTTACGTCGGTTGCCGAAGGTGATGGCAAGCACTTAGTACAACAAGGATTAGAGCTGAACAAGTTCTCCATCAACGCCGATCCTTTGGGTGAGATAGTGTCAATTGATGAAAAACAAGCGACGTCAATGACATATTATCGCAATAATATCATTCACTTATTTATTATTCCGTCATTAATTGCCAGCTGTTTAATCAATAATAAACAGATTTCAAGAGCGCAAATCCTTGGGATAGTGAACGACTTTTATCCGTTATTGAAGGCGGAGTTGTTTATGGGGATCAAAGATCTCCCAAGCTACGTGAATCAAGTGCTCGAGCTGTTTATTGAGCAAGGTCTAGTGCAGGAAAGCGATATGTTGTCGGTTGTGACCGAGCACACCAGCCAAATGTTATTGTTGGCTGGCAGCGTTAGTGAGACCTTGCAACGCTATGCCATTATCTTCAATCTGCTGGCCCACAGACCTAAGATGGAGCGTTCGGATCTCGAGTCTGAAAGCCATCTGCTTGCCCAACGTTTAGGGGCGCTGCATGGAATTACCGCACCAGAATTTTACGATAAGAAACTCTATAACACCTTGAGTGTTAAGCTAAAAGAGTTGGGTTATTTCTCTGGTAAGGAAGATAAATCTGATGTTGAGCGCATTCGCGATCAAGCCAATAGCTTACTCAGAGCCTCTGTAAGGCAAACGATTGTCGCCAGCGTGACCGCGGAGCATATCGCTTAATGGCTAACCATATGAATGCGGCGAAGAATAAGCCGGTGGGCAAGTCTTTGCTCGGTGGTGCCATGATTATTGCCGGTACCACAGTAGGGGCGGGGATGTTTTCTTTGCCTGTCGTGGGCGCTGGCATGTGGTTTGGCTACTCGGTACTGATGTTACTCGGTATTTGGTTTTGCATGTTGATGTCGGGACTGTTACTGCTCGAAACCAACCTGCATTTCGAGCCGGGAGCGAGTTTCGATACCCTGACCAAGGAAACTTTAGGCCAGTTTTGGCGCATCGTGAATGGGGTGTCCATTGCCTTCGTGCTCTACATCTTAACCTACGCCTACATCAGTGGTGGTGGCTCGATTGTTAACCATAGCCTCCAAGGTATGGGGATTGAACTGCCTCAAAGTGTCGCCGGATTAGTATTTGCTGTCGTGCTCGCCTGTATCGTGTTGATCAGTACCAAGGCGGTGGATCGTATTACGACCATTATGCTCGGCGGGATGATCATCACTTTCTTCCTCGCGATTGGTAATTTGCTGATCGAGATCGATGTGGCTAAGTTGCTCGAACCGGATGGAAAGCAAAGCTTTATGCCTTATCTGTGGGCGGCCTTGCCATTTGGTCTAGCCAGTTTTGGTTACCATGGAAATGTGCCGAGTCTGGTGAAGTATTATGGCAAAGATTCATCGACCATTTTCAAAGCTATTTTTGTCGGGACTTTTATCGCGCTGATTATTTATGCCTGCTGGTTGGTCGCCACTATGGGCAATATTCCCCGCAGCCAGTTTAGTGAGATTATTGCCCAGGGTGGCAATATGGGTGTGTTAGTCGGCGCCTTGTCGAAAGTAATGGAAAGCAGCTGGTTAAACAGCATGTTAACCCTATTTGCTAATTTAGCTGTGGCGTCTTCTTTCCTCGGTGTGACCTTAGGTTTATTCGATTATTTGGCCGATTTATTCGGATTCGACGATACGCGCTATGGCCGGATGAAAACGGCGATTGTCACCTTTGTGCCGCCCACCATATTTGGTTTGCTGTTTCCCGATGGCTTTTTAATTGCCATTGGATTTGCAGCCTTAGCGGCAACCGTATGGGCTGTTATCGTGCCAGCGCTGATGGCCTACAAGTCGAGACAACTCTTCCCTAATCATCAAGGTTTTAGGGTCTTTGGTGGCACGCCGTTAATTATCCTTGTGGTGTTGTTTGGTGTCGTGACGGGTGCTTGTCATCTACTCGCGATGGCGAATTTATTACCACAGTTCTCCTAAGTATTTCGCTCGCAAATCAAGCCCTCAAATAGAGGGCTTTTTCTTTGTATTCATCTTTTTACCGCCAAAACTGGACAGTTGCATAAACTCCAGCTTAACTCGAACACATTATCTGTTTGATTGGAGTCTGCAATGAGGATTACTCAGTACGCACAGGGACAGGCCTGTTGGGTCGAATTGGCGAGCCATGACTGGCAGGGTGCACAGGGTTTTTACCATGCGCTGTTTGGTTGGAATGCGGTGGAAATGGCAATTCCTAATGGTCATTTCTCGCTGTTCAATCTGGAGGGGGACGATTTAGGGGCCATGTATCAAATCCCTGAGTCGGAACCACAGATCCCTAGCCATTGGCGGATTTATTTTGCGGTTAAGGATATCGAAGCGACGGTTGCCGCCATCCTGGCTGCGGGTGGGCAATTACACATGGGACCGCATGTGGTGGGGGATGCGGGCGTGATGGCGCAGGTGAGCGATCCCGAAGGGGCACGCTTTGCCCTGTGGCAAGCGAAAAACCACTCGGGCTCACGTCGCCAAGGCGAAGAAAATACCCTGTGTTGGGTGGAGCTGGCTTGCCGTGAGCCTAGCGCCGAAGCCAGTTTTTACACTCAAGTGTTTCCTTGGACCGCGCTCCCCAGTCATGTGCCCGGCATCGATTACACCGAGTGGCAAATTGACGGTCAGTCTATGGGGGGCATGATGAAAATGATGCCGGAATGGGGCGAGATCCCCGCCCATTGGATGCCCTATTTTGTGGTGGCGGATTGTGATGCTTTTGCCGCTAAGGCGCAGGGGCTGGGCGCACAGCTATGCGTGCCGCCAAGCGATATCCCCGATGTGGGACGTTTTGCGGTGATTGCTGACGCCCAAGGTGCTACTTTCGCGGTAATACACCTATCCCAAAATGAAAACCAATAAGTTAACCTGAGCTAGGGATAAGTAGCGCCGCTGAATAGGCCTCTTTTCGGGCCTCTCTGCGTTGCTCTGTCTAACCATAGCTCGCTATGGTTAGACAGAGCGCCTTGATATGCACAAAAATCTGCGCATTCAGTCAGGAGGAATTGTATTTTAAAAACAATCGTTTATGACATTTGTTTGGTTTGTTAGATTTAGGTTTTTTCGACACACGTTACCCCAAGTTCAGGTTAAGTTAGTTTGGTTTGTCGATAGAGAGTGGGTCCGGACAGTTAGTCTTTTTCGCCTTGGGTGCTTTAGCAAGTAGGCTCGGAATTGAGTCTGATAGCTTGATCTCTTGTGGAAGATTAATCCGGATTTCGCTTAAGAGTCCCTTGGCGCAATCAAGCGTGATCTTAGTGTGTGCACCTTTACCGAAGCTAGTATCAAAGCTTTGATTCAACTCTTGTTGTGTGACTTTTTTACCAATTCTTTCATGGATAAATTGTTGTACCCATGTCGAGGCATTGACTTCCTGCGTCAGCTGAGTCGCCAGTAAAAAATAGTCATTGGGGTCTTGATTACGACAGGTACCGTGCTTCCACCATTCATGGCGTTCTAAACAGGTGCCGTAGCGAGCACTAGGCATCACTTCTTCCAGATTCTTTTGCACAGAGGCATTGAGTGGTACTTCAGGATAATCGCAAAAGTCACTCGGTTGTTGTTTTACGCTGCTGCAAAAGCCGTAACGAGTGCCACATTGCTGGCGATTAGGCCAGAGGCCATGCAGGCTAAAGTGTTGCCATTGAGGCGCATCACTGGTTTGGCTTAAGGCGCGGCATTCGGCTTTACGACTGCCATAGAGTTCACAAAAGGTGCTTTGCCAACTTAAGGCGAGCACATGGGAGTCATAATTATCTTCGATTTGACACACATGGCCTTGGCGTTTCTCCGGCGTACCTCGTTCTTTTAGGCTTTCACGATTGATGGCTTTGATATCAGAGGCTGTAGTGGTTTGCGTAGGCTCTTTGGTTGAGTTTGGCTGATAAGTCTCTGCCGCCGCTACATTGGTATTGTATTGTCCACAATCACCTTTAATCCAGCGTAACGGTGAACTGATGGCATTGGTGCGGACGCGAATCCAGTCAGGATTGACGCTGTTTCCTAAAATCTCCGTAACGGGATAACGTTCACCGATATTGCTCTGCCAATCATCGGGATTGGTTTGTTTATTTTTAGACTGAAACAACTCACAGCGTTTATTGGCAATAAATTCCCCTGTGGCGGGGACGGCATATGCGGGTGCTGCTGACATGATTAGTGCAGAGCATAAACTGAACGAAGCGAGTAAAACATGTAATCGTTTTTTAAGGAAAAGTCTTTGTGGCCATATTTGGCTGATGATTAAACAAGATGGCTTAGTCATGTGATGGCATCCTTTCTACAGCAGTGAGTCGAGTCAATTCTGTGGTGCGCTGCGTTAATGGTACATATAAGCGTTGTAAACTGAGAGGCTTATTTTATGGATCGCAAACATCAGTGTCATTAGGGTGTCATGCATTCGACTTATATTCGGGTTTTATTGCTAAAACTTTTGAATATAAAGAGGTTATTCATGCATAAGGTCATAAATCTCAATGTTGTTTTATTATCGTCTCTAGTAGTGCTATCTGGTTGTAATTCTGACTCTGATAAGACTGATCCTACACCCATTGAGCCCAGTGGGCGTTGGCTAAAAGGTGACTTACACGTTCACACTGCGGTTTCGCAGGATGCTCGTGAAACCCAGTCTGATATTCTAAAATGGGCCTTTGGTGACTTCGGTTTAGACTATGTTTCATTATCAAATCATATGCGTAACAACAGTCAAGATAATGATGATAACGACGTCGGTGGGTTACTGTTTTACGATGCGTTAACTCAGTATGAAATTCCCGGTTTAAAGAAGAACATGCCTAACTATGAGGGCAAGATTGCTTATTCAAGTTTTGAGTGGGATATGCCAACCCATGAGCACTTTAACATTGGTATTTTAGGTGATGAAGCCAAAGTTCTGTCTGCGGTTAAGACCTTTGAGTACAGATTTAGTAGTAAAAATGATATTACGAACTTTGATCCCAAAGATGTTGCTGCATGGACGGCTGCGGGGGATACCCGTCAAAATAAGACTCACGAGGATGCTATTGCTGCTTTGAAGTGGTTAGAGACTCATTATCCAGACAGCAGCTACGGGATGCTAAATCATCCTCGTCGTTATTTATCCAGTTATACGATTCAAGATGTTAGAGAGCTGAACGATGTTGCTCCGAATGTTTTCTTTATGGTTGAAGGTCTTGTCGGTGGCCAGTTCAGTGGTAACCGTGGTGACTATGGTGAGCGTAGTAGTGGAGTGTACGGCGGCGTCGATCCGGTTGTTGCTGAGGTCGGTGGCTGGTGGGATGCATTATTGGGTGAAGGTCGTCGAATTTGGAACATGGGTAACTCGGATATCCACTTCAAAACACGTACTCCCTACGCTAGTAGTTATTATCCCGGTGAATATGCGAAAAGTTACACTTGGGTCGATGGCAAAGATACTACAGCGCTTTTGAAGGGATTACGCTCGGGTAATAGCTTTTCTGTGTTTGGTGATTTGATCGATGCCTTGGATTTTAAGCTTGAAAATGGCAATAAGAATAGCGTTACCATGGGACAAACTTTAGTGGCTAAACCTGGCGATAAGTTAACACTCACTATCCGCTTTAAAAGTCCGGCGTTGAATAATAAAGAGTCCGATATAGGTAATGAAATTTATGCTGGAATTAACCCTGGTGTAAACCACATAGACTTGATTGCGGGTAACGTGGGTCAGCGTGCTGAGCCTGGGACCGCGGCTTACAGAAAAGAAACAAACGATTCAACCTTAGTCGTTAAAACCTTTACTCGTGCCGACTGGCATAAAGATGCCGATGGCTACTACAGTATGAGTTACAGTTTTATCGCGGATCGGCATCAATATTTCCGTCTGCGTGGGACTAATTTAGATTATAACCAAGCTAATCTGACGGAAAGAGGTAATCCTTTGAAGTCAGCTGTGATTAATCAAGCGGAAGGTGAATCGGTACAGTCTTGGTATAACAAGATTAATGATCGTAACTATAACGACCTGTGGTTCTATTCTAACCCTGTGTTTGTTAACACGGTTCAATAAGCCCTTTTAAATGCGGTTGAATAAAAATCCCCCAGACTATTATGGTTTGGGGGATTTTTTATGCCTGTACTATCAGTGAACTGCGTCTTGCTTTAATTTACGCGAGTAAATGAGAAGATACAGTGCCGGCAGTACAAACAACGACAGTATTGGTGCTGTTACCATTCCGCCGACCATTGGGGCGGCGATTTTTTGCATCACATCGTTACCCGAACCTGCACCCCACATAATGGGGAGTAGGCCGAAGAAGATGGTGGCAACTGTCATCGCTTTAGGACGTATCCGCATGACCGCACCTTCTATCAAGGCTTCTTTTAAGTCTTCAACGCTGTGGTAAAGGTTTTTCTCCTGTCGATGTTTGATGGCGTTATTTAAATAGACCAACATAATCACCCCAAATTCTGCTGCTACCCCAGCAAGGGCAATCATACCAACAGCGACGGCAACAGAGATGTTGTAATCCAGTAGATACAATAGCCAAGTGCTGCCGACTAAGGCAAAGGGTAGACTCAGCATGATCATGCTCGCTTGCATGGTAGAGCCAAAGGTCATCATCAGTAGGATAAAGATGACCCCTAATGCCATTGGGATGACTTGCTTTAGTTTGGCGTCGACCCGCTGCATATACTCGTACTGGCCCGCAAAGCTGTAGCTATAACGGGGCGGCATTTTGAGTTCGGCATTTAAAGCTTGCTTCGCGGTGTTAATGTATTCCCCAATAGAAGTGCCCTCAATATCGATAAATACCCAAGAGATTAAGCGCCCGTTTTCGCTGGTGAGCATTGGTGCACCATCGGTGATTTCGATATCGGCTAAATTGCGAAGTGGTAAGTAATTTCCCGATTTAGTGATCACAGGTAATTCACGCAGTTTCTCGATATTGTCACGCAGCTCTCTTGGATAGCGCAGGTTAATAGGGTAACGCTCAGCACCTTGTACGGACTCGCCAATATCCATACCACCGATGGCGTAACGCACTACATCCTGAATATCTTGTAATGACATACCATAACGAGCGGCAACATCCAGTTTTGGCGTAATGTCGATGTAGCGTCCACCACCACTCCGTTCTGCATAGGCTGATTTAGTGTGTGGGACCTTGCTTAAGATAGCCTCAATTTTGGTGCCTAGGGCTTGCAGCTCATTGACATCTGCACCGGTAATTTTAATGCCCACGGGGGTTTTAATGCCCGTTGATAGCATATCGATACGTGTCTTAATTGGTTGTACCCAAGCGTTTGTGAGGCCAGGCACTTTTACCGTCTGCTGTAACTGATTAATGATGCCATCTAAGGTCATGCCTTCACGCCATTCGTTGTGGGGTTTTAGCATGATTGTGGTTTCGAGCATGGTGAGTGGCGCAGGATCTGTCGCCGTTTCGGCCCGCCCCACTTTACCAAATACACGAGCGACTTCAGGGACGGTTTTAATCAAACGATCCGTCTGTTGTAGTACTTCGGCGGCTTTGCTGGCGCTAATGCCTGGCAATGCCGTTGGCATATAGAGTAAATCGCCTTCTTCGAGCGCAGGCATAAACTCGCTGCCCATACGTGTCATGGGATACCAAGCACTGGCCAGTGCCATTAAAGCAATTAGTAGGGTTACTTTTGGAAACTTCAGCACCAGTTTCAACGACGGTTGATACAGGGCAATTAGCACTCGGCTGATGGGATTACTGCGCTCGCTAGGAATTTTTCCACGAATAAAGTAACCCATCAGAATTGGCACTAGCGTAATGGATAATAATGCCGCTGCCGCCATGGCAAAGGTTTTAGTGTAAGCCAGTGGCGCAAATAAGCGTCCTTCCTGCGCTTCTAGCGCAAATACGGGTACAAAACTTAAGGTGATAATAATCAGTGAGAAAAACAGTGCAGGGCCCACTTCGATAGAAGCTGCGCTAACAATTTCCCAGTGTTCTTTAACCGACGGTTCGCGTTGATGTTCGGTTTTAAAGTGCTCTAAATGTTTGTGCAGGTTTTCGATCATGACGATCGCACCATCCACCACGGCACCGATGGCAATAGCGATGCCACCAAGACTCATAATATTGGCATTCACCCCCATTTTATTCATCACAATAAAGGCAATAAGAATCGACAGCGGTAAAGTAATCACCGCGACCAATGTTGAGCGTGCATGCAGTAAAAATAATAGGCAAACCAAGCCCACTACCAACATTTCTTCAATGACTTTGCTGAATAGGTTGTCGACTGACTTTTGAATTAATTGAGAGCGGTCATAGGTTGGAATGATTTCCACCCCTTCAGGCAGACCTGTTTTTAACTCTTCCAGTTTAGCTTTAACCGCATCGATAGTGGAAAGCGCGTTTTCACCGTACCGCATCACCACAATGCCGCCCACGACTTCGCCTTCGCCATCAAGCTCGGCAATACCGCGGCGAGCAGCGGGGCCTTTGCGCACGGTAGCGACATCTTTGAGTAGTAAAGCTGTTCCGGAAGGGCTAGTAATCCCTAATGGGATTTCACGAAAATCAGCTAATGTTTGACGATAACCCTTGGCGCGCACCATATATTCGGCTTCGGCCATTTCGACCACTGAACCACCAGCTTCGCTATTGGCTCTTTCTATCGCCTCTTTGACGGTGGCGATATCGAGTTTATAGATCGCCATATTGTCTGGCTCGAGCACGATCTGATAGGTCTGCTCCATACCGCCGACGGTTGCGACTTCGGAGACACCGGCAACACTTTGTAGCTCAAGTTTGAGATACCAATCCTGTAGGCTTTTCAGTTGCGAGAGATCTAAGTTGCCGGAGCGGTCGACCAGCGCGTACTCAAACACCCAGCCCACACCTGAGGCATCAGGGCCGAGTGAGGGTTGTACCCCTTGAGGTAAGCGACTGCTGATCTGGCTTAAATACTCCAACACCCGCGAACGTGCCCAATAGATGTCGGTGCCATCCTCGAAGATCACATACACATAAGAGTCACCAAACATCGAGAAACCCCGCACGGTTTTTGCACCGGGGACGGCTAGCATGGCGGTCGATAATGGGTAAGTCACTTGTTCTTCAACCAGTTTTGGTGCTTGCCCTGGATAAGGGGTCTTAATGATCACCTGCACGTCGGATAAATCCGGCAGGGCATCGAGCGGCGTTTTACGCAACTCCTGCACGCCCCAGACAGTAACCATGATGGCGATAATTAACACCATAAGTCTTTGTCTGATCGATGACTCGATAATATATTTCAACATAATGCGCTCCTAGTGCTGATGACCGCTGCTTAAACGCATTAGGCTGCCCTTGAGGCTGGCCTCGGAGTCGAGCAGGAATTGCCCTGAGGTGACGACACGTTCACCTTCGCTTAGGCCCGAGACTATCTCTGCCTTGCCTTGGCTCATCATGCCTACAGTGACAGCTTTTGCGATAAAGCTGTCATCGGCTTGTTTGACTATTACGCGGTTTTCTTTACCCGTTTGGATGAGTGCTTCCTGTGGGATCACGAGTACATCCTTATTTGGGCCGCCAAAGAGCGAAACCTTAGCGAGTGTCTTGGGTCTTAAAGAGACATCGGTATTATTCAGTACCACGCGCACTCTCAAACTACGGGTAACAGGGTCTAGCTCGGGATAGATATAGTCAACCGTGCCTTCTATACCGTTGATATTCATCGCGGGCACAGAGACTTCGGCTTTTTGCCCAACCTTAATCCAGCTTTGTTCATTTTCAAACACATCGGCGATGACCCATACCTTAGAAAGATCGACCAATGACATGACTTCAGTAGAAGGCTCAATATACATACCGTCACGGATGGAGAGTGTTTCGACAACACCTTCCTGTTGTGCGTAAAACGGTACTCGATATTGAGTTTGGCGTGAGCTGGCTAATTGTTTGATTTGTTGTTCGTTAAACCCTAAGAACGACAGCCTTAAGCCTGCCCTGCGAACCAGATCTTGGTATCTTTGGCTACCGGAGGTTTTCGCTGTATCTAAGGCGAGCAGATAATCATCCTGAGCATTGACTAAATCGGGTGAGTAGATCTCATAAAGTAGCTGCCCCTTTTTGACGGTATCCCCCATGGATTTAACCATTAGCTTTTCAACCCAGCCAGTAACGCGGGCATGAATATGGCTGATCTGGCTCTCGTCATAGTCTATTTGACCCACGGTTTCGACAAACTTCCATAGGGTATCGCGCTCAACGTTGGCGACTTTAAGGGCAAGTGCTTGTTGCATACCGCCAGAGACATTAATGTTAATTTCCTGCGTATTGCCGCCTGTTTCGACCTTCTCTAAATTCATCCCACAAATAGGGCAAGTGCCTGGAAAATCACTAATGATGTGGGCATGCATTGGGCACACATACTTAATCGTTGCGCCAGAATTTTGATTTTTGACTAAGTTATTGGCTTTAGGCGTTGGAGTATCAAACACTTGAGCCGCGTTGGTATTTTGTGTATGTGCTTGATGTTCCTCATGTTGTGCAGTATTGCTTGTTTCTTCCTTCTCAACGAGGAACATATTGCACTTAGGGCAGCGGCCGGGTTCATGGCTTTCTACTTCAGGGTGCATAGGGCAAGTATATGTTTTGACTTGATTGGCGCTATTGCTGTTATGCTGATGCCCCGCCTCTGATTGAGCCGCAGGATCAACAAGCTGAGCCTGGGTTAACCAAGGAGTGCCCAGCAGAAGGCTACTGAGTATCAATACAGCCTTAGTGCACGGTTTTTTTACTTTGTAAAATTGGTTCATATGCCTCATCTCCAGCCTAGCTTAGTGGTGCGCGTGATCTTTGTGCATTGCACCGTCAGCCATTTTTTCTGTCGTCGCTTTAGGCTCTAAATTCATGCCACATTTAGGGCAAGTATCGTCTTTGTTACCTGTAACTTCGGGATGCATTGGGCAAACATAGGCTACAGCTTGTTCCTGTGGCGCGGCATTGTTGTGGTGATGCTCATGGGGTGTTGCTGTAGCAAACACACTGGTGCTGGTCATTAAAAATGCAACTAAGGCAAGATTAGTTAAGGTTTTCATATTATTCACTCCATCGGGTTTTAGGGCCGAATATGAGTGCATAAAACGTGATTGAGCTTATTTCTTGAGTGCATACTCAAAATTGATGCCATGGGTAGCATCGCGCACAGTCAACGTTTTAGCTTTACTCTGGGTGCTTGAGAAGAGGGCACCACAATAAACGGCAAAATAAATAGTTAGCTTGGTTCGCCCTGAAAAAAGGGCACAATGAGGCTAGGACTAGGCTATCGGTGGCTTGAAGGCCGACGATAAAGAGATAGAGTGGAAATGAGGCATAGGAGTGGCCATAGGGGTATCACTCAGACTCACACTGGGCCAAAGATGTGGACTGAAAAGCGTACCAGCAACTGAGATCGTCAAGCAATGTCCACAATCGTTAAGACAGGACGTGGTGCCATTACAACAATGCTGTTTTGCGCCGGGAAGCATTTGATCGTTACAGCAATTTGTATTGGCCATTGCACTGGCGTCAGCGTGGTGCTCGGTGTTCATTTGCATCATTGCCGCGTGATCCATTCCTTGGTTGGAAAGGCTATGAACCATAGCGCCCATTTCCATTGAGCGCATCACCATAGCGTGTCCATTAGACACAACACCTTGCCCGACCAATGCGAGTAAAGTGAATATGACTAATAAATAACGACTAAGTGTTTGATGCATAATAATTCCAGATAATGAACGCTTGGATTCTAGCACAGAGGCATTATGCTGCAATGCGTTAACTCACATTTTAGTTAATGCCTCAGCTCATCGCTCCTAAGGTTGGATTATCTAGCGACTTGATTTCGCAAGATCTCTGCCATTAACTGACTGTGATTTTGCAATACGAGTGGCAGTGGTGTGGCACCATCTACACTGAGCTGTATATGAGGGTTATTGATAAAACGTTTGGCATCAGCCTCGCTAGTTAATGTTGGAGTGCTGATCTGGTAATTCGACTGCGGTGCAACATCCAGGGTAAAGAATAGAGGCTCAGACTTCACCCAAGTGCCACTGTCATCGGCGCGATAACTGAATAGATCTTGATATTTTACTTCAATTAGCACTTTACCTTCAGGTAGTTGTACTGGTTTAAAGGATTTAGTAGCTTGGCCATTAATGCTGACCACATTGAGTGTATCAGTGCCTTTCAAGGTCGCAGCACTCGCCGTCATGCTGATAGCAATAGTACTGATGATGAATGTAACGCCAACGAAAATTTTACTAAATAAGGTCGTTTTCATAATAAACTCCAAAATTTGCGTGTTCGCGTGAGCGCCAAATCGTGGTGGCAGCTTCGCGAGCGATTGAATCGATTTAATGATTAAGATCGGTTACAGCAAATCGGAGTTGGGTGGTGGTGTGGTCAACCCAAGGTCGGCGGTTTGAATCGCCCAGCTTTTGTTCGTAATACGATTACTAGCATGACTCATCAACGCGAGTTGTGGTTGTGATGTTGAGAGGTAAAGCTGTGCAACGCAATGAGTTTTGCAATGGTTGGTAAGAGAGTCTTGGCAATGCAACATGCATTCGTCTGGGGGGCAATCGGGCATAGTGCAATTTATTTTGCCATCAACCATTTGCATGCTGGATATATCGTGAAAGTCATTCATCGCTGAAGTTGGCATAGCATTCACCATCGCCGACTGAGCGATAAGTGAAAATAACAGTGCTATGGTAATCCAAAACTTAGCCATAAAAAAACCGTTGCCAATGTACCTACTCTTAAAGACCAACAAATTGCATAAAAAGTTTCATTTTGAGTTTAGTTTTAGGCGTCAGGCTTTTATAGCAAAGGTTAAATGTCGTCTTGATCACATTTTTGTATTCTAAAAATGATTTCATTGCCTTAGCTTCTTAAGGTAGTACTTAATCATTTGTCGCTTAGCATAATGATGAATGTATTAGTGAGAGTTGAAGTACCCTAATGCTCTGCTAAGCTGGTTTTAGCGAGTCGTATTATTCAGAGTTAGAGCTAAGTCTCATTTTGCGCTTTTAAGTTTACATTAATCGGCATTTTAGGCTTGAAATCAAATTTCTAATAAATGAAAAAATATAAAATAGTCTTATAAAAACTAATTTTGACCATATTTTCGGAGATAGAGTGATGAACTGGCGTGCACTATTTAAACCCAGCGCGAAATATTCCATCCTAGCGCTACTGGTTGTTGGTATCGTTATTGGTGTTGTGGGCTACTTTGCAACCCAACAAACCTTACATGCGACGAGTGAAGACGCATTCTGTATGAGCTGCCATAGCAACCACTCATTGAAAAATGAAGTGTTAGCTTCTGCCCATGGCGGTGGCCGTGCTGGTGTGACCGTACAATGTCAAGACTGCCACTTACCACATGCTCCAGTGGATTACTTGATCAAGAAAATCATCGTATCTAAAGACTTATATGGTTTCTTAACTATCGATGGTTTTAACACTCAAGCTTGGTTAGACGAAAACCGCAAAGAGCAAGCTGACAAAGCTTTAGCTTACTTCCGTGGTAATGACTCTGCTAACTGTCAACATTGCCATACTCGTATTTATGAAAATCAACCTGAAACAATGAAGCCAATGGCTGTGAGAATGCACACCAACAACTTCAAGAAAGATCCTGAAGCAAGAAAGACCTGCGTGGACTGCCACAAAGGTGTTGCTCACCCCTATCCAAAAGGATAAGGTTTAGCGCTTCAATAGCTTGATATTCAAATAAAAAGCCCTCTTTCGAGGGCTTTTTGCTTTCTCGTCTTATAAGTCTTGGCTATTGATTAATGCCACTCTGCGGGACAAGGCGCTTAGCGAAATTTGATGCACCATTTGTGTGGGAGCTGTGCAGGCATCGGCAATCACTTGCACTGAATAGGCTTGTGCCGCGGGTGATAGCGCTGTATGGGTCACGCAGTTTTGAGTCATGATACCGCATAAGAGTAAATGCTTGATTTGCATATCTTGGAGTAAGTTGGCTAGCTCTGTGCCATCGAAACTGTCGGCAAATTGTTTTACCACAATTGGGGCATTGGGTAGCTCAGCTAAAAGCGCAGGATGGATTTCAACTCCTTGAGTGTGTGGGTTAAAAAAGGGGGCGTCACCCTGAGCAGTATCGGCTATATGCTGCACGAGAATAATCGGTATCGCCTGTTGCTGGGCACATTGCACTGAGTGCAAGGTGCGCGCTAATGTCTCATCGACTTGCCATTGTGGGTAAGCCCCATGGGGAAAGTAGTCATTCTGCACATCAATAATTACTAAGGCGCTGTTCTCTGGGATCTGGTTTAAGCTCGACATATTTTTCTCCTGTTCGTTTTCTCTTGCAAAAGATGTCTTCGAAGGAGAGTTTGCGGTAGATTCATTGCCATTAAGAGTGGCAGAAATGACATCTATGGTGCTTAAATTGACAAATTTTGCCGAGCCATCCCCATTAAAAGTGGCGATATTAGCCATACCCGGTTGTTTAACTTCAGCCGTATTTGGCTTAGAAGAGATGTTGCTGGTGGCTAATAAGCTGATGTTAGCTGACGAAAATAAATCCCTAAGCTCAAGCAGTTTTGCAGTGACTCGATTATCCCTAGAGGAGATGAATCTCGAAGATCGCTATCAGTTAGTGATTATCCCGCCGAGCATCGAGACTGAGCTTTACTTCAATGCAGTGCCTTCATTGCGATTATGGTTACAGCAGCAACATGCCCGAGGAGCTATTCTCTGTTCTGCCTGTGCGGGAGCATTTGTGCTGGCCGCAGCGGGTTTACTCAATGGCCGCAAGGCGACAACCCATTGGGGATTAGTGGAAACGTTTGAAACCCAATATCCACAGGTGAAACTCGAGATCGAAAAAATCATGGTTAACGAGGGCGATATCATCACGGCTGCTGGCATGATGTCGTGGCTCGACTTGGGGCTAGAGTTAGTCGCGCAGTTTTGTCATGTGAAAGTCATGCGCCAACTGGGCAAGTACCTTGTTATCGATACCGGTGGGCGTGAACAGCGTTATTACCAACAGTTTTTACCTAAACGAGATCATGGGGATGCTGTGATCTTGGGTCTGCAAAATCGCCTACAAACCGACTATGGTGAGCCGATGAGTGTTGCGGTTTTGGCGCAGCAGTGCTGTATGGGCGAGCGAACTTTTTTGCGACGTTTTGTGAAAGCGACAGGGCATAAGCCTAATGAATACCTACAAAAACTCAGGATCCAAAAGGCCTGCGACTTACTCGAAAATAGTTCTCTGAGTTTCGAGACCATAGCGCATCAAGTTGGCTATGAGGATGTGAGCGCCTGTCGCAAAGCGTTTACCCGTATTACCGGCCTAACCCCGAGCGCGTTTCGGCAAAGGTTTAGTGCGCTTTCGCCTGCGCCAACACCTGTCGACGATAGCTCAATAAACTAAATACGCCGAAGATAAACACTTGCAGATAATCTTGTTTGCGCAGTGTCAGCAGGTTTTTAAACAGTATATGGAAGATGGCAACTTGGAAGCAATGCATCAAGCAAGTAATGCCGAGCAAGATATTGAGAATAATGCCGATATTGCCAGCAAAAGGCATAACAAGGTTATAAGCCATCATCAGCCACGCTATTAGGGTGATGGCTTTGCCCATATTGATCAGTAACGACATGCTATTCCTTGGTGTTAGCCGGAGAGTCTTCGGCTTGGTATTGATATAAGCGATAGCTAACTTGCCCTGCGGTTTTGTCTTTGAGCGGTTGCCAAGTCGCAGGGACTGCCATTTGGGTTAATTCCGACTCAAACTCCACATAAATGAGCGCACCATCATTAAGCCAACCTTGGCTGTCCAACAGTTGAATGGTTTTTTCTGCTAAGCCTTTGCGGAAAGGCGGATCGATAAATACCACATCAAACCCTTGCTCGCAGCCATTTTGCAGTACGACTAAGGTATCGGCGTTGAGTACCTCGGCATTGTCGCACTTGAGGGTATTGAGATTCGCTTTAAGTTGCATGGCAGCTGGACGTTGCAACTCGATAATCTTGGCGTAACTGGCATAGCGTGAGAGGGACTCAAGCGCCAAGGCGCCGCTGCCACCAAAGCAGTCGAGCACCCTTGCGTGGGCAATATCATTGGCAAGCCAGTTAAACAGGGTTTCACGGACTCTATCTGTGGTCGGCCGCAGGCCGTCTAAATCATGGATGGGCAGTTTGCGCGAACGCCATTGCCCAGCAATGATCCGCACCTGGCCACTACCGGCTTTCTTGTTGGCCGTTTGACTCTTGGTCACTTGCTTGTTGTTTGCACGATTATTAGCCAAAGTGCCCCCGTGATTTTGCCTGAAGAAAGAAAGTGGTAGACTATGCCACCTTTATAAAGGCCACTATTTTATATCAAACTCCTAGTAAAAGGTGAGAAGGCTGATAGAGCAGAACTAATTGCCGACTTTTTGGGCGTAATTGCCGCGGTAATCTGGTATAACGGCAGGGTCTTATTTTAAATTCAACACTGAAGTAGAGCGCTGGAATTACACATGGCAAAGAAAGGTTTTTTCTCCTGGTTTCGTAAAGATAAATCACAAGATGAGGTTGTCGAGCAAACCCCAGTCTCTACTCCATCGCAAACCGAGCAAGCCGAAGCATTAGCAAAGCAGCAAGCTGAAGAAGCCCGTCTCGCGGCTGAAAAAGCCGCAGCCGAACAGGCGTTAGCCGATAAATTAGCAGCCGAAAAAGCAGAAGCGGAAAGAGTTGCCGCAGAACAAGCCGCAAAAGTCCAAGCAGAGGCACAGCGTGTTGCCGAAGAACAAGCTGCACATTTAGCCGAACAACAGGCGGCCGAAACCGCGCGTTTAGCGGCGGAGCAAGCGCAGGCAGAGCAGTTAGCCGCTGAAAATGCCCAAGCGGAAAGAGTTGCCGCAGAACAAGCCGCAAAAGCCCAAGCAGAGGCACAGCGTGTTGCCGAAGAGCAAGCTGCGCGTTTAGCCGCAGAAAAAGCCCAAGCCGAAAGAGTTGCCGCAGAGCAGGCTGCTGAAGCCCAAGCAGAAGCAGAGCGAATTGCCGCTGCACAGGTCCAAGCTGAACAACCCCTTGAGCAACAACCCGAACCTCAGGCCAAACCCGCCAAAGAAAGCTTCTTCGCGCGTCTAAAACGCGGCTTAATGCGTACTAGCGAAAATATTGGTAGCGGTTTCATCGGTTTATTCCGTGGTAAAAAAATCGATGATGAACTGTTTGAAGAGTTGGAAGAACAGCTTTTAATCGCCGACGTGGGTGTCGAAACCACTTCACGCCTTATCCAGAGCCTGACTGAACACGCGTCGCGCAAGCAATTAAAGGATGCCGAAGCACTCTACGATCTGCTGCGCGATGAAATGCAAAAGACACTCGATCCTGTGGCAATCCCATTAGTGCCTGAAAATACCCATGGTCCTTTTGTGATTCTTATGGTCGGTGTTAACGGTGTGGGTAAAACCACCACGATTGGCAAACTGGCAAAGCAATACCAGCGCCAAGGTAAGTCTGTGATGTTAGCCGCGGGCGATACCTTCCGCGCAGCAGCGGTGGAGCAATTACAGGTTTGGGGCCAACGCAATAATATCCCTGTGATAGCCCAACATACCGGCGCCGACAGTGCCTCGGTACTTTTTGATGCGCTGCAAGCGGCTAAAGCCCGAAAAATTGATGTATTAATTGCTGATACAGCGGGTCGCTTACAAAACAAGTCGCATCTGATGGAAGAGTTAAAGAAAGTAGTGCGAGTGATGAAGAAACTCGACCCAGAAGCGCCGCACGAAGTGATGCTGACCTTAGATGCGAGTACTGGCCAAAATGCTATTAGCCAGGCGCAGCTATTCCAAGAAGCTGTTGGCGTTACCGGCATGACCATTAGCAAGCTCGACGGTACCGCCAAGGGCGGCGTGGTGTTTGCGATTGCCGACAAGTTTAAAATCCCGCTACGTTATATTGGCGTGGGTGAGCAAATTGATGATTTGCGTACCTTTAATTCTAAAGAATTTATTGATGCCTTGTTCACTCAAGAGAAAGCGGATAGCTAATTTATGATTGATTTTCAGCAGGTCAGTAAGATTTATCCTGGTGGCCAAATGGCGCTGGAGGAAGTGAATTTTCATCTACAAAAAGGTGAAATGGCATTCTTAACCGGCCATTCGGGCGCGGGTAAGAGTACCCTGTTGAAATTAATCACAGTGATCGAGCGCGCCACCACTGGCCATGTGGCGATTAATGGCCACGATATTGCCAAAATCAGCCCCAAACACGTGCCCTATTTGCGTCGCAATATTGGGATGATTTTCCAAAACCATCATCTATTGATGGACAGAAGCGTATTCGACAATGTTGCCTTGCCATTAGTGATTGAAGGTTTCTCCCATGGCGAGATCCGCAAACGGGTCGCTGGCGCGTTGGATATGGTGGGTTTATATGGCAAAGAGCGCCATAACCCGATCATGTTATCCGGTGGTGAGCAGCAACGTGTCGGTATCGCCCGCGCGATCGTGAATAAACCGCCACTATTGCTGGCCGACGAACCGACGGGCAACTTGGACCCTAAATTGTCGATGGATATTTTGCGCCTATTCGAAACCTTTAACGATGCTGGCACGAGCGTGCTCATTGCCACCCACGATCTGGGACTGATCGCGCGGATGAAATACCGCACTTTTACCTTGAAGCAAGGGCGTATGCTCGGTGCCCAGGAATTACATCATGGACACGCGACTGCTCGAGGTAATGCGCTATGAGTGATAACGCCAAATTAACGCGCAGTAAGTTGCCCATTTCAGGGCGCATCGTGATGTTTTTTATTCGTCATGTGCAGCAAGCCATGGCGAGTATGGGCGAGTTATGGCGCAGTCCCGTTTCTTCTTTGATGACGATGGCTGTGCTTGGGGTGAGCTTAAGCTTGCCCGCAGCACTGCAAGTGCTAGTTAAAAATGCCGAGACTATTACCACTTCTTGGAATAGCGCGGCGGAGATTTCACTTTTTATCGATGAAAATCGCAGCGAGCAGACTATTCAAAGTTTGTTAACGCGTATCCGCGCTTATCCCGAGGTAGAAAAGGTACAGTATATCGACCGCAATCAAGCGCTTGAGGAGTTTCAGCGTCTATCTGGATTTGGTGAGGCGTTAGCCTATCTTGATAAAAATCCGCTGCCAGCGGTAATTACCGTGACACCAACCCAGCGCTATTCCACGCCAGTGGGAGCCCGCGAATTATTGACTAAGCTTGAGCGCGAGCCTGAAATCAGTTTTGGTCGCTTAGATATTGAATGGTTAGAGCGGCTACAGGCTGTGGTGCGTTTACTCGAACGAACAGTAATGGCGATTGCGGCGTTACTCGTCTTGGCAGTGGTATTAGTGATAGGTAACACGATTCGCTTAGCCATTATGAATCGCCGTAGTGAAATAGAAGTGATGAAGTTAGTCGGAGCAACCGAGGCATTTATTCAACGTCCCTTCCTTTATACCGGTATTTGGTACGGAGTGATTGGCGGTGTATTAGCTTGGCTTATTATTAACTTGTTGGTTTGGTATCTGGATTCTGCCCTAGCCGAATTGCTTGGTTTGTATGGTAGTCAGCTAGAGATGAAGTCTCTGACCTTTACCGAACTGCTACAATTAGTGGGCTTGGCTTCTTTCTTAGGTTGGCTAGGTTCTTATCTTTCGGTAAGGCAACATTTAAGATCGATTGAACCTTCTTAATGATCAATCGTTTATAGTTTAAATACCTTGATAAATATGGCTGGCGATGAACTTTTGTTCACTTGCAATGTCTATTCAACGGGGTTAAAAGTAACACCCCAGACGAGTGAAGGTTGACATACTCTGTCAATTAGCCGATAGTTCGTCAGCTCATCCTTAGGGTGTTTTGAGTGAAACCATAGGATGAAATCGACTTATATTTGATAAGTAGCAAGAAAGTAGGAGCGCGAATGACCTTTCAAACGCAATCAATGGCACTAACAGTCCCTCAGGGCAGCAGTAGTTTAGAAGCTTATATCCATTCAGTGACTAGCATGACAATGTTAGACGCTGAGACTGAGTATGAGTTAGCCAAGCGTTTGCAGGAAACGGGTGATCTGCAAGCAGCGAAGCAACTGATTATGTCGCACTTACGTTTTGTGGTGCACGTTGCTAAGGGCTACTCAGGTTACGGTCTGCCGCAGGCGGATTTGATCCAAGAAGGCAACATCGGTCTGATGAAAGCGGTTAAGCGTTTCGATCCCGATGTGGGTGTCCGTCTAGTGTCTTTTGCTGTGCACTGGATAAAAGCTGAAATTCACGAATATGTGCTGAAAAACTGGCGCATTGTTAAAGTCGCTACCACCAAAGCGCAACGCAAGTTGTTCTTTAATATCCGTAAAGCGAAAACTCGCCTCGGTTGGTTTAGCGATGATGAAGTCGCAATGGTCGCAGAAAACTTAGGTGTCTCTAAGGCCGATGTGACAGAGATGGAATCACGTATGGCGGCGCAGGATCCTGCGTTTGATCTGAGCAGTGATAACGATGATGAGCAGGATTTTGCCCCAGTGCAATATCTTGAAGATCATTCATCGGATTTAGCCGAAAACATCGAAAACGATAACTGGGAATCTAATGCCCAAGGTCGTTTATTGTCGGCCATCAAAACCTTAGACGAGCGTAGCCAGCATATTCTGCGTGCCCGTTGGTTAGACGATGATAAAACCACACTGCAGGAATTGGCAGAAACCTATCAAGTGTCAGCTGAGCGTATTCGCCAGTTAGAGAAAAACGCCATGAACAAGCTTAAGGCTTGTATGGAAGCCTAATTAGGCTGCAATTTATTTCGATGTTAGAAACAAAAAACCTGCTTCGGCAGGTTTTTTTGTGGCCGAAATCATCAAGACTTGGATTGGATGCTGGCAATCAACGGTTGCCGATTCACTTTTAAGCCTGTTTGCGCGGCATTTTCTGGCCAAGGGTAATAGCGGCGTGGTCTTTTAAAGCGGGCGATTTTGTCGGCGAGAAAGACTTCAAGCTCGGCCTCTATCGCACTCATCTCTTGGCTGGTGTGGCTGCGGCTTGTATCGCTGCAGATAGTCTTAGCGCGAATAATGTCACCGCGAATGATGGCGGCGGGGAGTTGACCAAAGGTAACGTCGGGCTGAGAAAAGACGATTGCTTCATCTATTAATGGATGCAGTTTGAGTGCAGCTTCAATCTCTTCTGGCTGAATGTTTTCGCCGCCGCTAATAAACATATTATCGACGCGGCCAAGAATGCGGAGATTGCCGTTTTCGTCCCATTCGCCTCTGTCCTTGGTATAAAACCAACCGTCGGCATCAAGGGGCTTTTCTATTCCTTTATCAGCGAGATAACCCATAAATAAGCAATCTCCCCTTACCCAAATCACCCCATCAACAATCTTAAGCTCGCGTCTTGGCAGTAATTTGCCACTCGTACCATCGCTCAGCGCGGGGCCAGTGGTGATTTGCGAGCCCATTTCCGTCATACCGTAGCTGGTAAAGCTGGCAATATGCCGCTGTTCGAGCTGTTTAAGTAAATCGATAGAAATTGCGCCGCCGCCCAGTAGCAGGGCTTTAATGCTGCTGAGCGAGGCCTGTTTGTCAGTGAGCAAATTGAGTAACTGGGTCGGTACGAGGGAGAAATGGGTTAAGCCGTCACGCTCGATTTGCGCCTGCAGCGGGAGGGCAGGTTCCGGCAGTACCACCGTCGCCGCCACTAAGGCGCAGCGGTTGAGAATGGCGAGGCCGCCAATATGAAATAGCGGTAACGACAACAACCAAGCATCACCAGCGACTAGCGGAATAAGACTGCGAGCACCCTCGGCATTGGCAATATGATTCGCAAGATTGTGCACGGCCGCCTTAGGAAAACCGCTGGAGCCAGAGGTTAAAATCACATTGCTTGGGCGATAAATATCAAAAGCTGTCGCGGTTAGGTCAGCGTTTGGAGCCACGCCTAGACTAAAATCTAGCGTGAGTTGATGACAGCCTGATAAAGCCAGCTCATCTTCGCTCCAATAGAAAGGGATTTGGTGGCTATCGATAAGCCCTTGAACTTGCGCCAGCGGAAAGCGCGGTGAGATAGGAAAAAAGATGGCGCCAATATCCACACAGGCCCAATACAGGCAAATCATCTCTAGATTATTACGGCTGATACACGCAAGTGGCTGCCCTTGACCAACGCCGATGCGCGTGAGCTGCTCACCTAATATCAGCACCATTTGGCTTAAGCTCGCGTAGCTGATGTCTTGCCCATTGTGCTTAACCGCCGTCTGTGGGGGCGACATGAGCGCGGCGCTATGTAATGGCGAAATACGTTGCTGTGAAATAGATTGGGATGAAGCCAATGTTTGAGATTCGGACATTGTCGATTAATCCTGCTGCGTACTGGCGACAAGTTTAAGGCATTTAAGCGTAAGAGTTTGGGGCTTGCCGCTTGGTACGATTAAGTCTTGGCTAAAGGCGGCTAACGTATCGAGCCCAGGAATTTCATCGGGCGTCAGTATGGCGGCTAAATGGGCCAAATCATTGATACCTAAGCTGGCCTCAAGGCTGGAACTTAAGATACAGCGCACGCCATGGCTGTTCGCCTCGTCGATAAGGCGCTGCAGTTTTTCAATACAGCCCAGTAGCATGGGTTTGATGACTAATGCCGTTAATCCCTCATGCATCACAAATTGATAATCTGGGTCATTGAGGGATTCATCTAGGGCATAGGGCAGGGGAATGGCGCGATACAGGGTGCGATTATCCTGCGGCTGTTTGCAAGGTTCTTCAATATATTCAATGCTATCTAGTGGCAAGCAAGCGGCAAAGTCGAGGGCCTGTTCCAAACTAAATCCACGATTAGCATCTAAGCGCAGCTTGAGTTCCGGTCTTTGGCTTAAGATGCCATAAATCAAACTTAACTCATCTTCCATGGAGGTTTGTGCAACTTTCACTTTAACTGAGCGCACACTGCTATCGAGCTTGGCGATTTTAGCTATCAACTCGGCTTTGGGCGCATCTGTTGGCTGATAAATCAACGGCACTGTGGTGGTTACTGGGCGCACCGTATCGAGTTTTCCGCTGATTTTGGCATGTAGCAGACTTAAGCCAAAGGCAATGGATGGAAAGGGACTCGCTTCGGCTTGCTCGAGCAAGCAATAAATTGATTGGTTTTGCAGCTTGGGTAATAGCGCCACTAAGGCCTGTTGAACCTCATCGAGGCTTTCACGGCTAAAGCCTAATAATGGCTGTTGGTCGATATCGAACCCTGAGAGTGGCGCGATTTCAACATACTGCTCACGCACTTCACCTTCGGTTTGCGCTTTTGCCTGTAGTACTAAGCCAGCTCTGTAGTCAATGCGTTGTTTACCCACAGGCAAAAAGCGGTCTAAGGGCAGGCGATATAAATACAAGCTAAGTGAAGTTAAGATCATATTTTCCTTAACACTTTATCGATTTAAAAGCGGTCTGTTTGCGTGTATCTCTACGTCAAGCGTTCGACGAACAAACTTCTTATACAGGCGAGTAATCCCGCAGGATTGGCTTGATGTATGTTATGCCCCGCCTGTTCAATCTGATGCAAGATGATGGGTTGTTGTGCTTGCCAGTCCTTTGCGATCGCCGTGAATTTAGCATCCTGGCTGCCGGAAAAAAAATGGCATTCGCAAGCAAGGCTTGCAGGTAGATCCCAAAGTGAAGCTTGGCGGGCAAGTGAGGTCGCCAAAAAGATTTGCTTGAGTATGTGTTTGGGATGTTGGTCGAGCTGCATAGCTCGTTTTGCTATCAAGGCATTGCGCACCTTGTCGGGCATATCGGCAAACACGGACTGTTGATACCAAAGCTGTAAAAAATCCCTGCTACTCAAGCTTTGCAGCCGTTTGGCCCACAGGTTGTCGCTCTTGCTGCGCGCGGCTTGTTCTTCGGTATTTGTCAGCCCGGGATGACAGGATTCTAGCCACAAACTCAACACTCGCTGCGGATAAGCTTGGGCAAGATGTAAGGCAATCCGGCCACCGAGGGAATACCCATAGAGGTAAAACGCTTCAATACCGAGGCGATCGAGGCGGCTGATAATGTCTTGGACACAAAAGTCGAAGCCATCAGTGAGCGTCGATGCGATTTCTGGTTGATTGTCGCCGTGACCGGGTAAATCGAGGCAGATGCAGTGAAAATGTTGGCTGAGTTTAGGGATCAGCGGTAGCCAATCGGCCTTCGATCCTAAAAAACCATGGATCAGGACCAAGTTTGGCTGTGCTGTCTCTCCATAACGGGCCACGGTCGGCATTAGCTTTGTTTCACCCATAAATTCAGCGCGGCGATCTGCTCGCTGGCTTGGTGTTGGCTAACGGTGACTTCGATGACAGAAGCACCCTGATAATCCAGCGCTTCATTATAGCTATTTTGGAAGTCTGCTAAGTTATCCACTTGGTTATAAGGAAGATTAAACATAGCGGCGGCATAACCAAATTCCAGACCATGGCTTAACCGATAGTAATCACTGCGCAGTTCCTCATTGGGGACGGGCAAGAGATTAAAGATATTACCGCCATCGTTGTTGAGGATAATGATCACCAGAGGACTGGTTAAATTGCGTGCGATGGCAAAGGAGTTGAGATCATGCAACTGGGATAAATCCCCAATAATCAAGCTGGTCGGTTTACCTTGGTGCGCTGCAATACCGCAGGCGGTGGCCAGTAAGCCATCGATCCCCGAGGCTCCGCGATTAGTGTAAGTGGTGGCAGTGCAGCAGCTCACTGGCGCGTACATATCGTACAAACGTACCGGCAGGCTATTGCCGATAAACAATTGCTGCTCCAGTGGTCGTGTATTGGCAATCGCGCGGATAACCTGAGCTTCACCAAACTCACCTTGATCAATATTGCGCACGAATAAACTATGCAATTCATCGTTGTAGCTAACTAAGGTATTAGCCCAATTCGCTGATGAAGAGCGATACCAGTTAAGCGATGCAAATTGGGCGGCGTTGGCGTGCCATATGTGTTTAGCGTTATGGCTTGGGTCGAGCCTATCTTGCTGCGGCAGCACTTGCCAGTAACTGTGCCAGTTTTGTTCGGCAAGGTAAGCAATCAAACGCTTAGACAATAAGCGTCCACCAAACACCAGCACGCGGTCTGCCTCTTGTAACAGATTGCGCGCTTTGGGATGTTGCAGTAGTTGGTCAATATTACCAATCGCCGCCGGATGTTGTCGCAGTTGGGACTGAGCATCGGTTAGTAACGGCCAGCCAATTTTTTGAGATAGCGCAATGAGTTGCTGTGGATCTTGCTCTGGCGTGAGCGTACCCGCGATGATGACGCCCTTACCATGGACGAAACGCATAATGGCATCTTCGCTCGGGCTGCTTAATTGTTCACGCTTACCATAAAGAGTGTAAGGACGTGCTTGTTGCAGCCATGTTTGCAGCGGCTTGAGGTATGGCGATTCGCTATCGAGAATTGTGGCAGTTAATTCACTCGGATATAGCGGTTCACGGTACATACAGTTGATATGCACAGGGCGTGTTTGATTGGCCACGGCCTCATCAAGCGTGGTGAGCAACATCTGCGGTGCAATGTGTACATCCGGCGTGGGGAGATTCACCTGCTGGGCATAATGGGCAAAAATGGCTGGTTGCACTATGGCTTGGTTGGCGCCACAACCGAGTAATTCTGGCGGTCTGTCACCACTGAGGACAATTAAAGGCACATGGGTGAGCCACGCTTCGACTATTGCAGGATAAAGATTAGCGACGGCCGTGCCAGAGGTGGTAATAATAGCTACGGGCGCAGAGCTGGCTTTGGCTAATCCAAGTGCCATAAACCCTAAGCCGCGCTCATCGAAATGCAAATGACGTTTCAGCTTGGTTTGCTGGGCTGCTGCAAGAGTTAACGGGGTTGAGCGTGAGCCTGGTGCCATGCAGACATGCTGCACACCAAGACGTGCTAATTCTTCCAGAATCAGTGCGCCCCACATGAGATTAAGTGTGGCTGTGTTTTCGGTTCGCATAGCAAGATCGATCAGGATAAAGATGGGCCTAGTGTAACGTGTTTGACGATTAAGATGTATGCCCGTCTTAACAAAACTTGGGACGACACGGAGGAGCGGTGAGGTGGAGCCTAAGCTAAGGCACAATATGCCTATCACCTCGAATAATAAGATGAAAACGTGTTAAGTCTTTATCGCTAAATAATGCTATCAACAATTTTCTTTATTTGTTCACTGAGCCACACCAGCTCTTCGCTAGCGCGATTGGGCTGATTCTTTTGCACCAAGAAGATCGTCGGAGCTTCGGTGTCGGCGTATAAACGTTCTGCCTCAAGTTGTGATAATTGACAGGTATGCAGTTCGGGTATTTCTGCCACCATTTCATAAACCACTCGGTAGGGTAATAAAGAAATAGTTTGGCTCTCTCCTAAATATTCAAACAAACTAGAAATACTGGTAATGGTAATTTCAGTATTGAGTTTTATACCATTTTTTATACAGAATTCTTGATATGGGCTAAGGCGAGTACTGGGATTACCGAGATCAGTATTGACATAGGGATACTCTGCAATCGTCTCTAAGGTAATTTCTCGCTTAAAAATGGGATGATTTCGGCTAGCAATAAGATACACCTTACCCATACGTTGTAGTGTTGTGGTTTGTAACTTGTCTCCATAGGCTGCGACATCTGCGGTACTCTTATTGCAACAAATACCGAGGGTGGTATCACCATTGATGATGTCCTGCGTGGTATGCAGTGACCAAGGGGTAATATTGATATGGATAGATTTTTGCTCTTCTTTGATAGCTTGCATTAAGGCTTTAGGGAAGGCATAGGCAATAAGGCCTGGGGCGGCAATCTCAACATGTGTTTTAACATGATTGACATTGGCTGCTCGTACCTTTTGAAACTTCTCAGTACATTCAATGGTTTGTTTCGCTATCGGGTATAAGTGCGTGACAAATTCATTGGGGAATAAGCCATATTTCTTACGGATAAAAAGCTCATCACCAAATACTTCTCGCAGGTTTTTAAGGCTACGACTTATTTTGGGGGCTGGGATATCTAATGCCTTTGATACATAGGTTGCAGACTTGTTCTCATATAATGAAACAAGTATTTTTAAACTCAGAATATCGAGGCCATCCATGTTACTAATATGCATTTTTTATATTCCTTAATATTGAGTAAATACTTTAAAGAACACCTAATTATGGTGTTATTAATTTAATTTAATGTGAAATCCATCCCAAGTTTTGCACCTTAAATTTATCTATATGTAAC